>CAIPUA010000287.1 GCA_903868115.1 uncultured Holophagaceae bacterium
AGCAAAAAGGCTTTGAACATGCGCGGCACACCCAGATTGCTGCGATTGACGAGCCTCAGGGCGATGAGGACCTCCACAAGCAGGGGGTTACGGGGCGCCGGGGGGTGGTGCAGGATGTTGTCGGGCCGGACCCCGCCAATGAATCCACCGGGGCTGGTGATTTCAAGGCGACCCGGAAACTGTTTGACCAGGATGGGACTGCCAAGACGATAGTCCCGGTGGCAGAAGGCGTTCAGCAGGCCTTCCCGCAGAGCCAATTCGGGGTAGGTGCGGTACTCGAAATGAAACAGGCCTCTCTGTTCGGTATGGATGGGATTGTCCGCCATGATCTGGTCTTCGAGCCGGGCCAGTGCCAGGGGAAAGGCTTCCAGACCATCCCGGCGTTCGGTGTAGTCCGTGTCCGAGGCCATGCGAAGGAATGTCCACCCCGGAGTTCCCGCATGGCGGCGCAGGCTCTCCTCGCGACCCGCCAGCAGAAGCCCTGCTCGGGTGAGCTGACAGTCTCGGATTAACCGCAGCCCCCCCCAGAAAATCCACATCCCCCTGACGCAGAAGATCCTCCGGGGCTTTTTCCTGGCGCGCCTGATTTCTTAACTGCTCCATGGCTGAGGCAGAAAGGTGCGATGAGATTTCCCCTGGCAACGTCTCCGCCGAGTAATCTGTTTCGCCGGTGTCCACGGAAATACCCTTCCGGAGAGAGCCCGTGAGCGGCTGGCAGTCCTTGCCGATGCGGATCCGTCCCCGCCCGCTGGTGTCCGTAAAAGGCGGGAGGCCCGGAAGCACCTGCATGACAAGCAGGCGACCGGTGCCTTCGGGAACGACCAATTCCTCAAAATGCGGCGTGAGCTTGGGATCCGTTTGGTCGTACACGCGCTTGCGGAGGAGATTCACATCCACGGTTGGAGGAACACCGAGAATCGCATTCGTGCGGCCAATTGTTTTGTCAGCGACTCCGAAAACGACAGTCCCGCCCCCTCCATTGGCCATGCAAATGGCCATATCCACCACCAGCCGCGTGGCATCGTCGAGGCTTCGCCCATTCCATTCCTTGAAATCGAGATCCTGGGCTTCGAGTTCATCCGCGATTCGGTGCTCCAGCTCGACTAAAAGCCCGATGATGTCAGCCAGCGTTCTCATTCCCGCCCACTCCGCAGCGGCCACTTCTCGAGCATCCAGGGCAGCAGCCACTGGGTGACGAGGAGTGCGAGGGCCGTGCCGCCGAGGCAGGCCAACCCAAGGCCCCGCAGGCCGCGGTAGCCGCTGAAGACGAGGCCGCCGAAGCCCGCCAGGGTCGTCCCGGCGCAAACCGCATTCACGCGGGCCACCTTCGCAGCGGCACCCGGCTCCAGGCGGGCGCGATGGAGCAGATTGAGGGCCGTGTCCACGCTCACGCCCAGGGCGATGGGAATGGCGACGAGGCTCAGAAAGGTGAGGGGTTCCCGCGCCCAGCCGAGAATCCCCAGCACGCCGATCTGGCTCGCGGCGAGGGGCACCAGGGCCAAGACCACGAAGCGCAAGCGCCGTCCGAAGAAGGCCACCACACCAAGCACCGCGACGAGCGCCAGCAGCACCACATCCTGCAGGGCATCCTTCGCCACAGTCTTGATCGCCCGGAACAGGGGCCGTGTGCCCACCATCCTCGCGCCCACGGTTTCGACCGCAGCCTCGACCCTGTCCTGGGAGGCCTCCGCAAGGCGCAGGGGGAATGTGAAGTATTCCATCCTGGGCGCGGTCTCCCCGCCGCGCTTCAACCAACCCGCCAGGTTCCAACGGCGCTTTTCCTCGGGGGGCCTGGCCTGAGCGAGGATGGCCTGCAACGAACGGGGCGCGGCCAGGGGATTCTCGGCGCAGCCGCGCAAGGCCGAAAGGGGGCGTTCCAGGGCAACGGGATCGAGCCCCTCCTGGGCCGCCGTAGCCAGGGCCATGCGGTACCAGGTCTCGGAACCCAGCACCCGCCGGAGTTCCGGATCCGCTGTTTGCCACCGGGGCATGGGCAGGCCTTCCGCCGCCAGAGCCTCCGCCACGGCATTCCAGCGGCGGGCCACATGTTCGGGTTCATCCAGGGGAATCTGAACGGCGAGAGGCTGGAGCCCGGCACCCAATACCTTGCCGAGCGTTTCCTGCAGGGCCAGGGCCGGGTTGCCTTTCTGGCGGAAGCGCCGCAGGTCCTCTTCCCATTGCAGGCGGAAGCTGCCCAGGAGCCCGCAGACCAGCAGGCCGACGGCCACGAGCGCCTTCCAGGCGCGAGCGGGCTGGGGTTGTTGCGGTGGGGTGGGAACGGGAGCGAAGACGCCGCGCCCTCGATCCAGGGCCAGGAGCAGCGCGGGAAGCACGAGGAAACTGGTGGCGAGGCAGGCCAGCAGGCCCAGTCCGGCGGTGAGCCCCAGATCCCGAAAGCCCGGGAAGGGCGCGGCAACACAGGCCAGGAAGGCCAGGGAGGTCGCCAGTGCCGCGGCCAGGACACCCGGGCCGGTGCCCAGGAGGGCCGCCCGGAGCGCCAGGCTCTTGGTCCGCCCCAGTTGCCTCTCCTCCCGATAGCGACTGAAAAGCAGAATGCCCACATCATCGCCAATGCCCAGGAGCACAGCGCCAAAGGCCGCCGCCATGAGATTCAGGCGGCCCAGAATCCATCCCACGGAGCCCAGCGCCCAGAACATGCCGAGCAGCAGCGGCACCACCACGAAGCCATAGCCCGCGAGGGTGCGGAACCCGATCCAGTAGACGAGACCGATCAGCACGAAGGAGAGCGCAAGGCTCAGCAGCACCTCATGCCCCAGTCGCTGGGTCTCCCAGAACGCGATGGCGTGGGCGCCCGTGGGCTGGAGGGTGAAGGCCCGCGTTCCAGAAGAGGCGAGGGCCTGCTCCACCTCTCGCAGGCCGACCTTGACGGGCAGGGCTCCCTGGGCCCCTCTGCCCAGCCAAGTCAGGACCCGCGCCGTGGAGGCGGCCTCACCGCTGGGGAAATTCAGGAGCAGCGGCACCAACACATAGCGACCATCCGTGGTTTCCAGGTAGCCGGTTCGGAGTTTCACGGGAAAGGCCTTGGCGCTCTGTCTGGCCCTCGCGACGGCCTCGTCATCCTGGGGCAGTACGCTGCGCAGGCCAAGGGGATCCAACTGAGCGAGGCGGGCCTTCACGGGGTCGGGCGAGGCCAGCAGGCGCGCAGTTTCGCGAAAGCGCTGCTGAAGTTCCCGCCCCTCGGCGAGAGGGGCTAGGCGATCCCCAAGCAGCAGGGGTGCCAGCCCGTAGAACTGTTCCGTGACCAGCCTCGCCACGGCGGGATCCCCGTCGAAAAAACTGCCCGCAGCCAGCAGAGCCGGCCAGAGAGAGGGGCCCTTGGGACCCGCCACGGGGACGGGCACGGAGAGACGGCCCTCTCCACCCATACCGTTATCCGGCACGCCGTCCATGGTCACAAGCCGCTCTACCAGCTTCTCGGCCCAGGCCTCTCGGGCCTCCAGATCAGCTGAACCACCCTCGGCCGCCAACCAGAGGATTTCCTGCTGGCCCACGCCTGCCTCCAGGCTCGCTTTCACGATGGGATGTTCCAGAGGCAGAAGGCTCATCAGGTCCAGCCGACGCTCCACTCGCAGCACCCCGGCCCCCAGGAGCAAGGTGATGCCCGCGAGAAGCATCCACAGGCCGGCGGGGCGGCGCAGATGGAACAGCAGGAGTGAGCGGAGGAGCCTCTTCACGCCTCACCCATCCAGCGCCTCCAGAAGGCGCTCCAGAACGGGGCGCAGGACAACGCGCCGCGATTGGGCCAGACGGCGCATGAGGTTCGGATCTTCCAGCTTGGCGAGGGGATAGCTTTCCGGCCCACCGCGCTGGAGGACTTCGGCCCAGCGGGCGGCCGTGAGAATGGTGGGTCGCTCCTCCGCATAGCGGTGGTCGAGCAGTTGCGCCAGGGCGCGCACCACCCGGATATCCGAATCCATGCGGTCGAAGTCGTCCAGCACCAGGTACGGTGCCTTGAGCAGGGGTTCCATACGGTCACGCTCACTTCGGAAATCACGGTTCAGGAAGCTCCGTGTGTCGTAGTAGACGTCCTTAAGTTCCTGACTGAAGGTGCGTACCGAGACAAAGAGGCCGCCGACCCCTTCGCGGGCGCAGCAAGCCTTCAGGACCGCAGCAGCCAGGCTGCTCCGCCCGCTGCCCGGCGGGCCATCGATCCACCAGAGGTCTACCCGATCACGATCGTGGCGCGCCCAATTGAAGAGCGTGCGGTAGCCCTGGGGCTCCTGGGCAGGCTTGAGGTCCTTCCATGCAGAATCGCCGCCCCTGCTGCCGCACTTGTGGAGGATATGGTCCAGCTTGGAGCGCAGATCCTCCGACAGGGTGTCGCGGCTCGCGGCATGCTCCAGCAATTGCTGGGCAGCCTCGAGACCTGCGATGACTCTTTCCCGCGAGTGTTGGATCTTCCACCATTCCCAGAAACCTTCGAAGGCGGCGCCGCGGTAGCGGGTGGGA
>CAIPUA010000288.1 GCA_903868115.1 uncultured Holophagaceae bacterium
GGCCTGCTTTACCAGATGGGGTTGGCTACCCATTGGGGACAAATGTGAGGTTTCAGGTTGATCACTTCATCCTTCCTCCTCACCCAGGCTTTGCCTGGTGTCAGGCGACATCAGAAACTGACCCCCTGGCGACATGAAATCTGACCCCCCTCTTTGGAGGGGAAGTCATGGGAAGGAACCGAGGCAAGCTCGTGCCCTGGACGTTGGGGGACGGGATGCTGAACTCAGAGGAGGCGGGGCGGGTTTTCGTCCTGAGGAAGTTGGGTTGGGGATTGAAGCGGATAGGGCGGGAGCTGGGGATGTCCCGGAACACGGTAAAGGCGTGGCTGAAGGGCGGGCCGGAGCGGTGCTACGGGGGACCGAATCGGGTCGCAGTGCTGGCGGCCCATCGGGAATGGATCCGGGAACGGTGGCGGGTCGGGGTTCGGAACGGGGATGTATTCCGCCAGGAGTTGCTGGCGAAGGGTGTTCGGGTGAGCCTGCGAACGGTGGAGCGGGCGCTGCGCCCATTGCGGCGCGAGCAGGTGGTGGCCGACAAAGCGACCCTGCGGTTCGAGACGCCGCCGGGCAAGCAGATGCAGATCGACTTTGGGGAGAAGTGGCTGACGATCGGCAAGGTTCCGCAGAAGCGGTTCGTGTTCGTGGCGACGTTGGGGCACAGCCGCCGGGAGTATGCGGAGATCTGCTTCGGCCTGCGCCAGCGGGACTGGATCCTCGGGATCGAGCACGCCTTCACCTACTTTGGCGGCCTTCCCGAGGAGCTACTGGTGGACAACACGAAGCCGCTGGTGCTATCCCACCCGCGTCAGGGCAAGGTCCAGTTCCATCCGGAGTTCCAGGCCTTCTGCCAGCACTGGGGGCTTCGTCCGAGGGCCTGTCAGCCTTATCGGGCACGGACAAAGGGCAAGGTGGAGAGCGGAGTCGGCTATGTCAAAGGCAACGCCCTTGGAGGTTTGGAGTTCGAGGATGACGCGGCGCTGGACCGGCATCTGGCACGCTGGCTGCGGGAAGTGGCCGAGGTGCGAATCCACGGCACCACCTTCGAACGGCCCATCGACCGCTTCGAGGGCGCAGAGCGCATGGCCCTGCGTCTGATCGGGAATCACCCAAGCTACCTGAAGTCGCGCTGGGAGGAGCGGAAGGTGGCCTCGGACTTCCGCATCGACATCGACACCAACCGCTACAGCGTGCCGCCGGGGCTCGTGGGCGAGGTGGTGGATGTGCTCATCGAGCAGGACCTGATCCAGGTTCACTTCCAGGACCGCATCGTGGCCGAGCACAGCGTAGCCACGGGACGTCACCAGGTGGTGGAGGATCCCGGCCATGTCATGACCTTCGTAAACGGCAGCGCATGGATCGGCCGACCCAATGAGATTGTGCGCCCCCTGTCGGTCTATGCGGATGTGGTGGGAGGTGATCCGTGGTAGATCCCCAGATGGAGCGAATCCAGAGTCACCTGACGCGGATGAAACTCGGCTCCACGCGGGATCGGCTCGACCTCCTGCTCCAGGAGGCCGCGAGGAAGGATCTGAGCTTTCTGGATTTTCTGGACCTCGTCCTGTCCGAGGAGGCGGCCTCGAAGAACTCGAAACGGACCCGGATGGGCATCCAGATCGCGCACTTTCCGATCAAGCGCAGCCTGGAGGACTACGACTTCAAGCTGCAACCAAGCCTGGACCATCGCCTGATCCGTGAACTGGAGACGGGGACCTTCGTGGCCCACGCCGAGAACATCCTGCTGCTGGGGCCACCCGGCGTGGGGAAGACGCATCTGGCTATTGGCCTGGGGCGGAAGGTGATCGAGCGGGGCGCGAGCTGCCTGTTCGTGAGCGCCACGGCGCTGGTGGGTCAACTGCTGCGGGCCGAGGCGGAAGGTAGGCTGGAGGAGCGGTTGACCCACTTCTCCAAACCCAAGCTGCTGATCGTGGACGAACTCGGCTACCTGCCCTTCGAGCGGAGGGCCGCCCACCTCATGTTCCAACTCGTGAACCGCCGCTACGAGAAGGGCAGCCTGATGATCACCAGCAACCAACCCGTCGGCGCCTGGGGCGAAGTGTTCGGCGACACCATCCTCGCCACGGCCATCCTGGACCGACTGCTGCACCACAGCCATGTCGTCACCATCAAGGGCGAGAGCTACCGCCTTCGCGAGAAACGCCGTGCCGGGATCGTCCCGGCCACGGCACCTGCGGTCACCTGAACCGCGCCC
>CAIPUA010000289.1 GCA_903868115.1 uncultured Holophagaceae bacterium
AGGGTCTCGCGCTGCTTGGCGGCGGGCACGGGATTCAGCGGCAGGCGCGGGCTGCCCGCGTGGTCGCGGAGGTGGATCACGCCACCCAGGTGCTTGGCCGCGAAGCCGCAGGCCTGGCCGAAGGTGGCCAGGGCCATGTTGAAGCGGCGGGTGAGCACTTCGTAGTTCTCGCCGGGCTTCAGCTGCGTGGTCTCCAGCACGCCCACCAGTTCCCGGGTGATGCGGGCCTGGCGCTGGGCGAACTCCAGCACATCGGGGCCGATGTCCCACATGTTCACTTCGGGATCCATGCCCGCGACCTCCTCGTCGCGCCCAAAGCCCAGGGACTTCTCGTGGCTCCTGGCGGCGATGCGGGCCAGTTCCTCGGCTTCCTTCTTCGGCTCGATGGGCTTGTAGGCGTACTCGATGGCCCAGTAGTCGTAAGGCCCCAGGGTGGTCATGAAGGGCTGGCCCTGCTTCTCGCCCTTGGGGGCGATGTTGATGCCCATGTATTCCATGATCGAGGCGGCTAGGCCGTTCTCTTTGGTGAAGGCCTTGTCCGCCAGCTGGTCCCAGGAATAGATGGTGCTGCCACGGAAGTTGTGGGTGAGCCCCAGGGTGTGGCCGATCTCATGGATGGAGATGTACTTCACCCACTCATACATGAAGGCGTCGTAGTCGGGGCCCTCGGTAGGCAGGTCGCCCCGGGCCTCCAGAACCGCGGCCCCCAGGTCCATCTGTCGGCTCGCGGCCTGGATGTCGTCGGCCTCCTGGGCCGGGAAGCCCGTTCGCCTACCCGTTTCCTGCAGCCAGGAGCTGTGTCCGCGCCGGGTCAGGACCTCGTTGAAGCCCACATCCGCGTCCAGGATCTCGCCCGTGCGGGGGTCGTAGTTGGAAGGTCCGATGGCCACGAAGCCGGGCTCGGAGGCCACCATCCAGCCCACCGAAGCGTGGCTGGCGTCCGAGGTGTCCCAGTCCGCGTCCGCGGGCTGCTGCTTCACCTGGACGGCATCCTTGAAGCCGATGCGCTCGAAGGCCTTGTTCCATTCCAGGATGCCGTCTGCGATGGGCTTGCGCCACTTCTCGGGGATGTTCTTGTCCAGCCAGTAGACGATGGGCTTCTTGGCTTCGGAGAGGGCGGCGCCCGGATCCTTCTTCTCCAGGCGCCAGCGGGTCACGTAGTTCACCGTGCGGTCCTTGGCCTGATCCGTGGCCTCGGAGAAGTCCAGGGTGCGGGTGGTGAAGTAGCCCACCCGGTCGTCGGCGACGCGGGGGCTCATGGGCTCGGCGGGCAGCTTGCGGAAGCTGTAGAGCAGTCCCAGGAACATGCTGCGGGGATCCGAGAGGGAGCCGGGCAGGCGCGGCACGGGCATGCCCGGAGTCGCCATGGGGGGAGGCGTGGCAATCCGGGGGAGCTGGAAATGGGCCTGCACGTCCAGGGTGGTCTCCTCGTCGTTGCCCCTCAGCTTCTGGAAGCTGGTGTTCTTGGCGTCGAAGCTGTAGTTCTGGCGGTAGAGCTGCTCCATCTGGAAGGCGATGGCGGGAATATCGCTGAACAGCAGGCCGCTGGCTTCCACCAGGACGCTCTTCCGGTCGGGATGGGGCTGGCTGACGATGGGTGTGGAGGCCAGCAGGCTGTCCGAGAAGCCCGACGCCACGGCCTCGGCCACCGCGCTGCCCTTCGTCGCGCTGTAGATACTGTTCTTTTGGAGAAACTGGATCTGGGAATTGACCTTTTTGAAGGCCGCGAGGTGGAGCTGGCTGTTACCGTTCAGCATGGTGCCGTTGTAGAGGCGGCCCTCCCCAAGGCCCCGGCTGAGGTTGGCCTGGAAGAAGAAGGGCTTGTCCAGCTGGTCCGGCGCGATCTCGATCCAGACCTTTTCCTCCTTCTGCCAGAGGGTGAAGAAGCCCTTGGTCTCCTTGGCGTCCTTGATGACCTCCGCGAAGGGCTTCTGTCCCAGGGGGGCGGCAGGACCCGCGGCAGGGGCACCGGCCGCGGGTGCGCCCGTCGCGGGGGGCTTGGGAGCCGCCGGCGGAGGCGTCTGGGCCGCCAGAAGCATGGAAAGGGCCCCGAGGGTCGCGGCGCGCCAGGAGTGGGTTGACAACATACGTATCCTCCGATGGAAAGAGCTGACCTCGTTTTACGAGGCAGGTCGTCGAAAGGGTTAGGGGCGGGCAGCGAAGTTCTTCCAGGGCGGGCCCCGGCGACCTCTTCCGTGGCTTCCAACTCGGCAGTCTCAGCCTTGCGAGCGTCGCCTGGAACGGGTGGTGAGACAGAAAACCTACAACATAAGAAATTAGATGCAATCACCATGTAGTATGAGGGTGAGACATTGCAGACGAATAAAAAGCGAATATCATGGTGTCGTGTGTGCTCCCGCCACCTGCCAGCGCCGCCGCCCGGAGGAATCCGTGCTGCCTCCCTGCATCGTCCGGCACTGGCCGGCGGTGCGGGAGCCTTGCGAGGAGACGCACCATCCGCTGCCGCACTTCGTGGAGCGGGATGTCACTCGGCCCCTCCATGGGCCGAGCCCTGCGGGCTTCGCCTTCGGCAAAGTGGCCCTCCATCTATCGGGCGCAGTGCGCCCTCCCGCTCGCCGAGGCTCACGGAGATGGAGCCTCTGCTCCTGCTTCGGGCTCGATTCGTTTCTTCGCTGTGGCTTCCTGGAACACGGCTTCGCTCGCATCCATTGCCCCGGTTGTGGCCACGAGCGGCTGGTGGCTTTTTCGTGCAAGGGCCGGGGCTTCTGTCCCTCCTGCGGGGGCCGCCGCTTGACTCGGGCCCATCCGTGGGCCCTCGCCCTTCGGGCGGCAATGGCCCTGCAGGCCATTCCGTCCTAATCGCCAATCCTGGCGATTGGTGCATGAAGGTGCGGCGGACCTCTGCAACCGCGTGCTGCCCCAGGTTCGGCATTCATTCAAAAGAGAGGTGACATAAACATGACTACACTTAAACAACCCCGAGGCTGGCTGATAAGTTCACTTGCTATCGTGGCGATCCTGTTTGGATTGATGACGATAAAAGAAGGTGGGGCGGTGTTGCTAGGCAATGAGGCGGCAGTTGGTGCGGCCGGAAACTATCTGCCATTCGTACTCTGGTTCAATTTCCTGTCGGGTTTCGCCTACATTGCTGCCGGTGTTGGACTATGGTTGCGGCAACGTTGGGCGGTCTGGCTGGCTGTAGTAATCGCCGTTGCCATCGCTCTCGCTTTCGCCGCCTTCGGCATGCATATCAACTCCGGCGGTTCATACGAGCAACGCACGGCAGTAGCGATGTCGATGCGCACGGTGGTTTGGATCGTGATTGCGACGGTGGCTGCACAGATGCTGTTGCGTAAGCGTGTATAAGCGCTACCTATACATCCTCTTAAGAAACTCATCTACAAAACACTGAAAACAGCCATCCTTTCTTAGCGCTCCTTAGTCGGCCCTGAATAACCCAAAAAATCGAGTCGTGGCGAACTTTTCATACATTCG
>CAIPUA010000290.1 GCA_903868115.1 uncultured Holophagaceae bacterium
CGGCTTTTGCCTT
The DNA here is from genome assembly GCA_903868115.1 of uncultured Holophagaceae bacterium. Lineage (GTDB taxonomy): Bacteria > Acidobacteriota > Holophagae > Holophagales > Holophagaceae > JAYREN01. The sequence goes on from CAIPUA010000290.1 coordinate 14, forward strand.
ATTCCCATCCGCGTTTTCAGCAAAATAGATCACCTTGTTCCCACTGAGACCCGTCTCAGCCAATCTTTCCTTGAAGCCTTGTGTCGCTTCGAGGTAACGAGTTTCTGCGCTGAACATGAATATCGCGATCTTCTTTGCCCCGGGTGCCTGTCCTGAAAGCGTCAGACACAGAGAAAATAGGGTTCCGAATAAAGTCATGAAATTGAATGTTTGCATATTTTATCCTATGAAATATTTTGAGTTTGTTTTTCAAGAGTATCGCGTTCAGGCGTGGTCGATCTCCGCCACGACACAGTTGCCGATGCCCTGGTATTCGACCCGGTCGAAGGCCTCCCATTTCGCTAGCAGGATGCCCCGGCCGTGGCTGTCGAACAGCCGATCGGGATTCGGTGCCTGAAAATCCTCCCAGGGAAACCCCTTCCCCTGGTCCTCGATCCTGAACCGGGTCCTGGAGGGTGACTTCAGGAGGGTCACCTTCACCCACTTGGCCGCGTTCTCCGGGAGTTGCAGGCGCAGGTCGACCTCGGCGGCCCAGCGGCGGGCTTCGATCAGGGCGCTCTTCTCGTCGTAGGAAATCCCCAGGTTGCCGTGCTCCACGGCATTGATCATGAGTTCCGAAAGGCCGATCACCGTGCGTTTCGGATTCGGACAGGCCTTGGCCAACAGGGCGGCGAGATCGTGGCATTGGGGCATGGTCTGGTAGTGGAACACCCCGCGGCGGATCAGCCCCAGGGCGGAACGCGTGCCTTCCATCTCAGACCAGAATTTTCGCCGGGCCTCATGTTCACCCGTGGCCGCCTCCACCACCTGGAGCACCAGCCTGGGATCCAGAGGCTTGACGAGGTAGTAGAACGCGCCGGCCTTCAGACCTTCCAATACCTCATCGGGGCTGTCCATGGCCGATTGAAACACCACGGGAATATCCTTGAGGTCCTCGGTCTGCTTCATGTGGTGCAACACCTGCATGCCATCCAGGCCCGGCATCTGGCGGTCCAGCAGGACCGTGTCGAAGGCCCGATCTGTGGCGAACAAGTCCAGGGCCGCTTGCCCATCGGCGGCAACGAGGACGTCATAACCGTCCTTGACGAGAATGCGCTTCAGAAGCGCGCAGATGAACGGGTCGTCATCCACGATCAGCAACCTGGGCTTGGGCATGGGCATCTCCTCGGAAAAAGTCGAACGGCAGGAAATAACGGGCGCAATCGGCGAACGGCTTGGGCCGAAGCTCTAGGCTTCGCTGACGGCGTGCAGGTAGCGGCAGGCGGCGGCGAAGGCCAGGTCGGCGGCCTCGATCCACGCGGCCAGAGTCTCGTGGGTGGCGGTTCCACCCTCGTGTTCCAGGTGTTCAGCGATCTGGCCCAGGGCATTCAGGGCCAGCGTCCGCGAGGAGCCCTTCAGCGCATGCGCCGCCGAGCTGAGTCCCTCTGTGTGTCCGGTGGCTAGGCACTGGTGCAGCACATGCAGGAGTTCCTCGCCTCTGCGGATGAAGGGCTCGAAGATGACGGCTCCCATTTCCTGCCCGTCCCGGTCGAACACCTCCCAGAGCTTGTGGAACAAAATCTCATCCAGTTCGAGTTGCGGCGGGGCGGCGGGATAGCCCGTGGGTTCCTCGGGTAGGGCCGCAGGGTTGCCCGCATCGGCCTCTGGGGGCAGCCATCGTGCCACCCCGCGAACCAGTGCATCGCGGGAGATGGGCTTGGTGAGGTAGTCGTCCATGCCCGCGGCCAAGCAGCGTTCCCGGTCACCCGCCATGGCGTGGGCGGTCATGGCAAGGATGGGGATATGCCGGTTCGTGCCTACCTCCAGGGCGCGGATCTGCCGCGTGGCCTCGAAGCCGTCCATTTCAGGCATCTGGCAGTCCATCAGGATGAGATCGAAGGCCTGGGCGGCCAACTTGTTCAGGCCAATGCGGCCGTTGCCCGCGACCTCTACGGTGGCGCCAGCCACTTCCAGGAATTTTCGGGCGACGGCCTGATTGACCTCCTGGTCCTCTACGAGCAGGATGCGGGCCTGGAGGGAAAGCCGCGACTCGGAGGTGCGGTTCTCCTGGGGTTGCCTCACGGTGTGTCGGGTCACCAGCGCCTCGCCCGACGGCGCGCCCGC
>CAIPUA010000291.1 GCA_903868115.1 uncultured Holophagaceae bacterium
GCCCAGGCGTTCTTGTCGAACCACGCGTAGCTGCCCAGGCTGCCTTCGTCGCTGCCGAAGCACCACTTGCCCTGCCCACCGGCCCGGGCGGCATACTCCCACTCGGCTTCGCTGGGCAGACGATAAGGCTTGCCTTCCTTCGCGCTCAGGCGGCGGCAGAACTCCTTCGCATCATCCCAGCTCACATACACCACCGGGTAGTTTGCCCCGTTCCTGACATTTTCTTTGCCCGCCCAGGGGCGCGTGCCCATCACGGCCTCCCATTGGCCCTGGGTGATTTCCGTGTTGGACATTTGAAAGGGCTGAGCGATGCGCACGGTGTGGATGGGCTGTTCGCCCTTACCCTCCGTCGAGCCCATGGAAAACGAACCGGCGGGAAGCGCCACCAGCTTCATGCCGACGCTGTTGGTAAAGGTTCCTGCCTGCACAGGCGCGTCCTGCCTGGCCTCGCCCGCCACGGCCGGGGTGGCCTCGCCCGCCTTGCCGCCCAGCAGGGTGGCGATCAGCAGCCCACCCACCACCACGGCCCCCGCCACGGCGGGCCAAAGCCACTTGGGACGCGGGGGCGCGACGGCACTGGGGGGCGGGGCCGCCGGTTTCGCGAGCGCTGGGCGGGCATGGGCACCGGCCGAGCGCGCATCCAGCACCGTGGCATTCCCCTGCACCGCCACCGGCGGCGCTGGCGGCAACGGGGTGCGGGGCGGGCTCGGCGCGGGGCGTGAGGCCGGCGCCAGGGCGGGGAGCCCCACGGCCGCCACGGGTACCGCCAGGTTGCCATCCTGGGCCAGCCGGGTCAGCACGGGGAGCAGGAGCTCCCCCAATTGCTCGGCGCTCCCGGGGCGGGCGCTGGGCTGCTTGGCCAGCGCCATCAGCAGGGCCTGGTCGAAGGCCGCCGGGGCATCCCCGCGCAGCATGCTGGGCAGCGGCGGCGGTTCCGCGGTGTGCCCCTGGTAGATGGCCCCGAAGCTTTCCTTGCCCGGCCCCCCAAAAGGCACCCGCCCACAGGCCAGCTCGAACAGCAGGATGCCCAGGGCATAAAGGTCCGTGGCTTCGCTCTGGGTCTGGCCCGTGAGCTGTTCCGGCGCCATGTAGGCGAAGGTGCCCGAGGCGCCCTTGGTGAACTGGACAGACTGTTCCTTGGCCGCCCGCGCCAACCCGAAATCCAGGATCTTGACCTGGTTCGGCTTCAAGGCCCGGCTGCCGTCGAAGGCGAGCAGCTTGATGTTCTCGGGCTTCAGATCGCGGTGGATGATGCGATGCCCATGGGCGTGCTCCAGGCCATGGAGCAGGCCCTCGGCTACGGGCTGGATGAGGGCCCAGGGCAGGCCCGACGCATAGTTCCGCAGCAAGGCGCGCAGGCTGGGCCCGGGGATGTACTCCATCACCAGGGCCAGGCTGGCGCCCTCTTCCACCACATCCAGCAGGGTCACCAGGTTGGGATGCATGGGCAGTTGCGCCATCGCCCGGGCTTCACTCGCCAGGACATGAAGCATCTGCGGATCTTCCTCCGACAGCACCAGTTTCAGCGCCACTTCCCGCTGGGTCAGGCCCGTGTCCAGCGCCCTCCACACCTCACCCATGCCCCCCGCGCCCAGGCGCTGCAGCAAGCGATAGCGACCAATCAACTGGTTCTCTTGAGCCATGAAAGTTTCCTTGTTTCCTACAGTCTAGCGGCAAAACCGGAACCCATCATCCGAGCCATGAACGGGTGAACCGGGTGCGAATGCACGACCCGGGTTTACCGTTGTTGGCGACGGATTAACGCATGGCTTGCTGTGCTGCTTGGGCAAGAAAGGCGCTGCGGCTCAGGTGGTGGGCCTTTGCGTAGCGGTCAATGCGCTCCAGCATGCCCTTTGGGACCGTGATGTTGGCCCGGACGATGGGATCGTCGCGTTGAACTTCCACGAGGAAGAAGGCTTGAGCGCCTTCGGCGAATTTGTGGAGCAGGGCGTCATCCAGGCTCATGGGTTCAGGAATTGGCTCGCCATCGGCCTGCAGGCCCTCGATATGAAACGGGAGCACCTCGCGGGCCATGTCCTTGGCTTCATCCAAGGTGCTGCCTGCCGTAATGCAGCCAGGGAAGTCAGGAAAGCTGACGCCGAAGTCGGAGTCCTTGTCCTTGTGGAGGATGGCGATGTAATTGCGCATGGTTCACCGTTTGGGAAGGCCGGCCTGAATCCTGATTGATCGTTCGGTGCCGAGTGGAATGTCTTTCTTGGGATGGGGAACCGTGACACGCCCGGGTTTGCTTGGGTGTTTGAACTGATGCCGGCTATTTACCCAATTGCCGCCGGAGCAGCGCGAGGAGCGCGCCCACCATGGCGCCATACCAGGCCAGCAGGGCCAGGAGGCAGGCCCCAAGCGCCGCACCCCTGCCGGTATCACCGGCCCGGTCATCGGGCCCGGCCACATCAAAAAAGGCGCTGTGCCAGGGGCTGGCCATCGCTCCACGGCCCTTGGCTTCCAGGTGCACCATGGCTTCGAAACCCCACCGGCTGGGCATGACCATCGTCAGGGCCGCGATCGGTTGGGCCATGCTGGGCAGGCGCCGGATCGGCCCCCCGGCAAACAGGAGCATGACCACCAAGGGGATGGGAACCAGGCTCACGGCGAACTCCGCGGTGGCCGCCGTGGCGGAGAGCAATAGCCCCAGGGCATTGCCGCACAGGGTCACCAGCAGCAGCAAGGCGAAGAGGGACACCGGGCTGGCTTCGAGCCCCCAGGCGGGCACAAGGATGGCCACCAGCAGAACGACCTGGATGGCACTGAGCAGGCCGAAGGTGGTGAGCTTGGCGAAGGCGTAGGACGGCAGCTTGAGGTTGACCTTGCGTTCCCGGTTCAGGATCTTCCGTTCCCCCACGATCTCGGTGGGCGGATTGGAGGCGCCGCACCACAGGGCGCTGAACATCAGGAAGAACAGATGGTTGAAGTGCAGGGCATCGCGCGCGGCATCAAACCGCCCCAGGGCCACCGCCAGGGCCACGGCGATCAGGATGGGCTGAAGGAAGACCAGAGCCAGGGTGCGCGTGTCCCGCACCTTCAGGCGGAGATCGCGGGCGAGCAGCACCCCGAACTGCCCCAGACCAAAGGGGCGCAGGGGCGGCAGATCCTGCGGGGCCAAGCTGGTAGGGACATGCTGGTGCAGTGCGCCGTAGCCCGACCGGGACCAATGGGTGTGCCAGGCCGCGAGGCCCCAGCCAAGGCTGCCCTTGGCCTGCGACCCTTCCGTGGCCAGCAGAATGACGCCCGGGTCTGGATTGCCGCCGTACTTGGTCTGCAGGGTGTTGGCAGCCAAGCCCGCCTGGAAATAGGCCAAGGCATCGGGAAAGGCCGGGCCGGCGTACACCACGGTCGCGGGCGTGCCGGGATCGCGCTTGAGGACGACTAAATCGTGCAGCAGGCAATAGGCGTCCATGCTGGGCTGGTGGATCACCAGCAGGATGCAGGTGCCGTGGGTTTCGGCAATCACCCGGAGCGTGGCCAACAAGTCGTACGCGTCTTCGCTCGAGAGCCCGCTGGTGGGTTCGTCGAGGAACAGCACCTTAGGATCGGCCAGGAGTTCCATGGCGATTCCGAGGCGCTTGCGCTGCCCCCCCGACAGCACCCTGGCGTGGCGGCCATCCGCAGCGGCTTCCTGGAGAGCCACCGCCGCAAGGGCGGCCTGGATGCGGGGTTCCCGTCCCTCCGGACCCAGTTCGGGCATGCGGATGCGCAGCGTGAAATCCAGCACCTCCCGAATGCTCAAGTCCTCATGGAAGACATCCTCCTGCGGCAGGTAACCGATATCCCGCCGCAGTTCGGGCGTGGTGTAGAGATCCTTTTCGTTGATGCGGACCTCACCGTGCCGAGGTGCCTCGTAGCCATTGATGGCCTTCAGGAGCGTGCTCTTCCCGGTGCCGGACCCGCCCATGATGGCCGTCACCCGCCCCGGGAAGGCGGTGAAGCTCACCTCTTGGAGAATGCGCGTGGGGCCCTGCTCCCCAGGTTTCTCCACCAGGACGCCCCGAACTTCCAGCAGGGCCGAGGCCCCCAGTTCGAGGGCGCTGATCCGCAGGGTCCCGGGGTGGAACACCAGCAGATAGCCCCCCAGGAAGAAGCGGCTCTCACGGTCCCCCGGCAGAGGGATGGGACTCTTCCCGGGGAGGCGCTGGGATTGACCCAGCAGGAACGTGCCGTTGGTGGTGCCCAGGTCCGCCGCGTACCAGATGCCCTCCGCACACCAGAGGTCCAGGTGATGCCGCGACACCCGCTCGCCCGGAAGGGGCAGGACCTCGCAGCCCGGTGCCTCTGCTGCACCTGGTTCACGGCCGATGCGGATATGGGTGCAGGTGGGTTGAAGCGATAGGTTGCGCATCGTTGACCTGGAAAGGTGAGCGGCGAATTATTTGGGTTGCCGGGTGTGCCTGGATTTCAGCCCATCGGGCCAGGTCAGTTCGAGCTGATCACCATTCAGTTTGACCACGACGAGGAGGGGCTTGGGACCCGTGATGATTTCAGTGATTTTGTTGATGGCACCCGCCACACCGTCGTACTCCAAGCGGACCTGATCCTGGTCCTGGACAACATACCTTCCGGTTTGCCGGAGCAGGCCCCGCTCTTGCGAAAAGGTCCCATCCGCCTTGAACTCAAGGGTCCACAGGTCGCCCACCCATTTGCCGGGCAGGGCTCTGGAAAGCGATGTGCAGCCGAGCGTCACCACGACTGCCAGAACGAGGCTTGGGATTAACCGTCGATGCATGAAACCTCCCGCAGAATCGTAGCAGCTACCACGCACCTGCAACGCCACCCCTTCGGTTCACACCCGCGTGGCAGGGCCTGCAGGTTGGCGAACAGTCGCCCCAGCAGCGGCGGAATCCCGGCGGCGCCGCGCATTCCGGCCTCTTCCGCCACTTCCAGGGCCATGCCGGGCTTCGAGCGGGCGGGCAGGGCCTGACGGATGAGCGTGGCCATCTCGGCCTGCGGCGCCTTCGCCTCGGAGTGCTGCCACGGCGCGCTGTCGGCCTGATCTCCGCGGGGTGCCAAGAGTGGTGAAAACCGCCCAGGTCGAGCCTCGGCAGAGACCTGCTACATTTCATCTATTGTTCAATAAATACAAGTCCGTTCAATATTTGCGAACAAAATAGATCTCGGGAAACAGCAGGATAGAACTCGAAGAAAGATCGGTGTGTGCATTCTCCCCCTTTTGCATTACTGTTTGAGTCACCTCTTTTTGACCTATTACCCGGTGTTAGTTTCCATGGCCTGAATGCCTGTTCCTCCTCCCGTACTTTTTTCCAGGAGATCCCATGATTCGA
>CAIPUA010000292.1 GCA_903868115.1 uncultured Holophagaceae bacterium
CGTCGTATTCCTCCAGCACGCTATCGATGGTGCGGGTGCGACCCACCACATAGTCCACCACCAGTTCCACACCCAACGACCCCAGGTATTCCACTTCCCGGTGCACGATGGCCTTGGGCAGACGGAACTCGGGAATGCCATAGGTGAGCACCCCGCCCATGCGATGCAGGGCTTCGAAGATGGTCACCTGATGTCCAAGCTTGACCAGATCTCCCGCCACGGTGAGTCCCGCGGGCCCACCCCCCACCACGGCGACCTTCTTGCCTGTGGCCGGGGGCATGTTGGGCAGCTCCAGTTTTCCTTGAGCCGCTTCCCAGTCGGCAAGAAAACGCTCCAACCTTCCGATGGCCACCGTGCCGCCCCGCTTGCCTAACACGCAGGAGCTTTCGCATTGTTCTTCCTGGGGGCACACCCGCCCACACACGGCAGGGAGACAGTTTTTCCCCTTGAGCACCCGGACGCCTTCAGCGAATTCTCCCTTGCCGATATGTCCGATGAAGCCCGGGATATCAATCTCCACGGGACAGTTGGGCACGCATCCGGGCTTCTTGCACAGGATGCAGCGGTTGGCCTCGGCGATGGCCAGTTCTGGCGTGTAGCCCAGGGCCACTTCGCTGAAGTTGTGGCAGCGGACTTCAGGAGGCTGCTTGGGCATCTCCCGGCGTTCCAGGTCGAGCTTCTTTTTTTCCTCGGCCATCAGGGTCGCTCCTCTGCGTGAGGCGAGTGGTCCTCGCACCTGCTGGTGCGCAGGGGGACCACTTCCTCCGCCATGTATGTCTTCCGACGCTGCAGCAGTTCGTGCCAATCCACGGAATGGCCCTCGAAGTCTGGGCCGTCCACGCAGGCGAAGCGGGTGGCCCCGTCCACGCTCACGCGGCAGACGCCGCACATGCCGGTGCCATCGATCATGAGGGGATTGAGGCTCACGGTGATGGGGATCTCCAGCGCCCGGGTGGCATCGGAAGCGCGCTTCATGAGGAAGGTGCAACCATTCGCCACCACCCGATGCACGGGCTCCTCGAGAGCCTTCAGGATCTCCGGCAGGCGCCCCACATGGCCTTTGTAGCCGCTCGTCCCGTCCCGGGTGAGGTGCACCGTGCGCTCCGCGAGGTGACGGAAGCGATCCTCCCAGTAGAAGAGGTAGGAACTCCGGGCTTCCAGCAGGGCAATGATGCGATTGCCCTTCGCCTTCAAGGCCCGTGCGATGGGATACACGCTACCGATGCCGTAGCACCCACCGATGCAAAGCACCGTTCCGTGATACTCGATCTCGGCGGCCTTTCCGAGGGGCCCGACGACGGTGGGAATGGAGTTCCCCTCCTGCAACTTGGCCAGTCGCGCGGTGGTGGCGCCGATGTTCAGGAACACGAGGGTGAGCGTACCCAGCTGCGCATCCCAGTCAGACACGGAGAGGGGGATCCGCTCGCCTTCCTCCTCGGCGCGCACGATGACGAACTGACCTGGCTGCATGGCGCGGGCCACATTGGGCGCCTCAACCGTCAGCACATGGACATTCGGAACGATCATCCGACTCGCAACGACTTTAAACATGGGCCTTCCTTATCCGCACGGGCAGGGGGTTGGGACTGAAGGTCGCCCATTCCCTGAGCGAGGCATTGAGCGTGCCCCGGGGCTGATCCCGGAACAATTTGGCGGGCCAGACATGCTCGATGTTGCCCACCGAAACGGCCAGGGAATCCCCCTGGCAGATGCCCGCCTCGGTGGCATCCGCGGGATTGATCTCCAGCAGACCTTCCGTGAGCAGCGCCTTCGATCCCTCCACCCAGGCCGAAAGGGGAAAGCCGCGATGGATGTGCTCCACGGCGTTCACGGTGAGCAGGAATTCACCCGCCCCGGAAACCTCGGGCAACGGACAGACGGTGGCTGAGAGCCGACCGGTTCCCGAGTAGGGCCTCGGGCGCCGCGCACCGTCCTCTTCCCCGTCTTCCCGGTAGACCTCGATGAGGTGGGCCATTTCCTCCCGGATTTCAGTGACATTCTTGAAATCAAACCCAGGGACTCCCATCTTTCGGGCGATGTGGCACAGGATTTCCCAGTCGGGCCGCGCGTTGCCGGGGGGTGCTACCGCGCGCCGCACGGGCTGGATCCGTCCCTCTCCGTTCACGAAGGTGCCATCCACCTCGGTGGAGGCGGCAGCAGGCAGGACCAAGTCAGGCACGGAGAAGCCTGCAGGGGGGTAAATGTTCTGGAAGATCAGGAAGTCGGCGGGTTTGGGACCCTGGGGGGGCAACTCTCCCAGGAGATAAAGTACTTTCGTGCGTTTCCCCTCTGGAAGCGACCAGGCGTTCCAATCCCCGAGTTCCGTGGGGAGACCCGCTCCCCATACGGCCTCCATGCGGGTGCGTTGCGCTGCATCCGCAAGAGCAGCACCCCCTGGGAGCAGTTCTGGATAGGCCCCCGCCAATAATGAACCCTGGAGGTTGTTCTGGGGGGGCAGAGGCATCACGCCTGCGCCCAGTGCGCGGGCGAGTGCCCGCACGGCGTCCAATACTCTCGAGGCGCTGGTGTACTGCATGAATTCAGAACCCAGCAGGATGATCGGTCGCTGGGCTGCCTTCAGAAGCTGGGCTGCACGATCCACCTCCGGGTTAGGGGAGGACTCGCCAGCCTTGACCGCATGCGCCAGATCCTCCAGAATCCCGGCTTCTTCCCCGGGGCGCGGTTGGATCCATGGATCGGCGAAGAGGCTGTAGCTGTGGCTTCGCGGGTGGATGGAAACCACCTTGGCACCTCGTTTCACGGCCCCGCGCAGGGCAACCCCCACCACGGACCGTCCAAAGCGGGAATCCAGCCCCACCGCCAGGAGAAGATCTGCTTCGTGGACAGCGGAGAGGGGCACGCCGAGGGCCATCAGGTCCAGGTAGGCGTTGAAGGCTCCACCGTAGAAGGTGCGTGCGGTCGTGTCCACCTGGTTGGATTTCATGGCCACCCGGGTGAACTTCTGGGCGATGTAGAGATCCTCGGTGCATAAATTCGAGGAGGCCAACATGGCGAAATCCTCGGGCGCGCAGACGGATAGCTGCTCTGCGGCCAGCGCGGCGGCGTGTTCCCAGGAGATCTCCTTGGGAATATCGCCTTCCATCGCGTAGGGATTCCGTATCCGCTGGTGGCCATTCACCAGTTCGGTGTTGCAGAAGCGGCCCTTCACGCAGAGCTGGCCGCGATTCACCAAGGCGTCTTCGGCCGGCAGGCTGCCGATGACCCGATCTCCTTTCACCAGAAGTCGCAGTTGGCAACCCACCCCACAGAAGGTGCAGGTGGTGATTTCCTCGCGCTCCGGCTTGCCTTCCCAGGCTCTGGCCTTCTCCCGCAGGGAACCCGTGGGGCAGACCGCGACGCAGGCTCCGCAGAATTCGCATCCGGCTTCCAAGTGGGTTCGCTTGAACGCAGGGCCGATGATGGCCTTCCGGCCACGGTTCTTGTAGGCCAGCACATTGGCCGTCCTCACTTCCTGGCACATGCGCACGCAGCGACCGCACAGAATGCACAGGTTGTAGTCGCGGTCATAGAAGGGATCTTCCGTTTCCACCCGGAGTCCGCGGTAGGCAATGGGGTAGTCGATGTTCGTGATGCCCATCTTTTCGGTGACGGCCTGCAACTCGCACTGGCCATCCTTGGGGCAGTACCGGCATCCGGTGGTGACACCCGCTTTGCGGATGGTGGGCATGAACTCCTTGCATTCGGTCTTCTCGTCGCAGACCAGGCAACTGGAGGTGTGTTCGGAAAGAAAGAGCTGCAGGATATCCGCGCGCTGGGCTTCGATCTGGGCGGTGCGGGTGCGTACGATCATGCCGTCCTCGGCGGGGGTCGTGCACGCCGTGGGGAGGTTTCGCACACCCTCCACTTCCACGATGCACATCCGGCAGCCACCATGAGGAGACAGGCCTTCCAGGAAGCACAGGGTCGGTATTTCAATGCCGTTGGCCCGGGCCACTTCCAGCAGGGTCTGGCCTTTGTGCGCGGTGAGCGTCCGGTTGTCGATGGTGAGGGTGATGGCCGTGGGCTCGCTCACGATTGGCTCCGTCGGCTGGAATAGGTGATCGCGTTGCCTGCGAGGGTGTCGTAGCGGCAGACCTCGAAGCAGGCCTTGCAGCGGATGCAGAGGTTCGGGTCGATGACATGGGTTTCGGAGCGGGCGCCGCGGATGGCCTCGGTGGGGCAGACCTTCACGCAGCGCTGACAGCCCGTACACTTCCCGGGATCGATGTGGTACTCCACCAGTTCCTTGCAGCCCGCGGCGGGACAGATCTTCTCCTTGGCATGGGCGAGATACTCGGCGCGGAAGTGGCGCAGGGTGGTGAGCACCGGATTGGGAGCCGTCTGGCCCAGACCGCACAGGGACGTGCGCCGCACCGTTTCTGCCAGGTTCTGGAGCTTGGAGATGTCCTCGGGCTTGCCTCGCCCGCAGGCGAGATCGTCCAGGATCCGGCCCATCTGGTAGGTTCCCACGCGGCAAGGCACACACTTCCCGCAGGATTCGGCCTGGGTGAACCCGAGGAAATACCTTGCCAGGTCCACCGCGCAAGTATCCTCGTCCACCACGATCATGCCGCCGGAACCCATGATGGAACCCGCGCTGGCCATGGCTTCGTACTCCACGGGCAGATCCAGGAATTCCTCGGACAGGCAGCCTCCCGAAGGTCCGCCCGTCTGCACGGCCTTGAAGGGTTTCCAGGGTCCGCCGCCGATATCGTAGATGATCTGCCGCAGGGTGGTGCCCAGGGGGACCTCGATAAGGCCGGGTCTCCGTACCTTTCCCACCAGGGAGAAGGTCTTGGTGCCGGCGTTGCCCGTGCTCCCATGCCTGCTGTACCAGGCCGCTCCATGCCGCAGAATGTTGGGAAGCGTGCCCAGCGTTTCCACATTATTGATGATGGTGGGCTTCCCGTTCAGGCCCGCGATGGCCGGGAAAGGCGGGCGGAAGCGGGGCATGCCGCGGCGTCCTTCGATGGAGGCGATGAGGGCCGTTTCCTCGCCACAGACGAAGGCGCCACCGCCATCCTTCAGCTTGATCTCGAAGCTGAATCCGCTGCCCAGGATGTTTTCACCCAGCAGGCCATGCTCATGCATCTGGGCGATGGCCTTGCGCAACCGCTGGATGGCGAGATGGTAATCGGAATTGATGTAGACATAGCCTTGGGATGCGCCGATGGCGTAGCCCGCGATGAGGAGTCCTTCCAGCACGCAGTGGGGATCACCCTCGATCAGGGATCGGTTCATGAACGCGCCGGGATCGCCCTCGGAGCAGTTGCAGATTACATACTTGGTATCTCCAGGGGCGCCCCGGCAGATCTGCCATTTCCGGAAGGTGGGGAATCCGGCGCCACCACGGCCTCTCAACCCGGCCTCTTTCACCATCTCGATCACGGTTTCGGGAGACTGGGCGAGGGCATTGGCGAGACCGACATAGCCATCGTTGGCCAGATAGTGGTCGATGTCCTCGGGATCGATGTGCCCGCAGTTGCGCAGGACCATGCGCACCTGATGGCGCATGACGGGCGTGTCCTGGAAGCGCGGAATACCGGCGGTGAAGGGACCCTGCTCCTCACCGAAGTGGGCGAAGGCCTGTTCGGAAGCGGTACCCCCTTTCAACAGCAGGGCTTCCAGGACCTGGCGCACCTTTGTGGAATCCATATTGCTGTATGAAATCCGTGGCTTCCCCGGGAGTTTTACATCCATGAGGGGCTCCAGGTAGCAGGGGCCGATGCATCCCACCCGGAGCACCCTGGCGTGGAGACCATGCTTGTCCAGAGTTTCCTGCACCATTTGTCCAACACTGGCCGCACCAGCGGCCATGCCACAGGTGCCGGAACCGATGTAGATGACGGGCTCGGAGTTGGCGGTCAATTCCGACCAGGCGCGCTTGGCCTTCGTTTGGGCTTCCAGGAATCTGTTCATCATTCGTGGCTTTCCAGAAGCTCCTGCATGCTCGTGACCATGGCCCTGGCGTGGACCTGTTCGTTCACCACCACCACCGGTGCCAGGGCACAGGCGCCGATGCAGTTCACGCGCTGGAAATCGAAGCGACCGTCCCGGCTCGCCTGCCCGAAGTTGATCCCCAGACGCCAGCCCACCGCGTCACTCAACTGGCTGCCGCCATGGACATGGCAGGCGGTGCCCATGCAGACCTTGATGGAGGTGGTGCCTGGTGCGTCGAAGCGGAACTTGGAAAAGAAGGAGGCGACACCGAAGATCTGGTTTTCCGATAGCTTCAGGAATCGGGAAATCTGCTTCAGGGATTCCTCTGAAATGTAGCCGAAGCGCTCCTGGACGCGCACCAGGATGGTGATGAGTTCGCCTTCTTGCCCCTTGAATTCCTGGAACAAGTCCCGATATTCGGCCGGAGCCGCGCTTGTGCTGGTCCTGGTATCGCATCCCATATTCAGGTCTCCTGTTCCTCCACTCTCCGGGGTTGGGAGAAGTGGTAGCAGTCGGTGGGCTTGACCTCGCCCCGGACGAAATCCTCGGCAAAGGTCATGCAGGTGGGGGAACCGCAGCATCCGCAATCGATCTGCGGGAGCTTCTGGTAGATGCGCTCCCGTTCTTTCATCCGCTTGATGGAGGTTTCCAGGTCCGTGTCGAAGAAGGCGGTGGGCCTGGGCAGGATGGGATGCTCCATGAAGAAGTAGCCATCCTTGAGTTTTCGCGTGATGTCCTCGTCGTCGAGCTGGATGGGCTGCTGGTAGTCTTCGCCCTGCCTCAGACTGTTCGCTCGGGCGATGTAGGGGCTTTCCACATTGGTGGGCCCGCCCACACAGCCCAGCATGTGAGCATGGGCCTCGATGTAGGTGATATTGCGCAGCTTCGAGTTCTCGATGTCGTTCAGGATCCGCATCACGCTATACAGACCGGATACCGCGAGCCCGTTGATCTTCGCCCTCTCTCCCCCGGTTTCGCTGCTGTGGGAGATCGGAGCCGTGCTGAAGCGGAAGTCCGGCGGAACCATTGAGGGGTCGAACTCCTTGTTGATGGCCAGCACATGGGGCAGCATGATCGGGTAGATGCCGCGCACGCTGATGTAGCCATCGAACCAGGACCGGTTTTTTTCCGCGGGCTGCCGGATGGAAACCATCTTGGCGGGGCAGGAGGCCACATGGAAGGCTCCCAGCTGCTCCGGCGCGAGGCCAAGCCTGCCCTGGAGTTCCTTTTTGATTTCCCTCGCGGCCAGTTCCCTTGGGGTTTCCAGCGGGATGATGAGCTCAGCCAGGTCCGGATACTTCACCTGGATGAGGCGGATCACGCACGGGCACTGAGAGGAGATGAGGGGCAGCCGCCCCTTGTAGCTTTCGATGTAGAGCTCCAGGGCTCGTTCCAGGGCAAGGGCATAGGGAGCCACATCCACCACATGATCGAATCCGAGACCCTTCAAGGCGAGGTGGATGACATAGGGATGGATGCGCGGCTCGAATTGGGAATAGAGCACCGGGGGCACGACGAGGACCTTGTGCTTGAACTGGGCGATGCCGTTCAGGTTGTCTTCGCTGATGGCGATGGCACTTTCGGTGCAGGCTTCGATGCAATGGCCGCAGTCCACACACAATTCATCCGAGATGACGGCCTTGCCCTTGACCACCCGGATGGCCTGGGTGGGGCAGCGGCGCATACAGGTGCGGTGGCCCCGACACTTGTCGGGATTCACGGCATGGGCGTGGAAGTATGTGGTCATGGCCTTCCTCCCTTCCGCATCAAGAACCTGGGCGCTGCAGGAAGAATCGCATCACCAGGGTCGTTCCCTTACCCACTTCGCTGGTGACCTGCAGTTCGTCGGTGTTGCGTTTGATGTTGGGCAGCCCCAGTCCCGAGCCGAAGCCCAGGGCCCGTTGATCATCCGTGGCCGTGGTGAAACCTTCCTGCATGGCCTGTTCCACATCGGGAATGCCCTTCCCTTCATCCGTGAGCATCACCTCGATGAGCCTGGGGGTGACGGTGAGGTCCACCTTGGCCCGCAAGGCATGCATGAAGACATTCATCTCGGCTTCGTAGCATGAGATCGCCACGGATCGGATGAGCACGGGATCCACGCCGATCTTCTTGAGCATCGACTTCACCTCGGTGGAGACATAGCCCGCCTTGGAGAAGTCGTTTCCCTCGATCTGGAATTTCTGTTGCAGAAGGATGTTGTCCACTGCCTGGGTGGTCCCGAGTTCCTTGGGTTGGACCCCGTTCCCGTCGCGGAGGGCGTGGATGCGCACGCAGGCGTCATACATGTCCAGCCGCGTGGACATGAGCACCATGCTGTGCTCGGTGGCAAAGCGTTCGGCTCCGTCCTTGGCCCGCTTGCCCCTGAGGAGGACCACCGCCTTGAACTCCGCCATGTGGGCGGAAATGAGGGACTGCTGGGAGGCGAGGCCAGTCAGAAGCAGCGAATTAGGAAGCCCGAAGGCCAGCACATCACTCATCAAGTCCGAGGCGTAAATGTCTTCCACCTCGGCTCCGAGGAGATCCTCCCGCGCCAGGACGGACGCCTTCAGGGAATCCCTGATCGCTTCAATCTTCACCCAAGGCTCCCGGTAAAGCGCAATCCCGACTTGGTTCCCTGCAGGATGGCCAGCTAACTCGTGGCGATCCCCAGGCCGTACAGCTTCCCGATGAGATCGAAGGTCGGTTGGTCTGTGGACAGGAGCGCGATGGCGTGCCTGTCCGCGAGTTCCACCGTGTCCTGGGGAACGGTCTTGCCGCTGGTGATGATGACGGCGGCCACATCCACCAGGTTGGCGGCGGGAATGATGCTCTTGTGGGTCTGCACGGTGATCCACAGATTGCCCGATTTGGCATTGGCCATGGCGTCGCTCATCATGTCCGAGATGAACACGCCGCTGATGTCCCGGTCCTCGAAACGACTCAGCGGCTTGAGTCCCAGGTTCTGGATCAGTTCTTGGATCTTCATGTGGGGCGCTCCACCAAGGTGTTGAAGGGATAAGGTTGGACGGGTTCAGAAGAGCGGCTTGCGCTCAGGGAAAGGCTCCGGAGACAGCATTCCGATGTCATGGATCAACTCGCCGTGGCAAAGGGAAACCTGCTTGATGAGGCTGAAGGGAAGGATCTTAACCCGGGAGCGAGAGGTATCCCGGCGCTGGTTGAAGTAGTCCGTCAGGATCTCCAGTCTGGCGGCGCTGATTTCCGTTTCCGGAGCATGAGGCAGGAATCCGAAGGCCGCCAGGATCCAGGTCTTCTGGGGCGCCAGAGCCTTCTGGGCACATTCCACCTCACAATCCTCCATGCAGGAAGTGCAGTACATCAGCCCCATCAGGTCTTTGAAGTCCACCTGCTGCTGGCACTTTTCGCATTCCAGATCGAAGCGCAGCGTCTGAGCGTTCTCCACGATGCTCCAGGTGCAACCGCCTTCCCGGTACTCATCCCAGGTGTCCTGCGCGGCATAGTAGGTGCGCACCCCATGGCAATGGGAGCACCGCTCGAAAACGGTGAATCCATATTGGGCATTGGTCATCTTCCATGCGTGCTGGCACTGGGTCATCGAGTCACATCCATTGAGAACCAATCCGTAGAATAGGAAAAACATAGGGTGCGTCCATGATTATCCCCCCGGCCACCCTGCCTGCGCAAAGCGTTGCAATTCAGCATCGCCTGCCCGCATGGCCAGAGCCCGGGCTACATAGCGGCCGATGGGGTCGACCTCCAGATTGAAGGCCTCGCCGGGGCGCGTCCCAGCTAGGCGGGTGCGCCGGATCGTCTCGGGGATCAGTGCCACCGTGAACCAGTCCCTGCCGCAGTCCACCACCGTCAAGGAGATGCCATCGAGCGCGATGGAACCCTTGGGCGCGACCATGGGGGCCAATTCGGCGGGCATCCCGAAGCGCCAGAGCCCCTCGCCCTCCGGCCGCTCCACCAACCGCCCCACGCCGTCCACATGACCCGCCAGCAGATGGCCGTCCAGGGGTTCGCCCACGCGCAGCGAGGGTTCCAGGTGCAGGAGAGCGCCGATGGCGAGGTGGCCGAAGGTGGTCCGCCGCAGGGTTTCCTCCGAAAGCTCAGAGTCGAAGGTCTTCGTATTCCGCGTCACGGCCGTAAGACAGGCGCCGTTCACGCAGATGCTGGCCCCCGACGGTGCGCGTTCCAGCAGTTCAGCGGGCGCCGCGATGCGCAGCCGCATCCCGCCCGGCCGCGGAGTGCGGGACTCCAGAGTGCCGAAGGATCGGATCAATCCGGTGAACATGGAATTCCAGGCTACGCCTTCTCCTCCCTGTCGTGGAGCATGCTGTTCCGGAAGCCATAGACGAAATACACCAGCAGCCCCAGGACCAGCCAGATGAAGAAGCGCACCCAGGTGACGCCGGGAAGGCCTTTGGCAAGCCAGAAACAGAAGATGATGCCCAGGGGCGCCGTCACCCAGACCCAGGGCATGCGGAAGCGTCGAAGGGTCTCGGGCCGCCGTACCCGCAGGATCATTACACCCGCACAGACCACCGAAAAAGCGAAGAGTGTGCCGATGTTGCAGAGTTCCACGACTTCGGAAATGTTCAGCAGGGCCGCGGGGATCGCCACGATGCAGCCAGTGAGGAAGGTGGCGTTCCCCGGCGTGCCGTGTTTCTTGCTCACCTTGCCGAACCAGGGGCCCAACAGGCCGTCGCGGCTCATGGACATGAAGATCCGGGGCTGGCCAATCTGGTAGACGAGCAGGGCGGCGGTGGTGGCGATGATGGCGCCGAAGGAGATGACGCCCGCCCAGCCCGTGAGGCCGTGCTGGGTGAAGATGTAGGCCAGCGGATCCGCGTGCTTGCCCAGTTCCGTGTACTTCAGCATGCCGGTAACGACGAGTGCCACGGCAGCATAGATCAGCGTGCAGATGCCCAGGGAAAAGAGGATGCCCCGGGGCAGATTGCGGCCGGGATCCTTGCATTCCTCCGCAGTGGTACTCACGGCATCGAAGCCGATGAAGGCGAAGAAGATGATGGCCGCGCCCGCCTGGATGCCCATCAGGCCCTTGGGCGCGAAGGGCACCCAGTTCTGGGTGTCGATGAACTTGATGCCGATGCCCACCACGGCGAGCAGGATGGCGACCTTGATGACCACCATGATGGCGTTGGCCCGGGCGCTCTCCTTGATGCCGAGGTAGACCAGCCAGGTGATGAGTACCGTGATCACCACCGCCAACAGATTGATGGCGACGGGGAACCCGAACACCATGGGCGCATCCTTCAGAGTGGCCCAGTTGGTGAAGGTGGCCGCGCCATCCACCAAGCCCTGCTTGGCCTGGCCCAAAACCTGGATTTTCTGAGAAAGCGTTAGGGTGGCGGCGCCATCGGGCAGCATCAGGGCCGTTCTCGGGTCCATGGAGAGCCAGCCCGGCACCTGCACATGCAGCACATTGCCCAGGAAGCTCTTGGTGTAGTCGCCCCAAGAAATGGCTACCGCCACATTGCTCACGGCATACTCCAGCAGCAGATCCCAGCCGATGATCCAGGCCATGAGTTCGCCCAGGGTGGCATAGGCGTAGGTGTAGGCCGAGCCCGAGACTGGAATCATGGAGGCCATCTCGGCGTAGGCCAGGGCGGTGAAGCCACAGGCCACCGCCACGATGAGGACGCTGATGACCAGCGCCGGCCCCGCGGCGGGCCGCCCGTCCAGCCCACCGGCGGCGGCGGTGCCAATGGCACTGAAGATACCCGCGCCGATGATGGCACCGATGCCGAACATGGTCAGATCGAAGGTGCCCAGATTCTTCTTGAGCTGGTGTTCGGGGGCTTCGGCCTTGGCCTTCAGCTGTTCGAGAGACTTCGTGCGAAAAAGATTTTTCAGCATGGGCCATCCGAAAGAGTATTCAACTCTACTGCTGCATTACTCTTTCCTCACCATGAAACTCTGGAACGATCGCCGCCTCCAACTCTCCATCACCCGGCTCGGGCTCGAGTACCTGGCGGCCATGCTGCTGGTGGGCGTCTTCGCGGTGAACACAGGCAACAATCTGCTCTATCTCGTGTTCTCGCTGATGGTGGCCCTCTTCCTGGTCTCGGGT
This sequence comes from uncultured Holophagaceae bacterium, assembly GCA_903868115.1. Lineage (GTDB taxonomy): Bacteria > Acidobacteriota > Holophagae > Holophagales > Holophagaceae > JAYREN01. The sequence continues at coordinate 11,996 of CAIPUA010000292.1, forward strand.
GTGGTGAGCCGCAGTACGATCTTGAAAATCGAACTGGATTGCATAGAGGAGGGCAATATCTTCGCCCGGGTGCGGGGTGGCCTGCGCATCCGCCTCAAGGACGGGGCACCCGGGCGGATCAGGGCCCTGGAGCTTCGCCTGGAAATGGATCAGGGACGGGTGGAACCGGGCTTCTACGCGGGGGGCGAAGGCCAAGGGGCTGCGCTGGTCGTGCTGCATGCCCGACCCGAGCGCCGCGGCGCCTGCCGCCTCCGGAGCCTCGAGCTGCGCACGGCCTATCCTTTCGGCTTCCTCGAAAAGGCCCGACGCTTCCCCCTCAATCAGGAAATCCTGATCCTTCCCCACCCCCGGGCCATTACCCCGCGTCAGGGGCTCCGGGGGGAATCCGCCCGATCGCTCTCGAAGCCGGGGGTCTCCGCGCCGGACGGCGCACGCCCTTTCCGGGAAGGGGATCCCCTCAGTCGCGTCCACTGGAAGCGCACCGCCCAGCGCGGAACGCCCTGGGTGCGGACCTTCGAGGACGAGGAACCCGAAGGACTCCGCCTGCGGCTGGATCTGAGCCTCTGGAGCGCGGGAGCCGCCTTCGAGAAGGAACTCGAGCACCTTTCCGGGGCCATCCTCCAAGCGCGGCTCCACAAACGGGAAGTCTCCCTGGAAATCATCTCCAACCCGGGTCGCCTAGAAACCCGTGGCTTTGTGCCGTGCTGGAGGGCCCTCGCCCTCGCGGAGGCCGAAGAGGCCCCGGGCAAGTTAGCAGACGAGAAGGAAGTAAGAGTGAAATCGACCTGAGCAACTGAGTATCACCATTCCACCCCGATGGGGGAACTTATTCAATCCGGAGGGTCGCAAAAAGGCACCGGCCAAAGCCGGTGCCTTTTCATGGACGCAGTGTTCCTAATGAACCGTGCGCCAGACGCGGGGTTTGGGGAAGCGTTGGGACGTGCTTCCCTGGAAATTATGAATTTCCGGCGTCGTCTTACTGGCCCCGGCGGGTGCGTTGGCAACGGCCACCGCGCCGCCCTGGAGGACTCCTCGGGTGCCGACAGCCATAAAATCGGAAGCCACTCCTGACCAAATGAACATCCGGCCGCTGAGAGGTGTCAG
>CAIPUA010000293.1 GCA_903868115.1 uncultured Holophagaceae bacterium
CGAAAGGCCCCGGCGGGCGAATGCGCGCGGCGCCACAGACCTCCGAGGAATGCCAGTGTCTCGACGATCACCGTCCCAACCTTTCAAAAAAGATTCCGAAGTTCATTCCAGGACCTATCCTGTCCGAAGAGAATAGATCATGCCTATCCTCGCCCGAGTCGTCCCGCTCACTCCTCTGGACACGCTACGTGCCCTTCTGGCGGAATATGCCGACGGGGACACAGCCTTCCCCGCCCGGCTGACCCAAGCCATCCAGGGCCTCCGCAAGCAGGCTCTGCCGACACTCGGCATGGCGCTGCGACCCGGCGCGACTCCCAAGGGTCTGCGGCGCCTGCTCCTGTCCATGGTGGCCCGCTTCGACTGGCCGGAGTGGGCCATCTTCATCCGGGAGGCCCTGCTCCAGGAATCGGACTTGGGCCTTTTCGACGAAGGCTGCACCGCTCTCGGCCTGCTGGGCACCCGAGAGGCTTTCAATGCACTGCAGGAACTCCGGACGGCCCGCCCAGATGCCGATCGGCAGACCATTCTTGCCCGTGAACTGGCCCAGTATCTCGCCCCGCAGCCCTTCTCCCACCATCTCGGCCGCCTGCTGGAGGGCTCCGGCAATCCCCGGTTGGCCGCCCACGGCGCTCGTGTCCTGGCGGCCTTGGCCGGGCTCGAGCATCTTCCTGCCCTGGTCGAGGCCCAACAGAGCAGCGACGAGATGGTGAGCCGCCTGGCTCTCCGGATCCTCTCCGGGATTCCCGGTCCGGAGCCCACCCGCTTCCTCGCCGAATTCGTGGGCCGGAGCACCGAAGAACTCTTGGACAACCAGCAGCTCCAGGAAATCCTCCGGAGAACCCACAGTATGCCCCGAGGAACGGCGCGGGAGGAGTTCTGTCGGCTCCTCACTGAACGCTTCGTCGGACGAGTGCCCCAGGCCGTGCGCGCCCTGGCGGAAGCCTTGGGAAAGCCCGCCGAGGAACAGGATCCTCACGCCCTACTGGAACCCTTCCACGCCGCCCTCCAGGGCTTCAGCGAAGCCTTCCTTGTCGAGGCTCTGGGGTTGCTGCTCGAGAATAAGGTGGCCCGTTATTCGGCCTTCCAGTCCGAGAGTTCCGATGCCGCGGATACTCGCCAGGAGCGGCTGGGTGCCACTCTCGACCAAGCCGCAGAATGCCTGGCCCGGCGGGTGGATGTGGGGCTGGCCACCGCCGGGGAGGTCCTTCCGGCCCTGGCAGGCCCCTTCCGCCTGAGGCTGGGTGGCGATGCCTTCGTCCACGCCTTTCTCCATCTCATTCCGGCCACGGAGGAGGCGCTCCTTGCCGAGATCCTCGCCGAACCGGAACTCCGACGCCGTCAGCGCTGCATCGACGCCCTCGGCAGCCGCGAGGATGACGCCTTTACACCCTTCTTCCTGAAGGCCATGCAGGATTCCATCATCGAAGTCGGTCAGTTGGCCAGCCACCACTTGGGCAAGCTGCCCAGCAGCCTGCCTTCCCTGATGGCCCAGTTCGAATCGGGCCATCCCGACAAGGTGCGCCGGGCGATCTGGGCCTTCGGTGAGAACCAGATCCGCGTGGCCGCCGCCCCGCTGCTGGCCTTTCTCCAGAAGGACCAGCGCGACGAACTTCTCGTGGAAGCTGTGGATGCTCTGGCGCAGATTCGCAACCCGGAGGCCGTCCCGACCTTCCTCGAACTGCTTCACGATGGCAAGCCCCTGGCGCTCCAGGTGAGCCTCGCCCGGGCGCTAGGCGTACTTGCCAGACCCGAGGCGTCGCTGGGACTGCTCCTGAAAGCCTCTCAGCTCAAACACCCACAGGTGCTCATTCTTTGTCTCGAAGGCACCCTGAACGCTTTCTCGGGATTCGAGCATCCCCTTCCCCCCGAGCATCTTCCCGCGCTGTTGGCCCTGGTGGAACGCTGCTGCGATGAGCGCGAGGGCGAGGGCAAGCGTGTTCCCGCCATGCTGGCCATGCAGGATCTCTACACCTTCGACCAGATGGCCTACGAAAAGCTGAAGGACCGGTTTTCGGACTTCCTCTTCGATATGCGGACCAAGGAATCCTGGGACCGCGAGAGCAATGACCGCGTCGCGGCCATCGTGAAGGAACTGGGCCAGCGCAGCACCAACCTCGGCCTGCTCGCCAAGAAGGAGGTCGAAATCCAGGCCCAGATTCAGAAGCTTCCCGAGAGCGGGCCGCGACGGATCGAGGCCTTGCTGGCCCTGCGGGGGGCCCTCGCCCATCCCGAGTTCATCATCCGCCCGGAGCTGGCCAAAAGCCTTGCCCACATGGTGCTTCAGGATCTCGGAAAGAAGAATATCGAGTGGAAGGAATTGGCCCATCTTTGCGAGATCGGCGGTCTCACCCGGCAGATTGAGCTGGTGGAACCCGTGCGGAACATCTTCCTGCGCGCCTCCGGCCTGGGCCTCAAGAGCGCCGCGCACAAGAGCCTCCTCAACCTGGGTCTCACCGAGGCGGAGGTGAATCAGAAGCCTCCCGTCCAGAGCATCCTGGTCCTCGAGCCCAGCGCCTTCTTTCGCAAGCGTTTGGCCTCCACCCTGGCTACCTCGGGACGCTGGCGGATTCAGGAGGCAGGAAGCCGTAAGGAGGCCGAGAGTTTACTGACGTCCTCCCCCGTGGATCTGGTCATCTCCGAAACCCAGGACGCCGACGGCGAGTTGAGTGCTTGGCTCGAGCAGCAATGGGGTCAGGGGCGTTGCCGCGCCGTCCTGTTCTCGACCTCCAGCCGGGACCTGCGTCCCCTCGCCGATGCGACCTGGGTGGAGGGCACGCTCTTCAAGCCCTACCCCATGGATCAGCTTCTTCAAGCCATCGAGGGCTGATTCACGCGTAGAATTCAGAGCAGCTCCCGATTTTTTCTGAGGCCCCTATGCACTTGCCCCTCTCCCGGATCCGCTCCGCCTCGCTGGCACTGGCGGTCTGCCTCGCCCTTGGCGCTCAGGATGGGGATATCGCCGAACGGCTCTTCCAATCGGGGGAGCGAGCCTACGGGGCAAAATCCTATCCGGAGGCTCTGGAAACCTGGGGCCAACTGCTGCAGCAGGCACCCAAATCGCCCTTCTGCGCTCAGGCTCTTCTGAGGATGGCCCGCTACCAGCTGGAAGTGGAGCGGAAGTCGGAGGCTGCGCTACCCCTCCTGGAGCGCATCAAGACTGAACACATCAAGACCTCATGGGCCGCGGAAGCCATGCTGCTGCGGGGCCAGATCCTCGCCTCCCAGGCCCGGAAGGCCCAGGATCTGCGAGAGGCCGTCGGGGAGTTCAACCGCGTAGTGGACCTCTTCCCCGACCAACCCGCCGTCCTGCCCGCTCACTACCATCTGGGGCTCGCGGCCAGGCTTCAGGGCCAGTGGGCCAGAGCCCTGAAGCACTTTACCGAGGCCCTCCGCCTGGACCCCACCTCCCCGATCGCGCCCATGGCCCAACTCCAGATGGGCGATCTGCTCGATGTCATGGGCGATCTCCAGGGATGCCTCCTTCTCCTCCAGGGAATTCGCACCCAGTTTCCGCAAAGCCCCGAGGCCCAGGAGGCTGAATGGCGCATCGCAGTGCGGGTGAAGCACCGCATCCAAAAACCGACCTTGAAGTCGGAAGGCCCCTGGCCCCAAGGGCGGGCCAAGGGATGGCTCAAGACCCCGACCCTGCTCGCCACGGGTCCCAAGGGGGAGCTTTTCATCTATCAGGACGATCTGGATCGGGCCTTCGTACTGCAAGGCAGTGAACTGGCTCCAGCTGGTGCCGCCTCCAAGAGTGCCAAGGCCATGACTGTAACGGCCGCAGGCGTCCCCTGGCTGGTGAGTGCGAAAGTCGGCATCACGCGCGAGGAAGGCGCCACCCCCCTCCTTCTTGCCAGCCTCACCGCGCCCAACGGGGCCTTCCTGGACGGCTGGCAGAACCTTTGGGTGAGCGATGCCAAGGTCGCTTGCATCACCCTCGTGGCTGCGGATGGAACCTCGCGCAGCCTGCCCTCCCCGACCGCCACCGCCATGGCCGCTCTGCCCACGGGCGGGGCCGTGCTGGCCTCCGATGCCAACCGCAGCCTGCTCTTCCTGGATGCCGCGGGACAGCCCCGCCTCACGGTTCCCTACAGCAAGGATTTGCCCGCCTCCGTCAAATATGTGCTTGCCCTTTGCGCCGATGCCACCGGTCATGTCGCGGCCATCGTGGACGGGGACTATGAAGGCGTGGTGCTCTGGGGGCCCGACGGTTCACTGCTGCGGCACGCCACTTTCAAGGCACTGGGGTTGAACGGAAAGTTCCGCGCGATCGCCCTTGACCATCAGGGAGGCATCGTCCTGGCCGACCGCTCCAATGATCTGCTGATTCGGCTGAATTGAGATGCCTATGCGCCTTTTCCGCGTCCTCGCACCGCTCGCCCTCCTCGCCACCCTCTCGGGCATGGATCTCCGCGCCCAGGATCCCGCCCTGAAGGAGACCTTCCAGCAGGCCAAGGCTCTGTGGGGCATCCAGGGCGATAATCCGGGCGCCTCCGCGAAGTTCGAGCAAATCCTCGGCGCCCTGGAACCCAAGGGCAAGACCCTCGAGGGCGAATGGCTGCAGATGCTATGCGAGACCTACAACTGGCTGGCCATCCTCGATGACCGGAGCGCCACCAAAAAACCGCGTGCGCAGAAGGATCTCGAGGCCCTGCTAGAACTCAACCCCGACTTCGACATGGACCGCATCATCACCAATGCCAGGCTCCAAGGTGTCTTCGAGGCCCTGCGCAGCAGTCGACTCGTGCGCGTGAAACTCGCCCTCGATCCGGAGGGCGGCATCCTGGCCGTGGATGGGAGGCCCCGACAGAGCGCCGCCCTGAAGTTCCTTCCGCCCGGTAACCACAAGCTCACCTACGCCAAGACCGGCTACCAGAGTGCCGAACAGCAGGTAGATCTTTCCCTGAAAGAGCCCAAGAGCTTGGAAATGAAGCTCACACGGGTTTCCAGCACGGTCTCCCTCTGCACATCTCCCGCTGGCATTGAAGTCCTGCTGGATGGCAAGAGCCTCGGCACCTCCGTCGGCATCGCCGCTCCAGAACTCCGCCCCATGGCGGAGAAGGCGGGTGTCCGTCTCGAGGAACTCTCGGCTCCCTTCGTCGTAGGGGACCTTCCCGCAGGTCGACACACCCTGGAATTGCGCGCCCCCTGCTTCCGCACCCGCCGCATCGAACTCGACCCCTCCTACGCGACACCCTTCGCCGACCATACCCTGGAGGCCTACAAGCTCGACGCCAGCCGGGGACTTCTCACGGTTTCCACTGCGGGACCCGGCGGTGAACTGCTGCTCTCAGGCAAGCCGTACGGCCCCGTTCCGGTCAAGGATCTCCAGCTCTGCAGCGGTTCCTACGACCTGCAGGTGCGTTTTCCCGCCGGTGGCTTCACGGAGCGGGTGGAAGTGCCCGATGGGAAATCGGTGCAGGTCAACGCACGCCCCAAGGTCCGCATGCTCTACCTGGGCTGCGAGGGCTCAGACGACTTCGCGGGGCGTGAGCGGATGCTGCGCCTCCTGGCGAGTTTCGGAGAACGCCTCAAGACCGTCGCATTTATGCTGCCCGCCAAGGGCGAAACCCCCCAGGAGGCCCTGACTCGGATCCGGACTACCAAGGAAGCTGAACTCACCCTTACGGTCCGACCCAGGTCTGGCAAGCCCATCCATGAGATCGAACTGGTGGTCTCCACCCTCCAGGGGGAGGAGGACCGCAGTGTGGTCAAGCCCCTGGAGCAGGACCCGCTGGCCGCTCTGGCGGCCAGGCTCAACCGCCTGCCCCGGCTCTGGGAACCCTGGGTGGGGCTCAACCTTCTGGATCTCCCGGGTGAGATTGGCCCCTGGGTACTCCGCGCCGACGAAACCGCCCTGCGCGCCGGAATCAAAACCTCCAGGGCCATCACGCAGGTGAACGGCAAGCCCGTCACCAGCGTCATGGCCTTCCGCAAGGCTCTCGCGGAAGCTCCGGGCGAGCGGATCGCCCTAGCCCAGGGCGAGGCCCCCATCCAGCTGCCTGTCACGCAGCAAGCCCTCGAGCTCCCCCTGAATGCCTCCGACCTCTGCTATCCCTTTGTGCTGGCGGAACTCCGCCTACGCTATCTGGGCGCCAAGGGGGACGAGGCCGGACTGCTCCGTCTGAACCAGGCCTTGGCGCTCATGCACTTCCGCCTCTTCGGTCCGGCCATGGAAGTCCTGCGGGATGCCCGCATGACGGGTACCAAGGGGGTGAGCCAGGGCACCCTGGACTACTACACGGGCGTCTGTCTGCTGCGCCTGGGCAATGTCTACGCGGACATAGCCAGCCAGTCTTTTAACCAAGCGCTGAAATACCCCCAGGCAACCCTGTTTGGGCCTGAGGGACCCTTCGTCGCACCCCTGGCCAGGCAGGCCCTGGAAGACCTCAAACCCTGATCCCCGGAGGACCCTCATGCGAAACGGCACACAACAGCGCGGCGAAGGCAAGATCGGCTGCATCATCAGCCTGCTCGTCCTCACCGTCGTCGGGGCGGCGGCCTTTCAGGTCGTGCCCATTCTCTTCTCGAATAACGATTTTCTAAGCTCCGTCGAGAATATCGCCGGGCGCGCTGCCATCATCCCCCAGGCCACCATTGAGGCCCAGATCAAGCAGAAGGCAAGGGAACTGAACCTCCCTGAGGCCCTCGCACCTGGCGCCATCGTCGTCACCAAGAGCGGGGACAACCAGTCCGGCACCTGTGTCGTGCGGATCAAGTACACGCAGAAGATCGATTTCTACGGCATCTTCACCTTTCCCCTCGAGACGGACAAGACCAAGGCTATTCCTTACATGGATGCCCGGTAGGCGCCCTTGCGATCCGGCGCCCTTCCCGGCACCGTGAGGGAATGATCCTTCAGCTTCCGATGGATGCCCTTCCGCCTGGGCAGGCCCTGGGCGCCCCCTCCATCCCGGGCTCGAAATCCGTCACCAACCGGGCGCTGCTGCTCGCGGCCCAGTGTGAGGGTGTTTCCCGGTTGAAGGGAGGCCTGGAGGCCGAGGACACCCGCTGGATGCGCAAGGCCCTCCAGGGCCTGGGCATTCCCCTCCAGGAAGCGGCCACGGAATGGGTGATTCACGGAGGGGCCAGACCTCGCGCCTCGGAACCTCTCTGGGTGGGCGCCTCGGGGAGTTCCCTGCGCTTCCTGCTTCCGTGGCTCGCCCTGCAGGCCCAGGAACCCGTGATCCTGGCCGGCGAACCCCGTCTCTTCGATCGGCCGCTAGGCCCCCTGCTGAAGGCCATCGAGGCGCTGGGGGGCCGCTGGGAAAGCCGCCCTAGCGGAGGCATCCTCCACCCGGTTCCGGCGCCGCCGCAAAGACTGGAGGTTCTGGTCGACGCCTCGCTGAGCAGCCAGTTCGTGACCGGCCTAGCCCTCGCGGCTGCGGGGTTGCCGGAAGGGGGCCGTATCCGGTGGACCGGCGAAGCGGCCTCCCGCAGCTATCTGGAACTCAGCGACCATTGGCTGCGACGCTTCGGCTGCCCTTCCCGACTCGAGCCAGGTTTCTGGGAAGTCCCAGGCGGCCAGCTCCGGCCGCAGAGCCTCACCCTGCCCGGAGACTGGAGCGGCGCCGCAGCCTTCCTCTGCGCGGCCGCCGTCACCGGCCGCGCCATCAAGCTGGCCCCCTTGGACTCAGGGGATGCCCAGGGAGATCGCCAACTGCTCGAGATCCTCGCAGGGGCAGGATGTTCCTGCGCCTGGAACGGAGCGATGCTTACCCTCAAGGGACCACTCCAGTGCGGTTTCCGGGCGGATCTTACCAATTGCCCCGATCTTGCGCCCGTGCTAGCGGCCGCCGCTGCCCTGGCCCCGGGGGAATCCCTGCTCACGGGACTGCACACACTGCCCCTCAAGGAGTGCGATCGCCTGGACGCCAGCGCCGAGTTGGTGCGGTGGCTGGGGGGAAGCGCGGAAATCCTCGACGGCGTGGCGATGCGGATTCGCCCAGGCCCGACGCCTGGACCACGCCCACCTTTCGATCCCAGGCGGGATCACCGCATGGCCTTCGCGGCGGCGGTGGGCGCCCTGCGCGCCGGAGGCGAACTGAGGGATCCGGATTGCGTGGCCAAGACCTTCCCGACCTTCTGGGAAGCTTGGCGTTGCATGCTGGAGGGGCGATGAGCGGTCTGCGCGCGCCCTGGCTGGGCTCCTGGAAGGCTCCCTGGGAACTGGGTCGGGGCCGACGCTGGGGCGATTCCTCCTGGGCTCTGGCCACCCTTTCCCAGGCTTGGCTGCTGGGTGGGCGGGAAGGCCGTTGGCCCCAGGCCACTTGGAAGGTCGGGAAGAACAGGGGCCCCTGGGTCGAGGCGCTGACCGGAACCTGGACTCCGCGCCCCGATCCGGCGTGGGTTGCCCTGCTTCGCCACGGGAGCGCCGCCATTCCCGCCGAACGACGCGGGAAACGGGAGGATGAACTCCGGGCCTGGTGCTGGCAAGCCCTGCTCGAGGGGGATGGTACCCCCTGGATGAGTCTCGGTGCGGTGCTGCTCGATCGGCCGACCCGGGAGCGCTGGGTGGCCGTGCTCGGCGCGGTGGAAGAGGACGGCGCCCTGCGACTGCCGCCCTTCCTGGAAGCCCTCGTCCCCGCCTTTCTCCAGCGCCTGCCGCCGGGCTGGTGGGAGACGCTGCTGGGCTCCCTGGACGCGGAAGGTCGCCTCCTTCCCCAGGGCGCGCCGCCTGTAGAACTGCCATGGAGCGAACTCCTGGCACTGGGACCCGCCGCGTTCGAGTCCCTGGTGCTGCCCGAACTGCCGTCAGCATTTGAGATGCTGCCCGGTACGCGCTGGGTTCACCCGCTTCCCGGCCAGGGCTTCGTGTTGGCGCCCAGTTTACGGGCCTGGGCCCGGGGCTTCGGCGCCTGCCCGACCGCCCTGCGGGAACTCCTGCCAGCCGCCTTGGCCCTGGGTGATCCGCCCACCTCCCCGCTTGCGGAAATCCTGGCTGGAACTCTTTCCGAAAGGACAATGCTGCCCGAAGCCTGGACAGAGGCTGTCCAATCGGATCTCGCCGC
>CAIPUA010000294.1 GCA_903868115.1 uncultured Holophagaceae bacterium
CGGGGCGGCATGGGGACGGCCTCGGGCTGCGCAATCTGGAATCCCGCCTGGATCTGGCCTTCGATGGGGATGGCGTGTTCACGCTGCAGGACCTTGGGGATCGGACCCTCGCTTCGGTGGATATACCATGCTTAAAGGAGCTGGCATGAAGCCCTTGCGCGTGGCCCTAGCAGAAGACGAACCCCTCGCCCGGGAACGTCTCGCGCTACAGTTGCGGGCCGCTGGCTGCGAAGTTGTGGCCAGTCTGTGCGACGGCCCCTCCCTGCTGGCATGGTTAGAGGAAGCTCCCTCCCTCGATGCCCTCTTCCTGGATATCCAGATGCCCGGGGCCTCGAGCTTCGAGGTGATCGGGGAACTGGCAGGACGGGTGGACCTGCCGCCCCTGGTGTTCGTCACCGCCCATCCCGAGCACGCCCTCCGCGCTTTTGAGGTGGAAGCCCGGGACTACCTGTTGAAGCCCGTCACCGCAGCGCGCCTCAAGCAGACCCTAGAACGCCTGGGGCGCGGGGAGGCTCGACCCCACAATGAAACCGAGAGCCGCAGCACCCCAGGCTATCGCTTCCCTGCCCGGGCCGGACAGGGCCACGTCATCCTGGATTTCCGGAAGGTCACCCACTTCGAGATGGAAAAGGAGATCGTCTACGCGTGGGTCCAGGGCTCCCGCTTCCGCACGCCCTGGCGGAGGCTTGCGGAAGTGGAGACATCCTTTCCCCAGGCGACCATGATCCGGATCCAGCGCCACCTCCTCCTGCGCCCTGAAATGGTCCTGGCGGTGCGGCCCCTCTTCGGGGGGCGGCTCTCTGCAAGGGTAGGAGAAGGCCTGGAGTTGGAAGTCAGCCGTGGGGCCTCCAATGGGCTGAAGGAACGGCTGGGGATGTAGGCGGCAGGCCTGCCTGCTTTGGGGCCTGCTCTTCGGAGTGGTTCCTGGGGCCTAAATGACGGTTCGTGGATGCCATTTGCCCACTGGTGGAAGCCCCTCATTAGATCCGGATCCTGTCCCGTAGGCTCCATGCAGCGGACTCGGAACCCGCGATCCCCCAGGAGCCCATCGTGAGCCATCCTCTCATCCACCTCGAATCCCTGAAAAAGGTCTTTACCACCGACGAGATCGAAACCCACGCCCTGGTGGAAGTGCACCTGGATATCCAGCGCGGAGAGTTTGTATCGATCGCCGGTCCTTCGGGCTGCGGGAAGTCCACCTTGCTCTCGATCCTGGGGCTGCTGGACACGCCCACTTCGGGAACCTACATCCTGAACGATGCGCCTGCCGCAGGGCTGAAGTTGAAGGATCGGGCCCGCATCCGGAACCGGGAGATTGGGTTCATCTTCCAGAGCTTTAACCTCATCGGCGATCTCACGGTGTTCGAGAACGTGGAACTTCCTTTGGTGTACCGAGGCATGCCTGCCAAGGAGCGGCGCACCCGAAGCATGGAGGTTCTGGAGGAAGTGGGCATGTCTCACCGAGCCAAGCACCTGCCCAGCCAGTTGTCCGGCGGCCAGCAGCAGCGCGTGGCGGTGGCCCGCGCGCTGGCGGGGCGGCCAAGCATCCTGCTGGCGGACGAGCCCACGGGGAACCTGGATAGCAGCAACGGCGAGGCAGTGATGGAACTGCTGAAGGGCCTGCACCAGCGCGGATCGACCATCTGCATGGTGACCCACGATACTCGCTTTACCAAAGCCGCCGACCGCACCATCCACCTCTTCGATGGGCGCATCGTGTCGGAAGAAGAGGCCCGAAAGCAGCACGTGCCTTGACTGGCACAAAGACCACTTCCACTGGACGAATGAAACCTCGAGGTAGCTTATGAAGGCTCTCTTGCACCAGTTCAAAGCCTCGTTCCGGGGACTGCTCCGGACGCCGAGCTTCACCCTCGTCGCCTTGTTGACCCTGGCGTTGGCCATCGGCGCCAACACCGCCGTGTTTTCCGTCATCAAGGTGGTCTTTCTGAGACCACTGCCCTTCGCGGAACCCAACCGCCTGGTGGCCCTCTACACCTCTGATCTCGAGAAACGCCTGCCCGGCATCCGCTACATTCCAGCCTCCGTGCCCCACTACCTGGACTGGAAAGCTCGCCAGCAGTCCTTTTCATCCATGGCCGCCTCCCGGCCAGGGGCCGTGACGCTAACGGGACAGGGGGATCCTGAACGCTTCTCGTCCATGGAAGTAACCGGGGATTGGGGTTCTACCTTGGGCCTCAGGGCTCCTCTGGGTCGCCTCATTGGCCCCCAGGACGAGCGGGATTCCCCGGTAACCGTGCTCTCCCATGGGTTCTGGAAACGGCGCTTCGGCGGCGATGCCCGCATCATTGGCCGATCCATCGTGCTCAACGGGCAAAGCACGACCGTAGTTGGAATCCTGCCGGCCAATGTCGCGCTGAAGACGCTTCGGGGAGAGGCTGACCTCCTGACGCCCCTGGTGTTCACTCCCGCTGAAATCCAGGGGAGCCGTGGCATCGCCCGCATGGACGTGGTGGCCCGGCTGAAGCCTAACGTAAACCTCGCTCAGGCCCGCCAGTCCCTGGAGGGTATTGGACGGCAACTCCAGGCGGACTATCCCCAAACCCAGGGTTTAGGGGTGGACGCGGTCCCCCTCTGGGAATTCCATTACGGTGAGCAGCGCCCCCTCCTGGCCATGCTGCTACTGGCGGGAACCCTCATCCTCGCCATCGCCTGTGCCAACGTCGCCAACCTGATGCTTTCTCGGGCCACCATCCGGCAGCGGGAAACGGCCCTGCGGCGGGCCCTCGGCGGAAGCCGGCTCCAGAGCCTCGCGCCCTTCCTGGCAGACGCCCTCATCATTTCCCTGGTGGGTGCCTGCCTGGGCCTTTGGCTCGCCAGCCTGGGCTCCGATCTGTTGCGTCCCCTTGTGCCTGCCGAACTCCTGAGTGCTTACCGTCTGGATCTGGGCGTGCTGGCTTTCAGTTTTGCCGTTTCCGTCCTGGCCGCATTGATCTGTGGATTGGCACCCGCCTTTCTGTTTACCCACCGCGCCTTGTCTTCCCAACTCCAGGAGGGGGCCAAGGGCACGGGGCATCGCCCCTGGATCCGGAGTTCCCTGGTCTCCCTTCAGGTGGCTCTAGCCCTCGCCCTGAGCGTTGGCTTCGGTGCCATCTGGTCCAGCCTTCAAAAGCTCCAACGCGCCCCCATCGGGTTCTCCACCGAACGGGCCCTCACTTTTCCATTGCGTTTGAATCCCCGAAAACATCCCGTCCCGGACCAACGGGAGCGGATCGTGCAGGGCATCGTGGAGGAACTCTCCGGCCTTAGCGGCGTGCAATCCGCAGGCACCATCAATCTGCGTCCCATCGTCGACAATGTTCCCTTCGGCCGAAGCTTCAGCCTTCCCGGGAGGGAGCAGCTCAGTGCCACGGCCAGCCTGCGCATGGTGAGTCCTCGGTATTTCGAGACCATGAATATCAAGGTATTGAAGGGCCGGAATTTCACGTTCGCCGACTATGGGCCCAACCCGACTTCCGTTGTGATCAACAAGTCCCTCGCGGACTTGTTCTGGCCTGGAGAGGATCCCATCGGCAAGCAGTTCAACCACAATTGGATGGACGGTACCGGAGGCCAAATGACCATCGTGGGCGTCGTGGCCAATGTGCGGCTGCAGGGACCCGCCATCACCGCCAACCTGGAAACCATCTACTGGCCGATGTACCACTTTGCCGATGCCGCCGCCACCAACGTCATCGTCCGTACCACAGGCAAGCCGATGGCCCTGGTTTCAGCGGTGCGGGAGATCCTGCGGCGGGTCGATCCCGACCTGCCCATCCCCCAGATGAGAACCTTGGAGGACCACCTGGAATCAGCCATGGCCGGCACCCGCACCCAGGCCACGCTGCTGGGCATGATGGCCGCCATCGCACTCCTGCTGTCGGGGTCGGGCATCTTCGGTGTCATGGCGTTCTCGGTGGCCCAGCGGAGTCGTGAGATCGGCATCCGCATGGCCCTGGGGGGAAGCCCCCAGCGGGTGGCCCGGGACATCACGCGGCAGGGCATGCTGCTGGCTGCCCTCGGGCTGGGGGTGGGCATCCTCGCCTCGGTGTTGTTGGGGCGTTTCCTGGCCAGCCTCCTCTACGAGGTCTCGCCCACCGATCCCTTCATCATCGCGGTGGCCGTGATGGTGCTCGGCAGCGTATCGCTGCTCGCCTCCTTGGTCCCAGCACGCCGGGCTGCACGTCTCGATCCCAACCAGGCGCTGCGAAACGAATAAGCCCTGGAGCATCCCATGAACACACTCCTCCTCGATTTCCGGCAGTCCCTCCGGGGCATCTGGAAGGCCCCGGGCTTCCTGATCGCGGCCGTCCTGAGCCTAGCCCTGGGCATCGGCGCCAACACGGCCACCTTCTCTGTCCTGCGGGCGGCCCTGGCGCCCCCCCTGGCCTGGAAGAACC
>CAIPUA010000295.1 GCA_903868115.1 uncultured Holophagaceae bacterium
GCCTGATGAATCCACATCCACCCTTTCCCTCCATGCCGTTCATGGAGGCCTTTGCTCCGCTGCTGCGCCTGTTCAAAGGCATGTCGCGGAAAGGACCCGGCAGCGAAGCGTCCACACTTCAGGCGCTGTCCCTTTGTCCGTTGCCGGACCAACCCTCCGTGGCCGATCTTGGGTGCGGCTCCGGCGCCTCCACGCGGGTCTTGGCGCGCTCACTCCGGGTTCCGATCTTGGCCCTGGATGCGGATGGCACGGCCTTGGATGATCTGTGGGAAGCCGCAAGGGTCGACGGGCTGCTGCCACTGATCACGCCCTGCACTGGCGATATGGCCGCCCCCGATATCCCGCCGGAAAGCCTTGATCTGCTCTGGTCCGAAGGCGCCATCGCCCACATCGGCTGGCATGAAGGCCTGCGGATCTGGCAAGGGCTTGTGCGCCCTGGCGGGGTCATGGCCATTACCGATGCCACTTGGTTTGAGGAGGACCCGCCTCTCGAGGCCCGGAACGCCTGGGCGCAGTGGTACCCGGGGATGGGTACCGAGGCTTCCAATCTTCAGCTCGCGCGGGACCTGGGCTTGGAGGTCATCCACCACTTCCGGCTGCCACAGCAGGATTGGTGGAATTACTTCGACCAGGTTGCGATGCAGTGTCAGCAGCATCGCGGGGATGCAAGCCTGAGCGAGGTCATGGCCGGCATGCAGGAGGAAATCGACCTGTATCGTCGCACCGGACACAGCTACGGCTACGTGTTCTACATCCTGAGAAAGGCTTGATCCCTCCCGGATAGACCCGGCGCAGCCCTCAGGTCAGAGACCGCCGCTGGGCCCTCTTGCAAGGCCAGCCTCGCCACCGAGGGGGAAAGTCTTTTTGACAACCGAGCAGAAGGGCCCATTATGGCTTCGTTTGGGGGTGAATGTAGTAGCATGTCTAGACGCCAGCGCGCTCTGCTGCTGGGTTTCCTTGGGAGATTAACCATGGGCAACTTCCTGAAGATCTGTGCCGCCACCCTTTTGATATCCCTGGTGGGCTTTGCCGTGGCTGCGGTCGAACTCAATACCGCCTCCGCCGCCGAGCTGGCCAAGATCAAGGGCCTCGGCCCCGTCAAGGCCCAGGCGATTGTGGATTTCCGGGCCAAGAACGGCCCCTTCAAGGCCATCGACGATCTGAAGTTGGTCAAGGGCATCGGCGCCGCGACGTTGCAGCAGGTGCGCGGTGAACTCGTGCTGGAAAGCCCGAAGTCATCGGCATCCAAGCCGCCCGCAGCTTCCGCGTCCAAGGCCCCGGCTCCCGCCTCGCCGACGCCCAAGAAGAAGTAGCCCTTTACCGGGGCACCAACTGCAGACAAAGATCCAAAGAACGGAGCCAGGTTAGCGCATGGGGAGGCGCCAAGAGAGGTGGTGCTTGTTGGCCCCATGAATGCGTATGCGATTGTTGCTGTCGCTTTCTATCCAGCATGGACACCCGAAAGACCCCAAACTCCGCAGCGGGCGATGCCTTCCAGGGCGGGCATTCGGGCCGGAATGGGGCCGCAATGTCGGTCGCCTCGAGAAATGTTCAATTCGGAACCTGTCGCATGACTTTCAATAGCTCGCGGTAGGCCGTCTGGCGGGCGCTCTTTAGGCGTTTCGCGGTGATTTCGGGTTGGTTCTCCCAGGGGCCCTCGCCGACCTTCACCTTCAGGTGGAAGCGCACCTCGTCGGGCTCCTGGGTGAAGCTCTCCTTCAGGTCCACAGGCTGCTTGTGGCGTTTGGCCAGGCGGGTGAGGGCCTGGAAGCGGAGATCCTTGCGGTCTTGCGCTCCAGCCGATTGGAGAGGCGCCAGCTTGGGGAAGAGCTCGCGGAAGTGGTGCCGGAACAGGCCATCGGTGGCGAGGGTCAACAGGCCCTTGGCCCCCTGCCGGTCCAGGTCGTCCAGCAGACCGCAGAAAAGGCGGTAGCTCAGCTCGTCGTCGGCGGCGGGCAGTTCCGCCTGGGTGGCCAGGGCCTCCACCAGCCCGCAGCGCCGGGCCAGGTCGGCGAGGCGGCTGCGGTCCAGGATGAAGCGGCCCCAGAGATCGAGCAGCACCTCCGTCTGCTCCAGGCCGAAGCCGAAGGTTTCGCAGAAGGCGAAGAAGCGCAGGCGCAATACGGCCTCGCCGCGAAGGAAGGCCAGTTCGAAGGCCGGGGGCAGAGTGGCGTCCACCCGGCGCTTGAGGGGGCGCTCCAGGCGGCGCACCTCCCGGTCCAGGTAGGCGCGCAGTTGGTGGGCGATGAAGGAGAGGCGTTGCAGGGATCCGTGACTGCGCGACATGGGGTTCCCCGGGGGCGGACGCTTGCTGGAAGGGGGCGGGCGCGGTTCAATGGCTGAGAGCGCGGGCGTAGTGTAACGGTAGCACTGTGGCCTTCAATGCCACGAGGGACGCCATCCCGATGAGCGGGTTCGACTCCCGTCGCCCGCTCCAGATTGACCGGCCCCGCCAGGGGCCGCTCGAACCTCGGCGGCGGGAGTCGAAATCACCCGATGCGCGCCGGTAGGCCAAGCTGAGGACACACGGCGTCCGCAGCGTGCCGCCGCAGGCGGAAGGCCGGGCACAGCAGCGGGTGCGGCCCGGAGGGGACTCCCGTCGCCCGCTCCCGTTCGATCCCCAGGTTGATTGGGCTGGGGTCATTGGGTGTTCAGGTTCGTCATCCTTGCAATTTATCCATCTAAATTCCATAATTGCAAGGATGATAGATCGCCTCCTTTCTCCACGCCTGCTCGAAGCCCTGGGCGATAGCCCCGCGGTGGCGCTGCTGGGGCCGCGCCAGTCGGGGAAGACCACCCTGGCTCTGGAGGTGGGCGCCAAGCAGGGTGCCCTTTACCTGGATCTGGAATCTGAGGCCGACCGAGCCAAGCTGGCCATGCCCGAGCTGTACCTCGCGGATCATGCCGACCGCCTGGTGATTCTGGACGAGGTGCACCGGGCCCCCGGGCTGTTCCCGGTGCTGCGTGGCATCATCGACCGCGGCCGAAGGGCGGGGCGGGTCGCAGGCCAGTTTCTGCTGCTGGGCTCGGCCTCCCTGGAGCTGCTGAAGCAGTCCGGTGAGACTTTGGCGGGCCGCATCGCCTACCTGGAGCTGGGCCCCCTGAACGCCCTGGAAACCCAGCCCAGGCCCCTAGATGAGCTCTGGGTGCGGGGTGGTTTCCCGGGCAGCCTGCTGGCCCGGAGTGATGCCCGCAGCCTGCGCTGGCGGCAGGACTTCATCCGCACCTACCTGGAGCGGGACATCCCTCAGTTCGGCCCCCGCATCGCCGCCGAAACCCTGCGGCGCTTCTGGACCATGCTGGCCCACCACCAGGGCGGGTTGCTGAACACCGCCCAATTTGCCCGCAACCTTGGAGTAGATGCCAAGACCGCCGCCAGCTACCTCGACCTGCTGGTGGACCTCCTGCTGGTTCGCCGCCTGCCGCCGTGGCACGGCAATCTGAACAAGCGCCTGGTGAAATCCCCCAAGGTCTTCATTCGGGATAGCGGCTTGGCCCATGCCCTGCTGGGCATTCCCGACCGCGAGACCCTGCTCTCCCATCCCGTGCTGGGCCAGAGCTGGGAGTGTTTCGTCATCGAAAACCTCCTCGCCGCCGCGCCCGCCCAGGTGGAAGCCCACTTCTACCGCTCCAGCGCTGGGGCCGAAATCGACCTGCTCCTGTCCTGGCCCAGCGGCATCCTGTGGGCCATCGAGATCAAGCGCAGCCTGGCGCCCAAGCTGGAGCGTGGCTTCCACGCCGCCTGCGCCGACTTGCAGCCGAAGCGACGGTTCGTCGTCTATCCAGGCACCGACCGGTTTTCCGTGGCGGAAGGGGTGGAGGCGCTTCCCTTGCGGGGGCTCGCCGAACGGCTTGGGGAAGCTAGCAGGGGGTGATTGAAGCCGGTCCGGGCTGATTGCC
>CAIPUA010000296.1 GCA_903868115.1 uncultured Holophagaceae bacterium
GGTGGGCCGCAAGCGAAGGCACCGATGATGACCGTCTGCTGGCGGATGTCGTGAAAGGTCTTGGATGGTGATTCGCCTGGGTTTGGCCCGAGGCCCCGAGGACGCGCTGAGCCGAGGTGTTCGCAAGAGTGGCTGGGAGACAGTCTTTTGGGCCGTCACAGAGCTGCGACCCATGGATTCCCCGCCCCCTTTCGCCCGTGCCCGGGCCGCCCTGGTGCTCAGCCCCGCAGGCGCCCGGGCTGCCTGCCTTCCCGTGGGCATGCCCTGTCTGGTGACCGGTGAAGCCACGGGCCGGGCCCTGGAGGGCCACGAGGTGCTCGTCAGTTCGGAGCCCAAGGCCGAAGGGCTCTGGGAAACCCTGCGATCCCACTTCCCCGAAGGCGGCGATTTCCTGTTGGTCCGGGGTGAGCGTAGTCGTGGATTCCTGGAAGATGTGGCCCAGGGCACCCCTTGGCGCCTGCACCCCTGGATCACCCACGAGGAGGCCCCGATGGACCCCGTGCCCCAGCGACCCGAACTCGATGCCGTGCTCGCGCTTAGTCCTCTCCAGGCCGAAGTCATGGCTCCACTGACCCAGGACATCCTGCGCTTCGCCTGGGGGGAACGCACTGCCGCTGCCTTCGCCGCCGCAGGCACGCCTGCCCAGGCGATCTGCGAACCCAAGATGGAGGCACTCGGGCGTATCCTGGCTGCGTACCTTTAACCCGGATCGTGCGTTTGGTCCCAAAGGGGAAAAGATGAGTCAACTCATGAACAACGAAGCCCTCTTCCAAGAAGCCCTGACCCACTTCCCCGGTGGGGTGTCCAGCCCGGTGCGGGCTTTCAAGTCCGTGGGCGGCACGCCCAAGTTCTTCAAGCGCGCCTGGGATGCGTGGTTCGAGGACGAGGACGGAAAGACCTATGTGGACCTCTGCATGTCCTGGGGTCCACTGATCCTGGGTCACGCGAACGCCGATATTCTCGCGGCCGTCAACGAGGCCATGCAGGAAGGCCTCACCTTCGGCGCACCCTCCCGGCGCGAGGTAGCGCTGGCGCGCCGCATCAAGGCCATGGTGCCCCATGTCGAGAAGATGCGTTTCGTGTCCAGCGGCACCGAAGCCGTGATGTCTGCGCTGCGTGCGGCGCGGGGCTTCACCAAGCGGGATCGCATCCTGAAATTCGAGGGCTGCTACCACGGCCACAGCGATGCGCTGCTGGTCAAGGCGGGGAGTGGTCTCGCCACCTTCGGCGAGCCCACCAGCGCGGGCGTGCCCAAGGGCTTCGCCGATCTCACCGTCGTGGTGAGCCTGGATGATCCCGAGGGCCTGGAGCAGGCCTTCGCGAAGTACGGCGCCGAACTCGCGGCGGCCATCATCGAGCCCATCCCCGCCAACAACGGCCTCCTGCTGCAGGATCTCTCCTTCCTGAAGCAGCTTCGGGAACTCTGCACCAAGCACGGCACGGTGCTCATCTTCGATGAGGTCATCAGCGGCTTCCGGGTGGCCCCGGGCGGCGCGGCAGAGATCTACGGCATCACACCGGACATGGTGACTTTCGGCAAGATCATCGGTGGCGGGATGCCTGTGGGCCTCTATGGCGGTCGCAAGGACATCATGGGCGTCGTCAGCCCCGATGGTCCTGTGTACCAGGCGGGCACGCTCTCGGGCAATCCCGTGGCCATGGCGGCGGGACTCGCCACCCTGGAACGCTTGACGCCCGCGGTCTATTCCAACCTGAATACGCAGGCGGAACGCTGGGCCAAGGCCTTCGAGCAGATCCCCGGCCTCCACGCACCGCACATGGGCAGCCTCATCTGGCCCCTCTTTCAGTCCGGCGTGAAGCGCGCCGACCGCGTTGAATCGGGTGCCATCCTGCAGTTCAACAAAATGCACAAGCTGCTGCTGGACCATGGCGTCTACCTGCCCCCCAGCGGCTACGAAGTGGCCTTCCTCTCCACCGCCCACGGCGAACAGGAATTCGCGCACTTCGAAAAGGGCATCCAGGCTGTGAAAGGCGCATTCAGCGCATGAAGAATGAAATGATCCACCACCAAGACACGAAGGACACCAAGGTTCACCAAGACAAGATTCCTTGGTGTTCCTTGGCTTTTCTTGGTGTCTTGGTGGTGAATCCTTTTTTTAGGAGAAACCCATGACCCGCATCTACACCATCGGTCTCGAAAACCGCACCGAAAAAGAGGGCGCCTACCTGGTGATCCAGGTGGCCCACCGCAACAGCGCCGGGGCTGAACGCATCGCCAAGAAGGAGGCCGGGCAGCGCGGCGGCCACTGGAGGATGGTCCATCTCGCCGAGCGGCGCACGGGCTTGGCCATTCCCGAAGGTGAAGTGATGGGCGCCTCCGGTCCCTTCACCTTTACGCTTGATCACGAGTAGACGAAGAGGCCGGAGACCGCCATGAAGGGGTGGATGAAGGTGCTGTTCGGCCTCGGAACCCATTGGTTCCTGGTCTACCTCCCGCTCTTCCTCGGGCTGATCTTTACTGTCATCGCCACCGCTCCCAAGGGTGGTCACGGTACTCCACCGCCGGCTTTCTTCCTGGGCCTGAGCCTCTTGGTGCTCATACACCTGCTCAGCGTCCTCCTGATGCTGGTGACCCAGGGTTTCTGCCTTGCCTACGCGGTGAAGCACACTCGCTTCAGTCCCAACGAACGCATGCTCTGGGCCCTTCTGCTGGCCTTCGCAGGCGTACTCGCGATGCCCGTTTTCTACTGGCTGCGCATCCACAAGCACCCCATCGGTGAGCCCTTCTTCGGGCCCAAGGAAGATTCGTGACCGCTCCCCTGATCCGCGCCCTGCAGGGCGAGGCCCTGCCCACGCCGCCCGTCTGGTTCATGCGCCAGGCGGGGCGCTTCCTGCCCGAGTACCGGGCGCTCCGCGCCAAGGTCACCTTCGAGCAGTTGCTCTACGACCCCGATCTCGCCGCGGAGGTGACGCTCCAGCCCGTGCGGCGCTTTCCGAAGCTCGATGGCGCCATCATCTTCAGCGATATTCTGGTGATCCTGGAGGCTCTGGGGTGCGAGGTCACCATTCCCGAAGGCGGACCGCGCCTGGGAAAGACGCTGGATCTGATTCCCCTGGATCAGCCTCTGGACGAGAGAATCTTCGAGCCCGTGCAGGCGGCCATCCGCAAGGTGAAGGCCAATCTGCCTGAACATGTGGCCATGCTCGGTTTCGCGGGAGCCCCCTGGACCCTCCTGGCCTACGGTATCGAGGGCAAGGGCTCCAAGAACTGGACCCGCGCCAAGGCCTTCCTCCATGCCGAACCCGCCAAGGCCAAGGCCTGGCTGGATCGGCTGGCGGATGTGGCCGCCCGCCTGCTCAACCTCCATATCGGCGCCGGCGCCCAAGGCGTGCAGCTCTTCGATACCTGGGCCGGTGAACTGGATCCCGAGGACTACGCCACCTTCGCCCTGCCCGCCGCGGACCGCACCCTGCGCCAGGTAGAAGGCGCGCCCAAGCTCTTCTTCGCCCGCACGGGCAACATGCCCCAGGGGCTTCAGACTCTGCCCTGTGAGGGGCTGGCCGTGCCCTGGCAGGTGTCCATCGTGGAAGCTCGCCAGCGCTTCCCCATGAAGGTGCTCCAGGGAAACCTGGATCCCGTGGCGCTGCTCTCCGGCCGGGATGTGGCCTGCCGCAAGGCGCGCGCCATCGTGGAGTCCATGAAGGGCCATGCCCATGTGTTCAATCTGGGCCACGGCCTGCTGCCCGAAACCGACCCGGAAGTAGTGGGCGCCGTGATCGACACGGTGAAACAGTGACCCTTCCGCTGATCGATCTCGTCAAGCACTACGACCGTCCCGGGCCGCGCTACACGGGCTATCCGATGCCTCCGGCCTGGGCGGAGCACTTTCCGGAGGAGGAACTGAAGTCCGCCTTGGCCTGTGCCAACGAGGACACCCGCCCGCTCTCCATCTACACCCACATCCCCTTCTGCAAGCGCCGCTGCTCGTACTGCGGCTGCAACGGGGTGGTGAGCCCCAATTACAAGCCTGTGGAGGCCTACCTGCGGGCTTTGGAGGCGGAGGTGGAGCTCTGGGCCAGCCATCTGCCCACCCGGCGCGAGACCATCCAGCTGCACTGGGGCGGCGGCACACCCACCTACCTCAAGGTGCCGGAGTTGCAGCGGGCCTTCCGCATCATCACGGACCGCTTCCCGTTGCGCGCCGATGCGGAGGTGGCCATCGAGGTTGATCCCACCTTCCTGGCGCCGGATCAGCTGCCCGCGCTGCGGGAGCTCGGCTTCAACCGCGTCTCCTTCGGCGTGCAGGACCTGGATGACCACGTGCAGGAGCTCATCACCCGGGGCCAGACCTGGGCACAGACCCTGAGCACCGTGAAGCAGGCCCGGGAACTGGGCTTTGGCGGCGTGAACCTGGATCTGGTCTACGGTCTGCCAGGCCAGACCATGGATACCTTCCGGCGCACCCTCGAGGCCACGCTAGAACTGGCGCCCAACCGCATGGCCATCTACGGCTTCGCCTACCTGCCCAAGATGCTCGCCCATCAGCGCTCGATTCCCGTGGAGACCCTGCCCCAGCCCGAATTGCGCCTGGATCTGTTGCTCATGGCCACGGAGATCCTGGAGCGGCACGGCTACATCGCCATCGGCATGGACCACTTTGCCCGGCCCGATGACGAGCTGGCCAAGGCCGTGAAGGATGGCCGCCTCATCCGCAACTTCATGGGCTACGCAGTGCAGGCGGGCAGTGACAGCCTGGGCCTCGGCCCCAGCGCCATCGCCAATGTGAGCGGCGTCTACGCGCAGAACGAGAAGATCCTGGCCAAGTGGGAACGCGCCGTAACCAGCGGACACTTCGCCATCCACAAGGGCTTCCGCCTCTCCCAGGAGGACGAGATGCGCCGCTGGGTCATCCACCACATCATGGGGAGCTTCGAGCTTCGCTGGGCGGACCTGAAGGCGAAGTGGGGTGTCGATGGCCCCACTCACTTCGCCGATGCCCTGGAGGAACTGAAGGCCGAAGTGCCCATGGGTACTGTGGAACTGCGAGAAGACGGCATCTTCGTCACGGAGCTCGGCAAGCGATTCGTACGCAACCTGGTGATGCCCTTCGACGCGTATCTCAAGCGGCTCGCACCGAGCACGGCGTTCAGCCGGACGGTGTAAAAAGACCGTTCACCACAGAGGACACAAAGGGCACAAAGAAAAGATGAAGGCACGAAGATAAAAAATAGGCACAAAGGCGAAGGGGCTACTTGGAAGCAATAGGCTGTTGAAGCCCAAATGTAATTGGGGCTGCGCCATTTCCGCTTTTGGTTGGCCACCCGTCTTTGCGCCTTTCGGTTCAAACTTTGTGTCTGTTTTCTCTGTGCCCTTTGTGTTCTTTGTGGTGAACATTTTGCTTTTCGGAGCCCCGATGCATTCAGAGACCGCCATCGTCCTGTTGAACCTCGGCGGTCCGCTGCGGCTCGCGGATGTGGAGCCCTTCCTGCTCAATCTCTTCAACGACCGGGACATCATCCGTCTGGGACCGGCCTTCCTGCAGCCTCTCATCGCGCGAATCATTACGCGGTCGCGACTCAAGGAGGTCCAGTCCCGCTACGCGGAGATCGGCGGCGGCAGCCCCATCCTGCGGGAATCGGCGGCCCAGGCCCATGCACTGCGGAAGGCGCTGTGGGAAGCGGGGCGAGCGGAAAAGGTGGTCCTCTGTTTCCGCTACACGCGACCCCGCGCCTCGGGACTGCTGCGTTCGCTGAAGTCCCAGGGCATCCGGCGCCTCCTGCCCGTCACCCTCTATCCCCACGACTGTCGCGCCACCACGGGCTCCAGCCTGATGGAGCTGGAGCGCGCAGCGAAGGCGATAGGCATGGATGTAATACCGGGCGTTCTGCACTACGCCACAGATCCCGACTATCTGGCCTGCATGGAGGAAAACCTGCGCGCCACCCTGGCTCAGGCTCCGAACGCCACCGTGGTCTTCAGCGCCCACAGCCTGCCGGTGAAGCAGATCGAATCGGGCGATCCCTACGAGCGGGAAATTCGCGCCACGGTGGAGGCCCTCAAAGCCCGCTTGGGTGTCATTCCCGGGGGCTATCGCCTGGGTTACCAGAGTAAGGTGGGCCCCATCGAGTGGCTCGCCCCATCCCTGAAGACGGTGCTCCAGGAGTTGACGGGACGCGAGGTGGTGCTCCTGCCTGTGAGCTTCGTGGGCGAGCACATCGAGACTCTGCACGAGCTGGACATCGAGTACCGCGAGGTCGCTAGGAAGGTCGGCATCACCCGCTATCTACGGGTTCCCGTTCCGGGCGTGCATCCGGCCTTCATCCAATGCCTGGTTCGGAGGACACTGGAGGCTCTGGAGCGAGCATCCTCATGACTACACTCATCCTCGGCGGCGGCATCACGGGTCTTCTGGCTGCTTGGCATCTCAATGAACGCGGCGAATCCGTGGAGGTTTGGGAGGCGGAACCGAGGATCGGCGGCTGGGTGCAAACGCTGACCTGGCCCACGGAGGAGGGTCGTCCGGGCCGTCTGGAGAAGGGTCCCCAAGGCATCCTCGTACGCGCCGAAAGTCCCGCCGACAAGCTTTTCAAGAAGCTGGATCTGCCCCTGAAGAGCCCTGGCAAGGGTGCCCGCTGGGTGGGGAAGAAGGGGCGCTTGATTCCCGTTCCGGCGCACCCCGTGGGGCTCATGACCAGTGCCCTGATGAGCTGGTCCACGAAGTTTCGAATGTGTCTGGAGCCCTTCCAGCCTGTGCGGCCTGCCGAACCTGAGGAGGGGCTTTCGGATTTCATCGCCAGGCGAGCTGGCCGGGGCATGGCCGAGGAACTGCTGCCGCCCATGGTGGCGGGCATCCTGGCCACACCACCACATCTCTTGAGTATCGATGCCATCCCCCTGCTCCGGAAATGGGAGTCTCACGGCAGCCTCTTCAACGGGGTGCGCAAGAGCGGAATCAGCCACCTCATGGTGCCGGAGGGCGGCATGGGGGCACTTTCCATCCGCCTTGCGGAACGCCTTCCCTTGGTCCGCACGGGATTGCGGGCCAATCGAATTGAGGCGCAGGCCGAAGGGCGCTGGCTTGTGCACGGCACGGCGCACAGCCTGGTCGTCGATCGCGTCATTCTCGCCCTACCGGCCTTCGAAGCGGCCAAACTAGTCGCGCCGCTCTCGGCCGACAGTGCCGAGGCCCTGGCCGCCATCCCCTATACTTCGGTAAAACTCTGGAACAGCCGCCATGCCATCCTGCCCCCCTACCACGATGGTTTCGGTTTTCTCATTGATCCACCCTCGGGGCGTCCCTACCTCGGGACCTTGGTCCCCAGCTGGATCGACAAGGACTGCGCACCTTCGGATCGAATGCAGCTTCGCAGTTTCATTGGAGATTCCACCCTCTGGGAGGATCCCCACCCCGAAGAGGCCAAGGACTGGGCCTGGACCGAGCGGCGGCTGAAGCAGTGGCTCCCGTCGCTGTCAGCGCCCTTCCAGATTCGTGAGGAATTGTGCCCCCATGCGATTCCTCGGGCCGAATTGGGGCACCGGACGCGGGTCCGGACCGCCGTGGAGGCCCTACCGACCCACATCGACTGGCTTTCCAACGCTAGGTTTGGCCCGGGGGTGCGCGATGTGATCGAGGGCCTGGAAGAGTGGGTGGAGCAGCGCGGTTAGGGACCGAAAGGACTCAGGGATCGAGTGTCACCAAAGTTGCGAATTTCCAGTGGACTCCACCTTCCCCTCCCTCCAACAGGGCCTGCTTGCGAGCCTGTTCCGCGCGCCTCATGGCGGCATTGAGCAGCAGATCATCCCGGTCCGGCAGCCAGAGCGTCGCGCCTGTGGGGGGGTTATCAAGTTCGGGACGGATTCGGTCCAGGAGGTTCTGGGCTCCCGGTTCCAGGGTGTGAGGGAGCAGCAGCAGGCATCGGCTCGGCGAAAGCTCGACCATGAGATCGTCCCCGCGAAGGCTGTGTGCGACGGTCCGAATACGCTCCGGGCTCGGGACAGGGCCAGTCCATTCCCAAAGGGCCAGTGCTAGCGTCTCCTTCTGGCGCCGGGCATGGTGCAAGTGTCCCTTCATCCATACTTCCAGGAACCGACCATTGGGAAGGCCCGTGAGGTGGCTCTCTAGGGTGCTGTCCTGCGCCACGGCCGTCGAGAGTGCCAAGGTGTCCTGAGCAACCTGGAGCTGGTATCTCAGGTTCTCGATTTCCAGCGCGCGGCCCAGTAAACCTGCGACGGATTTTATGAATTCAATATCACCATCACAGAATGCATATGGCTGGCTGTGCAGGATCGCCAGCGTACCGATTGAGCGCCCGCCTTCCCGCAACACCGCACCCGCAAAGGCCTGGAGCCAGGGGCCGCCTTCGGTCGGGAAAACGGTGCCCAGGGCCAAACAGCCTTCAGGTTCCCTCAGCACACGCTCACACAGGCGGAGGCCTTGCTGAACTTCCACCGGCTCCTTGGCGCCGGTTCCCGCAGCGACCCACCAGAAGGTATCCAAGTGATCGTCAGACAACCGCGCGATCAGCGCATGGTCGAACTGGAACTGGCGGATCAGCAACCCCAACGCGGCATCGAACAGGGCAAATGGATCAAGGTCCTGTTTCCTCAACAGTTCCCCAAGGGCCTGTAGGGCACGGCCCGGCCTGACCCCCACCAACGTTTCTCCCGGTCGGCTCCTATTGAAAACCATCCCTGCTCCGAACCTGTCCCAAAGGAAACCATACCACCTGGAGCCGGGCTATGAACGGACGGAGATATCAGCTCAAGGGTCCGTCAATTTCGGTAAAAAGGGGATGGCTCAGATACCGTTCACCGGTGTCGCAGAGCACAGCCACCACGGTCTTGCCCGGGCCAAGTTCCGCGGCCACCTTCAAGGCGGCAAAGACGATGGCGCCAGTGGAAATGCCCGTCAGCAGGCCCTCTTCCCGGGCCAGGCGGCGCGCGATCCGGAGGGAATCCTCATAGCCCACATCCTCGATTCTGGTGTATGCCTCCCTGTTCAGGACCGCAGGCACGAAGTTGGCTCCGATGCCTTGGATTTTGTGGGGACCTGCCTTGCCCTGGGTGAGGAGCGGGCTGTCCACGGGTTCCACCGCCACCACCAGCGTGCCTGGTTTCGTCTGAGCCAGGACTTCCCCGACCCCCGTGATGGTTCCCCCGGTGCCGATGCCCGCCACGAAAGCGTCCAGTTCAGGCACCTGCTCCAGGATCTCCAGGGCCGTCGTTCGGCGATGAATTTCAGGGTTGGCCGGGTTGTCGAACTGGCGCACCAGAAAGTAGTTGGGGCCGGATGCGGCCAATTCCTCGGCCTTGTCCACCGCGCTTTTCATGCCGCCCGAACCGGGCGTCAGCAGGAGTTCCGCTCCATAGGCTTTCAGGAGGGCGCGCCGTTCCTGGGTCATGGTGTCGGGCATGACCAAGGTGATGGCATACCCCTTCGCCGCAGCGACAAAGGCCAGACCGATGCCCGTGTTGCCGCTGGTGGCTTCCAGCAGGTTCATGCCGGGCTTCAGAACGCCGCGACTTTCGGCGTCCTCGATCATGGAAAGCGCGATGCGGTCTTTCACGCTGCCACCAGGATTGGCGCTTTCCAGTTTTAAAAAGATGGCCGCGCTGCCATCGGGAACGATGCGGTTGAGACGGACCACAGGCGTGGCACCGATGAGTTCATAGGCATGGTTGACACGATTAAGGCGGTTCATGGGGTTCCTTCAGGCTTCCTTGCTCCTCAGGCCCAGTTTCTCTCGAATCTGCTTCTCCACCTCGTCGGCCAGTTCGGGGTTATCGAGGAAGAGCTTCTTCACATTCTCGGCGCCCTGACCGAGTCGAGAATCCTTGTAGGAGTACCAGGAGCCACTCTTCTGGATGATTTCCAGTTGGGTGCCGAGTTCGACCAGTTCACTGGTGCGGCTGATGCCCTCGCCGTACATGATGTCGAAGGTGGCGACCTTGAGGGGCGGCGCAACCTTGTTCTTGACGACCTTCACCTTGGTCTTCTTGCCCACCACGCTGGAATCTTCGTCCTTGGCGGCCACCAGAGGATCGCCGGTATTGCCCTTGATGCTCTGGATGCTGCGCACATCCAGGCGCACCGAGGCGTAGAACTTCAGGGCGTTGCCGCCGGTCGTGGTTTCGGGGTTGCCGAACATCACCCCGATCTTCATGCGGATCTGATTGATGAAGACTACGCAGGTGTTGGTCTTGCTGATGCTCGCGGTCATTTTTCGCAAGGCCTGGCTCATGAGTCGGGCCTGGAGGCCCACATGGGCATCTCCCATTTCGCCATCGATTTCGGCCTTGGGAACGAGGGCCGCAACGGAATCAATGACGATGATGTCCAGGGCACCGCTGCGCACGAGCTGATCGCAAATCTCCAGGGCCTGTTCACCGCTGTCAGGCTGGCTGATGAAGAGGTTGTCGATGTCCACCCCGAGCTTCTTGGCGTAATCAGGATCGAGGGCGTGTTCGGCATCGATGTAGGCCGCCAAGCCGCCCGATTTCTGGGCCTGAGCCACCATGTGTAGGGCGAGGGTGGTTTTCCCACTGGCCTCGGGTCCATAGACCTCCACCACCCGGCCCCGAGGTACACCGCCGACACCTAGGGCTGAATCGAGGCTGATGGAGCCTGTGGAGATCACCTCGATGCCTTCTGCACCCATGTGATCCCCGAGTTTCATGATGGCGCCTTTGCCGAAGGCTCGTTCGATTTCCGCGAGCGTGCGGTTTAGGACTTTCAGACGGTCATCTTGCTCGTTGGCGGCCATGGACTTCTCCTTGCTGCGAGATCAGGACTCTAGGTTGGGGCAAAAAGCGAAAAAAACAAGAAAATATTTTGTCAGTGCAATTTTCAGAATGCCACGCTTGTGCTTGGAATCCGACCGGATCAAAAGACCTGCGCTTATGGGCCGATAGGATAAGCATCGGCCTACACGCGATGAACCCCCTCCTCGTCAAACACTTGGCCCAGCTAGAGGCCACTGGAACCACGGTCCCAAAAGGGCCGGCCTGGGTAGCATTCCTGCGGGCCATGGATCAAGCGATGACCGGAACCGTCGAGCCTTCCGTCTCTGAACTTGTCCGATATCAAGGTTTGGTTTCCCACTTGAAGGAGGTCGTGTTCCAGATCGACCGGGAGGGGCGGTGGTCCTTCCTGAACCGTGCCTGGACTGACTTGACGGGCTTCAGTCTGGAGGAAAGTCTGGAGCAGCCCTTCCTTGGCTTCATGCATGCCCAGGACAAGGTGCGCTACCTGAATGTCCTCACCTATGCCATGGAGACGGAGCAGGACACCCTGCAGGGTGAATTCCGCATGACCACCAAGGATGGAGGCTACCGCTGGGTGGAAATGTCGAATCGCATCACCCTGGACGGACAGGGCGCAGTGATCGGGGTGTCTGGCACGCTGACCAACATTACGGAGCGCAAGCTCAGCGAAGCCGCCCTTTCGACGATTACTAATCGGTTGCGGGCCCTCATCGAGAACATGCAGGCGGGCATCCTGGTGGAGACCGAGGATCGACAGGTGGCGCTCCTCAACGAGACCTTTTGCCGCCTCTTCGAAATTCCCGTGCCTGCTCATCTCCTGGTGGACAGCGAGGCCAGGGATCTCCTGGAAATGTGCCTACCTCAGATGAAGGACGAGGCTGGGGTCCGCCAGCGCGTTTTCCAAGCCTTGAACTCGGGCAAGCCTTCGCTTGGGGAAGAAGTGCTCATGCAGGATGGGCGAATTCTCTGCGTAGACTTCGTTCCGATCGCTGGCGGGGATGGGTTCTACGGTCATTTCTGGCAGGTCCACGACATCACTGAGCGCAAGTTGGCCGAGCAGCAGGTGACCCAGTTCTCCATGGACCTGGAGATGAAGAACTGGCAGCTGGAGGAGGCGCGCGACGAGGCCCTGCGTTTCGCTGGCTTGAAATCGGAGTTCCTGGCCAACATGAGCCACGAGATCCGTACGCCCATGAA
>CAIPUA010000297.1 GCA_903868115.1 uncultured Holophagaceae bacterium
AGGAAGGTCCCGTCCTGGCCCACGGCCATGGAGCTCAGGCGCGTACTTAGCAGGCCATCGGCCTGAGTCCATCGGCGCATGCGCCCCCGGTTCACCTCGACGAGACCCGCATTCCCCGCCAACCAGAGACGGCCGTCGGAACCCCCGACGCCCTGCACACCCGAGAGGGGAATGTCCTTGGGAGGCTGGATGCTCTCCTCGAGGACGAAGGTCCCGCCCTTCCACGCGACCCGATGCAGCGCGCTGCCCGTAACCCACAGGCGCCCCGCATGGTCCGCGAAAGCCCCGTGGAAGGGAAATGCGGGATCGGCCCCTTTGAATTTTTCGACCGTCGCGCGGGTTGCATTGGGACCGACCCGGGCAATATCACCAGGCGTGCCGACGGCCACCACGGAACCGTCTGGAAGGGCCACCAAGCCCTGCACGGCAAGGCCAGAGGTCTCTGGTAAGGCCCGCCAGCGCCCACCCTCGTACACGGCAAGCCCCTTGTCAGTTCCAGCCCACAAGCGCCCCTGACGGTCCCGGCAAAAGTTCCACACGAGTTCGGTGGGAAGACCATCCTGCAGGGTCTGATTCGTCCAGGCCCCTCGGCCCAATTGGCGGAAAAGCCCACCTCCCGCGTACCAGAGCGAACCCTCCCCATCCACGAGCGCACACGCAACGGAGCGCGTGGGAAGGTGGTTCTGATCCGTGAGGGCCTGCCAGGTATTGCCATGGATGTGCACAAGACCCGAGACGGTGGCGACCCAGAATCCACCTTGCCCATCCGGGACCAGGGTTCGGAACTGGCCGCCGGGCGCCAGCACCGAATGGTGAAAGGGCTGGAAACGCGTCTGGTTCAGTTCCTTGAAAAAGAGCCCGGCCCCATCCAGGACCCAGAGGCGCCCTGCTCCATCTTCCAGGGCGGCCTGACCATTTTCCCCATGACCGTCCTTGGCCCCCCAGGTTTTCAGGACGGTATCGCCCTGCCAGAGTTCCATGCGCCCTTCGAGGCCGATCAGCACCATGCCACCATGCCGCGGTGCCCAGGTGACCGCCCAAGGACACGGGAAGCCCGTCAGCTTGTCATAGGTCGCCGAACCCGGTGAACGCTCCCGGAAGAGCCCTAGGCGCCCCATGGCAACCCAGGTGCGGCCTATATGATCCTGGGCCAGAGAGAGGACAATCCCCACGGGCAGAGCACCCTCGCCTTTGTTCTGAGCATTCGGAAGGAGGCGGCCTTTCCGCATATGGACCAGGGTGGTATCGGTGGATACCCAGATGCCACCCCGCGGATCGCTCCAAAGATTGCTCACCCGATCGCCGGGGAGCCCGTCCTGGATCCCGAAAAAGTGGAATCGAAAACCATCCCATCGAAACAAGCCAAGGTCCGAGCCCACCCACAGGAATCCGTCCTCGTCCATGGCGAGGGCGTTGATGCCAAGCGCGGTGAGACCCTCGTCAGAGGAATAGGACCGGAAGGCCATCCGTCCGTAACTTGGAAGCTCCCTGAAACCTGGGGCTCCCTGTTTCAGCGCTGGAGCAACGCAGAAGCCCGGCAGGAATGCCAGGCAGAAGGCGAATACCCGAAAAGCGTGCAACATCGTTTGGCAAAATCTCTAGAAGGTGACGATGGCCTGGAAGCTGCCGGCCCACATCTTGAATTGGGTCTCGCGCTGCCCCCAGGCCAGATCGGCCCGCAGCGCGAAGCGCTTGGTGATGGGGAAATGGCTGGCGCTGCTGACGAGGAACTCGTTCAGCTTGGGATAGGTCGTCACGAGGGTCGTGGTGGTGGTCGTGGTGGTGGTGCCGGCGCCGGGACCCCGACCGCGCCCGCCGCCGCCGCCGGTGGTCAGCGTCATCATGGAGGTGGTGCCGCCGGGTTGGAGGGAATCGAGGATGCCTTGGCCCCAGGCGAACCGCAGGCTGTGCCAGCGCTGCAGGTTGTCGGCACCCCAGCGCAGGTCCGCCAGGAAGCCCGTTTCCGAATCTTCCCCGGGCAGGTAGCGCATCTGCTGGACGCGAGCCGAGGCGCTCCAGGCCTCGTTCAGCCAACTGGGGCCCGCCTGCAGCATCGTGGTGGAGGTGCCGTCGCTGAACCGATTCCAGGCGACCTCCAGGCCCAGGCCCCAGGGGCCCGAGAGCCCCAGGTTCAGATCCACATCGCCCCGGAACCGGGGCAGGAAATCGGCACCGGTGCTAGTGCTCACGCCCGCCCAGACCCAACTGCTCTCCCCGAAGGCGTGCTCCTTGCCCAGGGAGAACTGGGTCGCCGTTCCTTCTGGACGCTGAGTGCCCACGGCGGAGAAACTCCAGGGCCCCTTGTCATCCCGGAACCACTCGCCGTTCAGGGTCCACCCCTTCCGGGTGCCCGTGGCGTCCGAAAATTGATCCGTGAAGGCGCCCAGCCCCACCCGGCCAGAGGGGCCGGAGACGTCCTCCGCTCCCAGGGTAGCGGCAACCAAAAGAAGCGGCAGTGCGAGATGGCGCATGGAAACCCTCCGGGGTCATAAAGAGTCACGGAGGGAAGCGCTTCCGCGTCTTCCCTCCGCGAGCTGGTCCTAAATTCAGCGGCCTCGGCCCTTCCCGGCGCCTCGGCTGCGACTGGCGGTGCCGGTCGCGGTGCCCGTGCAGGTGCCGGTGCCCGTGCCATCACGCTTGCGGAGCTGGGCTCCCGTGCCCGTGCAGGTGCCGGTGCCCGTACCCGTGCAGGTACCCGTGCCGGTGCCATCCCGTTTGCGAAGCTGGGCCCCCGTTCCAGTGCTTTGGGCGGCCAGCGGCATGGCCAGGAGCAGGGCGGTAAGGAAAGCGGTGGTCTTCATGAGAACCTCCAGATAAGGGTGCGGTTCCTTCCGCACGATCATTAGTCCCAGGTTCCGAGCCGAGGTTGCCTTTCGGCGCCCAGTTGCAGATGCGGGGGGCCAATCGACAGAAACGTCCGGCGCGATGACTCGCTTCCCCCATGCGCTAAACTGCCAGCATTGGAGGCCCCCCATGTCCGACGCCCCTGTTCAGTCTCCCGTGCCGCCGCCCGCCTACGGCCAACCCCAGGCGCCCCCGAAAAAATCCAACAAGGTCTTGCCGTGGATTCTCGGCGGGTGCGGATGCCTGGTGGGGGTGGTCCTCATCGGTATCGTGGTGGCCTTTCTATGGGTGAAGAAGAAGGCGGCGGATTTCCAAAGCAACCCCGCGGTGGCAGCGGCGGAACTGCTCGTCCGGGCCAACCCCGAACTGGAAGTGGTGTCCACGGATTACGCCAAGGGCACCATCACCATGCGCAACAAGATGTCGGGCGAAACCCTCACGATGGACGCCAACGAGGTGAAGGAAGGGCGCTTCTCGTTCAAGGACGGAAAGGGCTCGGAAGTGCGTTTCAATGCCACCGAGGGCGGCTCGGGCACGGTGCAGGTCCAGGGGCCCGAGGGCCAGGCCAGCTTCGGCGCGGGTACCCAGGTCCAGACACCCGCCTGGCTGCCCACCTATCCGGGAG
>CAIPUA010000298.1 GCA_903868115.1 uncultured Holophagaceae bacterium
CTTCACCCCTTGAACGCATCCACCATTTCCTGCTGTACCCATAGATTTCCCGCGATGACATTGCCACTCTCGAACCAGCCTGCTCCGCCCTGCCAGTCGGAGATCAGGCCGCCGGCCTCCTGCACGAGCAGGACGCCGGCGGCCATGTCCCATTTCTGCAGGCCCATCTCGAAGAATCCGTCGTAGATGCCTGCGGCCACATGAGCCAGATCGAGGGCGGCGCTGCCGGCGCGGCGGATGCCCTTGGCTCGGTAGAAGGCGGCCTCGAGGGCCTTGCTGTAGTACTGGAAGCGTTCGCCCAGTTGGTAGGCGAAGCCCGTAGCCAGGAAGGCGCCATCCAGACTCGCCTGGGTTGAAATGGACATAGGCTGGCCATTCCAGGTGGCGCCCTCGCCTCGGATGGCCACGAAGAGATCCTCGCGCAGCGGATCCCACACGCAACCCACCACGGGACCCTGGGCATCCCAGAGGGCTACGGACACGCACCAGTGGGGGAAACCCTGGACGAAATTCAGGGTGCCGTCCAGGGGATCCACGATCCACACCCGAGCGTTTTCGCCAAAGGAGCCCATCTCTTCGCCGAGAAAGGCATACTGCGGGAAGCGGAGGTCGAGTTCAGCCTTGATGGCGGCCTCGGACACCCGATCCGCATCGCTCACATAGTCGTTCTTGGTTTTCTCGGTAATGGCGCCCGGTTCGAGCTTCCGAAAATACGGCAGCAGCACCTGCCCCCCGGCCAGGGCCGCCGCGACACACGCTTCACGCTGAGCTTCAAACATCAGGGCCTCCGTTTCGATTCTCCCGCAACGCTCCACCGCAAGCCAGGAATGGCAACAGTGGCCGTCACAACAACACCTGGTCGAACTGCCGGAGTCAGGCGAGCGCAGGGATTCAGCGTGATCAAACCTGACAAAAATGGTAAACTTTCGTTTCTGAGGTCCTCCGATGCCCAAGGTCATCAACATCGAGCCGACGCCAAATCCCGATGCGCTGAAGTTCATCCTGCAGCGTCCCGTCCTCAAAGCGGGCGTGCGTTCCTTCCGAGACTTTGGCTCCGCTGTGGGCGACCCTCTGGGTTCCGCCATCTTCGCCCTGGGACATGTCACCTCGGTCTTCTACATGGACCGCTTCGTGACCGTCAACAAGGAACCCGCCGCCGAGTGGAGCGATCTCATCGATGCCGTCTGCGAAGTCGTCGAAACGCACAACACGGAGGAAGAGGTTGGGCAGCAGACCCCCGGCCTGCCTTCGGGCACGAGCACCGACGAGAAGCTCCTGCGCATCAACGCGCTGCTCGATGAACGCATCCGGCCCGGCCTGGCGGGCGACGGCGGCGGCGTGGAAATCCTTGATTTCGATGGCACCACGCTGCAGATCAGCTACCACGGCGCCTGCGGTTCCTGCCCCAGCGCCCAGGGCGGCACCCTCAGCTACATCGAGGGGCTGTTGCAGAGCGAAGTGGATCCTGGTATCCGCGTAATCAGCTATTGATCGGAATCTCGCGTATCCTTTCCATATACTCCGAGTCACGCCATGACTGCTTTGCACCCTCATTCGAAGCGAACACGCCCTGCACGCCACAGTGTTCCAAAGAGCCATCTCCACGCCCTGGGAGACTTGGTGGATCGGTCATTCCCGGATCCCACGCATCTCTTCGAGCACGGACTGGCCTTGCTGGTACAGCAACTCGGCGTGGACAGCGCGGTGATGAGTCGTTTCACTCAAATTGGCTGGGAGGCCTTCTGGTGGGCCACCGCCGAGGGTGTGCAACCGGGTCTCGCCATCCATGAGCCCGCCAACACCTTCTGCCCCTATGTGCTGGAGAACCCCGGGCGGACCCTGATGATTCGGGATGCAACCACCAATCCGACCTGGAAGGATCACCCTGCGACTCGCCAGTTGGGCGTAAGGGCCTATCTGGGCGCCGCCCTCAATCAGCACGGGCGAACGATGGGTGTGCTCTCCGTCATCAGCAGTAGCCCCAAGCCCTTCACCCGGGCCGAAATCGCCATGGTGAAGGCCCTGGCAAATCTCTTTGGCAAGACCCTGGAGGTGGAGCAACTCAAGCACGACCTCCAAGTGACGCGGGATGCACTGGATCTGACCACGGCGGTGGTCGTGGACAGTGCGCTGGAAGCCCCTTCGTCCCACCTGCCCAACCTGCACTACCTAGACATCTGGCTCAAGGCAAACCTCTTTCTGGCCCGGCGTCGGGGCGAGGCCATGGCTGTCGTGCGTTGGCGGACGGTCATCACTCGCGAATCCAAGAAGGTCCTGCAGCAGGTTTCCGATGCGCTCCGGGGAGAAGACCTGCTGGTGGACCTGGGGGATGAGGAGTTCCTGCTGCTGCTGCCCCACACGCCCCAGGAGGGTGCGCAAATCCTGCTGGACCGGGCCCGTCTAAAATTCGGCGCCATCCCCATGGGAGCCACCCTCTGGAACCCCCTCCACTTGACAGATCGGAACGACTTCGTGATTCGGAATGCGATCAAGCGGGCCATTCTCGGACTTCAGCGCAGCCGAGAACTTGCCACGGCAAAGGGCGCGGAGGTCGTCTGGGATCTATTGTTGATGGACCCAGAAGGCATGGCGGACATTACGAACCCCTGGTGAACACCTCGACGGCTTAAAAGCTCGAGGCTTCCTTATTTCTGGACCTGCCATGCCCCTCGTCCCGCTCTCTCTCATCGCCCTCGACGGTCCCAGCGGGGTCGGAAAATCCACCGCGGCCAGGCGCGTGGCCCAGCAGCTGGACTGGCAATACCTGGATACGGGCGCGATGTACCGGGCTACGGCCCTGGCGCTGCACCGTGCGAACGTGGCGTTTGCGGATCGCGAAGGCCTGAAGCGGGTCCTGGCTTCCCTCCGCATCGAGCAGCGGGGCACCCGCTCATTCCTCAACGGCGAGGATGTGAGCGAGGCCATCCGCACGCCAGAGGTGACGCAGCTGGTGACGCCCGTGAGCGCGGACGCTCGGGTCCGAGAGGTCCTCGTGGAGCAGCAGCGCGCCATCGGTGCCAGCGGCGGGTGGGTGGTGGATGGACGGGATATCGGCACCGTGGTGTTTCCGAATCCCTGCTGCAAGATCTTTCTAACCGCCAGCGCCGAAGCCCGCGCCCAGAGGCGGTTCCTGGAAATGCAGACCAAGGGCTCAACTCTGACCTTCGATGAAATTCTCACCGATCAGCAGCGGCGCGATCACGCGGATTCCACCCGCGCCGTGGCACCGCTCAAAAAGGCCGAAGATGCCGTTGCACTGGATTCCACCTCCATGACGCTCGATCAGGTCGTGGCCTGGATCGTGGAGCACCACCGACGGCACGGGTAAACACCCGCTCGAACTGGAACCTGGACTCTAAACAATCTATCCGCGATCATGAATGGGGTTGTATTTCCAAGGTTCTTTTCAATTCGCCAAGAACTTCGAGGCGGCTCCAAAAATATCCCAACAAAGGTCGACATGGATAGTGAGCCAATTCCCTTTCGCCGAGCCGACCACGGAGCCCGCATCCTGGTGGTGGATGACGATGCCATGGCGCGCCGTAGTCTCCGCGCCATGCTGGAGCGCGGGCACTACCATGTGGAAACCGCCGCAGGTGGAGAGGAAGCGATCAGGCTCCTGTTTTCCTACGAACCCGATCTGGTACTTTTAGACATTCTCATGCCCGGGATGGATGGACTTGAGACCTGCCGACGAATCCGTGCCCTGCCCGGCAGCGACCTGCTTCCCATCATCTTCCTCACGGCAGATGAGCGTCCGGAAATCCACGCGGAGGCGTTCCGGGCCAAAGGGGATGATTTCCTCCGGAAACCCGTCCTCTCGGCAGAGTTGATCGTCCGGGTCCGCAGTCTCATGCGCCTCAAGCGGCTCCAGGCGGAAATCCAGGCCGAGCGGGATACCCTGATCGATCTACAGAAACAGAGAGAACACCTCTTCGAATTCATCGTGCACGACCTGAAGAACCCTTTGTCGACCATCCAGCTGGGCCTAGAATGTCTGAGCGACCGGGTTGACAACAGCGCCGTCACCCATAATCAACTGCTCCGGCTCCGCGACACCGCCCACTACATGGGCAGGATGGTCCAGAACATCCTGGATATCGGGCGTGCCGAGCAGATGGGGTTGGAACTCCACAAGACCCGCATCAACCTGAGCACTTGGATCCCTCACCTGCTGCAGGAAATCGAAGGCCAAGCCCATCGCCGGAGTCACGTGCTGGCCTGGGACTGCCCGGTAGATCTGGAAGTGGATGCCGATCCAGATTTCCTTCGGCGCCTCCTGCTGAACCTCATCGACAACGCCCTGAAGTATTCCCCCACGGGCAGTCATACGCGGGTTGAGGCCCATGCAACGGAAAACAGTGTGTGCCTAGAAGTTCGGGACCAAGGCCGTGGCATTCCCGAGCACATGCGCGATCTGGTCTTCGGAAAATTCGTCCGCCTTGAGGGAGAGGGCGCCCAGTCGTGCCCCAGCTCGGGCCTTGGCCTCGCCTTCTGCCAACTCGTGGCCGAGGCCCACCAGGGACGCATCTGGATCGAAGAGAACCACCCCAAGGGAAGCGTGTTCGTGCTGGAGGTTCCCAGCATCGTGGCCCCCAGCCCCATCGGGGAATAGGAAGATCTACCGACTTCCCGTCTTTGCTTTCATGGCTTGGATATCCTCGAGACTCAGGTCCAGGGAGTCCGTTCGCATGAGGCGGTGCATCACGGCCTGGGGATTCTCCAAGTGGGAAAGCCCCTGGGCATGTCCCAGTTCATGGGCCAGCACGCGCACCAAACCATCCTGGCTGGGAAAGTGGTAGATGGTGATCGTGCGACGCCCGCCCTCCTGGATGTACTCGCCCTCGGAGAATTCTGGACCCAGCCGATCGCCGGTTTGGTGGTAGTCCACCAGATCCAGATTGTGATTCGCAGCGAAACCGTTGATGACCACCACCAGGCTGTTCAGGGTTTTCGCCGTCTCCTTCAGGTCTTCCTGGCGGTGC
The DNA here is from genome assembly GCA_903868115.1 of uncultured Holophagaceae bacterium. Classification (GTDB taxonomy): domain Bacteria; phylum Acidobacteriota; class Holophagae; order Holophagales; family Holophagaceae; genus JAYREN01. Next base: position 4,986 of record CAIPUA010000298.1, read on the forward strand.
ATCAGGGCCGTTTTCGCCTCCGCAAGCTCCTTCCGTTCGGACTCCAGGCGCCGATAGGAACTCTCGGCAACGGGCGTTCGCCGGGCGGCTTCGCTCTGGGCATTGAAGGCGCCCACCCGCGCATTGTAGGCGGCGAAGCCCTGGGCGAGGGAAGCCCCCTTCTGGTCTGCTTCCCCCTTCAGGGTTTCCAAATGGGCCTTGAGATTCTCGTAGCTGCCCTTGGTATCATCGATCTTCAAACTCAGCGTCTTCAATCGATCCGAGGATTCCTGCCGGTAATCGTAGACGAGGTTTATCTCGAGGGCGCCATCAGGCGTTTCTCGGAAGAGTTCCCGCGGAACGGCCTGTTGCCAAAGCGAAACCGCCTGGCCAACCGTATTCGAAAAGGCCTCCCGCGACATTCCGAAACGTTCGTCCACGGTGCCAATCCGATAGGTGAGGGGCCGCGCCTGAAACCCTGCATGCCATTGCTGGAAAACGAAGACTGCGATCAGCGTGACCAGCAGCAAAAGCCACCAGGGAAGCTTTCGGGCGGCAGGATTTTGGCGAGGGTAGAGTGGATCCGGATTCATGGCACGCCCAGGATAACGGCTCGGAGGGATTCCCACCGCTTCCCCGTTCATGGTGAGATGAATCCAGATGATCACCGAATGGCTCGACCACCTCCGCGAAATCCGGGACTGCCCCTGGGAGAAGGTGACGCTGATCGGCCTGCTTGGCGCGTTCGCCGCCACCGTGCTGTTGGTCATCGTCTATCTTGCGAGCTCCGACGGATGGATTCCGGTCCTTGATAGCCTCAATCTCGTTTTTCACGAAGCGGGGCATCCGCTCTTCAGTCCCTTCGGCGAAACACTGCACATCCTGGGCGGTACGCTCATGCAGCTCATCGTTCCCGCGTTGGTGGTGGGCTCGTGCTGGTACAAGCGGCAGGCCGTGGGCGCGGCTCTGGCAGGCGTGTGGTTCTTCCAGAACGGTTTCAACATCGCCCGCTATGTGGCCGATGCCCGGGAACAGGTGTTGCCGCTGGTGGGCGGCGGCGAGCACGACTGGGCTACACTCCTCGGGCGCTGGGGTGTCCTGCACAAGGATCTGACTTACGCCGCCACTCTGCGCGGCCTGGCGTGGATCGGGATCCTGATATGTTGCGCGTGGCTCGCGTGGCGCAGGTACCAAGACTGAGGGGCGTTCAGACAGCATCCCGAAGCGTCACCAGCCGATATAGCTCCGAGGCGCCTCTACCTAGATGACGACTCAGGGGTTTCACCGCCTCGCGTAAGGTCATCCCACCTTCCCGCGCGGCCTCGAGGAAGCGCCAGGCCCAGGCGGGCAAGTCCTCGCCCTCGTGACTGGCGGAGGAAGCCCCAACCACGCGTTTGGCCGCCGCCCCGGCGATCACCAACACCATCTCTCCACGGTGCTCGGAACCCAACTGGATGTGCACCTCGGCGGGCGTCCCCCGATACCAGGTTTCATGGAGCTTGGTGAGTTCGCGACCCAGGGCGATCTCCCGATCGGGCAGCATTTCCGCCAGTTCGGCAAGGGTCTCGTGGATGCGGTGCGGCGTCTCGAAGACCACCGTGGTTTCTTCCCGTCCCGCCAACTTTTGCAGGAACGTGCGACGAGGTTCCCCACGACTGGGCAGATAGCCGAGGAAGCTGAAAGCGTGATTGGGCAAGCCCGAGGCCACCACGGCCAGGGTGACGGCCGAGGGGCCCGGCAGCACCGTCACCTTGACGCCCGCCGCCCGCGCCAAACGGGCCAATTCGAAGCCCGGATCGTTGACGCCCGGCATGCCCGCGTCCGAACAATAGGCCACGGTCTCGCCCCGAGCCAAGGCCTGGGTGACGGCCTCGACCGAGCTTTCCGGAACATGATCGTCGAAGCGCAGCAGGGGCTTGTCGATTCCCAGATGTTTCAGCAGGCCGCCGGTTCTCCTAGTGTCCTCACAAGCCACACGGTCACAGGACTGGAGGGCGCCGATGGCCCGCTGAGTGAGATCACCGAGATTCCCGATGGGTGTCGGCACCAGAATGAGCTGTCCGGCCACGGTGGCTCCTTTGGTTTCCATTAAACCCCAGGGGCACCGCGAGGCGCCCGGTGTTTAGTATCCCTCGCCTTCCGGCGCGGCCTTCACCTTGCCTCGGTGGAGGTAAAAGAGGTAGGCGAAGTAGGCGACTACGAGGGGAAAGCCGATCAACCACCACGCTAGCCCGGCACGAAGACCTTGGGCCTCCACGCTGGCATTGAAGGCCGTGAGTGACCAGGCGGGATCCAGGGTGGAGCGCAGCATCACGGGGAACACGCAGGTCGCCGTGGTAGCCAGAATGCCGAGGACGAATGCACAGGAGCCCAGAAAGGCTAGCAGAGGCCATCTTCGGGACAACCCAAGGAAAATCAGGCCGAGACCCGCCACGTAAACCACGAAGAAGAGCCAGGCCGGGGTGGTCTTGGAGAAGGCCTCGAAGATCGCGGGGTTCACGGCCTTCGTCGCCAGAGTGGTAGCCAGCCAGAGGGCCAGAGTGAGGATCCACAGCGGCATGGCCATGCGCAAACAGCGCGCCTGCACGGGGCCTTCAAGTTTCCAGGCAAGGAAGAGCGCACCGTGCGCAGTGAGGACCACCCACGCGAAGACACCCACCAGCAGCGTGTACCAGTCCAGGATGCCCACGGGGTTGCCCGTCCCGAAGGTGGTGAAAAGCGGGATATTGAAGTTGCCCTGAAGGTCCAATGGCACGCCCCGGATGACATTGCCAAGCGCCATGCCCAGCAGGATCGGCAGCAGAATGCTGCTCACGGCGAAGCTACCGTCCCAGAAGGTCCGCCACAACCTGTCTTCCACATGGCTACGAAACTCGATGGAGATGCCGCGGAGTATCAGGGTCCACAGCACCAGGAACAGGGCGAGGTAGAAGCCAGAAAAGCCTGCGGCCAGAACCTTGGGAAAAGCCATGAACAGGGCGCCGGCGGCGGCGATCAGCCACACTTCGTTGCCATCCCAAAGAGGGCCGATGGCACCGAGCACCTCCCGGCGCTCCTCGTTCGTCTTGGCCACGATGAGGTGCAGGCTGCCCGCCCCGAAATCGAAGCCGTCCATCACGGCGTAAATCGCAATCATGAAACTGACAACCCCGAACCAAAACTCATGCATGTTCACCTCCGCAACCAACAGCTTGTGTCTCAGCCCTTGTAAGAAACTGCTGAACCACAGAGGACGCGGAGAAAGCATGAGGGCACAGAGAAAGAACCAAGGCCGAAATTCTCTTCTCTGTGTCCTCTGCTTTTTTCCTCTGTGCCCTCTGTGGTTTTATTTCCTTTATTTTCAGGGTGCCAACACCACGACCCGGAATCATGACTTGAACGCGACAGGGCCATGGGCGATTTCGCGGCCGATCAGGAAGCAGAAGAGGAGGCCCAGCACGAAGTAGAGCCCCGCGAAACCAAGTGTCGTGAAGACCGTCTGCCCCGCGTGAACCATGCTGCTCGCGCCTTCAGCCGTGCGCATGAGGCCACAGATGATCCAAGGCTGACGGCCCATCTCCGCTGCCATCCAGCCCGCCGTGTTGGCGATGTAGGGGAAGGGGAAGGCGAGCATCAGGATCCACAGCAGCCAGCGGGTCCCTTCGAGCTTCTTCCGCCAGAGGAGGAACGCCGACATTCCCATGAGCGCGATGAAGACTGTCCCCAGCCCCACCATGATGTGGAAGCTGTAGTAGAGCATTTCGACACTCGTAGGCCACTGATCCACGGGAAATTCGTTCAGGCCCTTCACCTGGCTGGAAAAGGAACCATAGGCGATGAAGCTGAGAATCCCCGGCAGCCGGATGGGGTTGTCCACCTTGCGGGCCTGGACATTGGGCTGACCAATGAAGTTCATGGCCGCATGCGTACCGCTCTCGAAGCGCCCCTCCATGGCCGCCAGCGCCACGGGTTGATACTTGGCCACGAGCTTGCCCTGCAGGTCGCCCGTGGGGAAGACCACCAGGAGAGCTGCAAACAACCCGGTGATGACGCCCACCCGGAGGTTGCGCCGCGCATGGTCGAGGTGCAAGCCCTTGAGGGTCCAGAAGGCTCCGACAGCGGCCACCACGAAGGAGGCTGTCACCACTGCGCCGATCATGTTGTGGGCGTACTGCACATGGGCCCAGGGATTCAGCAGCAACTTCCAAAAGCTGGCCAGCTGCAGCGTGCCATCGGCTCCGATCCGATAGCCCACGGGGTGCTGCATGAAGGCGTTCGTGGCCACGATGAAATAACCCGAAAGCCAACTGCCCACACAGAGGGCGACAGCAGCCCAGAAATGCCGGCGGGGGCCGATCTTCTTTTCACCCCAGATCAGCAGGCCCAGAAAGGTGCTTTCCAGGAAGAAGGCGAACAGGCCCTCCATGCCCAGGGTCTGCCCAATGACACCCCCCGCGAAACGGCTGAAGGCAGACCAGTTCGTGCCGAACTGGAATTCCAGAGGGATGCCAGTCACCACGCCCACGGCGAAGTTGATGCCGAAAATGCGGATCCAGAAGCGGGCCAGATCGTTGTAGGCCTCGTCGCCCGTCCGCCTCGCCACTACCTTGAGAATGACGATGAGCAGCGCGAGCCCCATCGTGAGTTGGGGGAAGAGGTAGTGGTAGGCAGCCGTGAAACCGAACTGCAATCGGTGCCAGAAAACGGGATCACCCATGGGAACTCCAGGGAATGTTCGAAGCTGCTCGGGGGAATATGAGACGCGGGACCTACATCACCTGTGCTGCTCAAGGGTTGGGATGCGTCCCTGAGGCATAGTGTGCCCTGGAGATTACATCTCGGGGATGTTTCCGCCCTCCTGGCGATGGTGGACCACCCTTTGCGGCAGTGGGATGACGATCCCGGCATGGCGGAGAGCCAACAGATACCGACGGCGCAGTTCCCGGGCCACTTCCCACTGTTTCCCGGGCGCCACCTTGGTCAGGGTGCGCAGGGTGACGCCGTTCGGCCCGATGGCCTCCACGCCCATCACCTGGGTGGGCTCCAGCACCCGCTCCGGCCAGTCCTTGGCCAATTCTGCACCCACCTGCCCCAGCAATTCCATCACCCCATCGATGTCGGCCTCGAAGGCCACTTCGATGTCCACCAGGGACCGGGCGAAATCCTTGGAGAGCACCACCACCTGAGTGATGGTCCCGTTCGGCAGATAGTGGGCCTTGCCTTCGGCATCCCGAATCTGGGTCACTCGCAGGGTCATGCGCTCGACAGTTCCCGTGTGCGCACTATCGACACTGATGATGTCCCCCACGCCGAACTGATTTTCCATCAGCAGAAAGAAGCCCGCGATCCAGTCCTTGACTAGGCTCTGGGCGCCGAAGCCCAGCGCCACACCCGCGATACCCGCGCCCGCCACCAGAGGGCCGACATTCACGCCGAATTCCTGCAGGGTGCTCAGCACGAAGAACGCCATGACCAGCACCCAGGCCAGATGATTCAAGACCGAGGCCAGCGTGTCCGCACGCCGCTCGGCTTCCGTGGTGACACCTTCATTCCCATCGTCCACGGCCTTGCGCACGGTCTTGCCAATCAGACGCACGGCCCAGAGCAGGACGACACAGGTGAGCAGTACCAGGCCCAATTTCTGGATCTTGCCCCAACCCACCCGCTCCATCCAGGCAACGAAGGAGTCCAGCCTAGCGTTGAACATGAGACCCATGGGTACCTCAACAGTTGCAGGAACGCGGCCACAGCCGGGTTCCTGCAACTGTTGATTGTAGCGGAATCGTCTAAACCACAGCCCCGTCGACGGGGAGCACAGCGCGGCCCTCGATCTCTCCCAAGTGGGTTGCGGCTGAGACTGGATGGTGGGAAAAGCTTGCTACTCAGCCTGCCCCGAGGAAATCGAAGCCGACCTTCTTCTGCAGGAGGGAGACCTGGGTGAAGGCCTGCTTCAGAAGGCTTTCCTCCAGATGGGTGAGGTTTTTCAACTCCACCATATTGTCCGCGGGGGCTCCGGAGACCAGCAGTTCCGCTTGGTGCTTCAAACGGAACGCCAGGGCGAAATCATAGGATTGGGATAGCTCCTCGAAGCCCGAGGTGCTCAGGAGGCCCATCTCCTGGAGATGTCGGAAGCGGTCGAGGGTGCTCCGCTCCGGGAGGTCGTGGCGCAGGGCGTACAGGCGAGCAATGTGCACCAAGGGGGCGAGGGCCTCTTTCAGATCCAGGGAGCGGTGGGGGTGGGGCACCAGATTGCCGAAGAAGCCGAGAGATGCCTTGTATTGGATGGTGGCCTGGGCCATGTGCCCAAGGAAGGCGGGGGTGGCGGCCAGTTCCTCCCGCACCTGCTCCCGCAGAGTCTTCACTAGGCTAGGCTCCCCGCTGATGCAGCGAAAATCGAAGAAGGTGCTGAATTCCAGGAGATTCTGGGGCTCCGGGAGACGGATCCAGCCGCGGAAGTGTTCCCGCCAGGCGGCGAGGGACTGACACCAGCGAGGGTTTCGGGCCATCATCCCGCCCTGGCAAGCGGGGTACCCGGCCCGCTCCAGCCATCCCCCCACCCGCTCAGCCATGGCAAGGAAGAAGGCCTGGATCTCCCGTGAGTCGCAACCCGGGGGTGGATCGAATATCAGGGCGCTGTCCTGGTCCGAGAGGAGGGTCTGCTCTTCCCGGCCCTCACTGCCCAGCACCAGGTATGCGAAAGGCGCGGGAGGTTCCCCCATGCCGGCCAGGGCCAAGGCCAGGAACTTCTCCGTCGCCGCGTCGGTCACAGCGGTGATGGCCCGGCAGAGATGCTGGGGGCGGGCCCCACTATCCACCAGCGACTTCACCAGCATGGGCAGGCGGGCCCGCTGCAGCACCACCTCCTCGGGTCGATTGGCCTCCCGGATGGCTCTGCCGAGCAATGCCATGGGATAGCGATCAGCCTGAAGGAGATCCTGCCCCCGCACTAGGCCCAGGACGGGCCCAGCCTCTTCGGCCACCATGAGATGCTGGATGCCTTTCTCCCGCATGAGGAGCAGGGCCTCGTATCCCTGGGTCTCGGGCGCGACCGTGAGAATCGGGGAACTCATCACCTCGAAGACGCCCCGCTCCCCCTTGATATCCCGGGCCACCACCCGCTCCCGAAGATCATGGTCGGTCACGAGCCCCAACGGCTCCCCGGACGGCCCCTTCACCAACAGTGCACTCATGTCCTGACGGCTCATGAGGGCCGCCGCCTCCTGGATACTGGTGCGCAAATCCACGGAGAGGGGTTCGCGCATGAAGCGCTTCACGGGCTCCCCCAGGTAGAGCAGGGCCGTCTGGAGCTCAGCGATCAGGGCATCTCGCTCCTGCACGCCACGCTGGCGCTCGGTGACATCCTCCAGCACAGCGTCGCAGAACTTCGGCTCGCCCCCTTCATCCCGCACCAAGGTCGCCGATAGCGCCACGGGGACGCCGCCCCGGTCTTCGGTCAAGCGGAGGATGCGTTCCTTCACCTCCCCCTGCCATAGCAGTTCCTGTCGGAAGGATTCCAGGGCAGAAGGCTCCGCGAAGGCCTCCTCCAGTCGCGCGGAGGAACCCAGAAGTGCAAGGGCGGCGGCATTGGCTTCGAGCACGGGCATCCCGTGGCCCACATCGGCCCGGAAGATCCCCACCCGCAGATTTTCGGCCATGGCCCGGAAGCGTGCCTGACTCTCCCCAAGCGCAGCCACCACCACCTTGTGGGAACTCAGATCCCGGACGATGAGGATCGCACCTTCCTGCTCCCCCACCTGGATGCGCTCCGCTGCCAATAGCACTGCGAGGCTGCTTCCATCCCGACGGTGCAATCGCCCTTCCGTCGGCGCGGCATCCTCTTCGGCGAGGGCCGCGTCCATCCAACGCCGAAGGGACTTGTCCTCTCCAGGGGCCTGCAGGAGCTCGTCCAGATCCATGAGGCCCCACTCCGCCTCCGTGTAGCCCGCCAGGTTCAGGAAGGTCTGGTTGGCGAATACGGCCCGGCCCTTCAGCACCATGACGGTGCCCTCCTTGGATGCTTCCACCAGGGCCCGGTACCGTTCGTGGGACTCCCGGAGAGCTTCCTCCGCCAGGGTCCGCTTCCGCTCGATCCGAAAACTCTGCTGGGCCACGAAGAGCAGCAGCAAGGCGATGATCGCCGCCAGGAAGACCGTCACCCGCACGACCTTCCCGGTGAGGCCAGCGATCTCCCCGTGGACATCATCCATGTAGAGGCCCGTACCCACCACCCAGCCCCAGGGTTCGAAGAGACGAACAAAAGACTGTTTGGGCACCAGTTTTCGGGCGTCGTCCTTCCACTGCCACACATACTCCAGATAGCCCTCCTGGCGGGCCTTCACCAAGTCCGTGAAGGCTACGAATACGGGAGTTCCGTTCGGGTCGTGAAAGCCACTCAGGTCCGTCCCGTTCAGGTCCGTGCGGTAGGGATGCATCACCATCCGGGGATGGAGATCTGTGATCCAGAAGTAGTCCTTCCCCTCCTTCCCGTAGCGCAGGGACTGGATACGCTCGGCAGCGGCCTCCTGGGCAGCTCGCCGGGTCATGCGCCCCGCCGCCTCGTCCCGGTGGTACTCCTGCAGAATGCTGCAGGCAGAGGCGGTGAGCTCCCGGATCATTTCCCGCTTCCGCGCGAGCAGGGCCTGCTCGAAAGCTGGTACCACAAAGACAAAAAGCGGCACCACCAGGAGAGCAATAGCCAGGAGGGTGGGGACGGCGATCCGCCGGACGAAATTCTTCCAGTCCAGCTTGGGGAGGGCTCGTCGGACGGGGAGGGCCGAGCGAAGGGGCTGGGGTGCCGGGAGACCGGGAGAAGAGAGGAGCAGACTGCGGAAGGCCTGCCAGTCCTGCCGAGGAAAGTTGATGCCCAGATCGGAAAGCCCCGGCTGGCCGAAACCGTGGAAATCACAGCCCGCACTCACCGCCAAACCAAGTTCCCGCGCCAGTTCCAGCAGGGATAGAATCCGGCCGGGATCATAGGGAGCGTACACGGCTTCGATGCCGTCCAACCCCAACCCCTTGAAGGCCTGGAGCAGCTCCCGGAGCCGGGGTAGTTCCGGCTCCAACTCCAAGGGGTGAGCCAGGAAGCCGCGACCTCCGCCCCTATGAAGCAGGGAAAGGGCCTCGGAAAGGGCAAGACCTCCCCTGGCAGGCTCCTGAACCCGCACCAGAGCCTCCAGGATGGAAGGGGCGGCCGGATCGAAGCCGTAGGCCAGCAGATGGGCCGGCCCCGCTTCGGTGATCACGCTCAATTCCAGGCCGGAGATCCAGCCCACGCCCTGCCGGGCCAGGGCCTCACGGAAGCGGGCCAGCCCTGCGATGGTGTCGTGATCCGTGAGGGCAGCCACCCGGACCCCGGAACGGGCCAAGTGCCCCGCCAAGACCTCCGGGGCGAGCTGCCCATCGCTGAGGTCCGAATGGCAGTGCAGGTTCACTCGGATGCTGGTGTCCACGGAGATATCTTCAGGCAATCGCAAAGGCGGCGCATCCAAAAAGGATGGAGGCACCGCCTTTCATCGTCCTTGGGTGACTCAGCCCACTTCGAGGTGTTCCTTCTTCTTGGTCAGCAGGGAGACCACCACCAGCACCAGGAAGCTTAGGGGGATCGATACGATGCCAGGATTATCGAAGGGCACGGGCGCCTTGGCGGGATCCAGACCGAACTGCTTGTAGATGCTGGGAGACAGTGCGATGAGCGTGAGGGAGCTGATCACGCCCACGCCGATAGAGGCAGCGATGCCCTTGGAGGTGGTGCGCTTCCAGAAGAGCAGCATGATGATGGCGGGCAGGTTGGCGCTGGCGGCCACCGCGAAGGCTAGACCCACCAGGAAACTCACATTCTGACCCTTGAAGATGATGCCCAGCATGATGGCGATGATGCCCACGACCAGAGCGGCAAGACGTCCTGCCTTGACCTTCTGTTTCTCATCCATCTTGATGTTCATGAAGCGATCCATCAGATCGTGAGCCACAGCACCCGAGGATGCCACGATCAGGCCGGCCACGGTGCCCAGCACCGTCGCGAAGGCGATCGCTGAGATCACCGCAAACAAGAAGGTGCCGAAAGTCTGCGCCAGGAGCGGTGCGGACATATTGTTTTCAGTGGGGTTGATCACGCTGTTGACCATGGCGCCCAGGCCCATGTAGAGGGTCAGGATATAAAAGAAGCCAATGGCGGCGATGGCCACGATGGTGGACTTACGGGCCGCAGCGGGACTGGGCACCGTGTAGTACCGGATGAGGATGTGGGGTAGCGCCGCCGTGCCCAGGAAGAGGGCCAACATCAGGCTGATGAAATCGAGCCGTTCCAGCCAGGTGCCTTCGATCTTGAATTTCGCACCGGGACGCAGGATCTTGTTGCCGGTGGTCGTGTAGGAATAGTGCACGGAGACCTCAGCCCCGCCAGCATCCTTGAATTTGGAGAACTTCCACAGATCGACTTTGGTGTCCTTGGCACCGATTTTGGAAAGGAAGGTAAACGGGCCCACGGGGCCTGTCTTGGCTTCGGGGCTGGCATCGCCGTTGATGGCGCTGAGGGAGCCCACCAGGCGCAGCTTGCCGCCGGCTTGGCCATTCACGACCTTGGGCTGCCCAGGAGCCTGGGACTCCCACTGGCATTCCTTCAAAACAGGCTTGCCATCCTTTTCAGCATTCATCCACCAAGAGGCTTTGCCTTCCTGGGTGAGTTTGACGAAGGTGTGATCTTTCACGACCTTGATTTCGGTCACGGCAAAGGTGGTGTCGGCGGGAACGACCTTGCCATCCACCATCGCGGTGACTAGTTCCGCATAGACATGGAAGGGAACCTTACCGCCCTGGTCGGGGCGCGTGGCAAGGCCGCGCACCAGCAGGGCCACCGTGACAATGAGGGAGAAAACGATCAGCAAGCCGCCCTTGAGGAACTGCACGTAGGTGGTGGAAGTCATGCCTGCGGTGGCCACGATGATGATCACCACGGCACCCACGATGATCACCCCCATCTCATGAGGCATGCCCAGCAGGGGCTGTACCAGCACGCCTGCGCCCACCATCTGGGGGATCAGGTAGCAAACGGAAACAATCAGGGTGCTGATGGCCGCCATGAGCTTGATGCTCTTGGAATTGAACTTGGCATCCACCGCATCGGTGAAGGTGAACTTGCCCATGCGTTTCATGGGCTCGGCCACCACAAAGAGCGCCACCATCCAGCCTGCCAGATACCCGATTGAATACAGGAAACCATCGTAGCCACTGGTGGCGATCATGCCGCAGATGCCCAGGAAGGAAGCGGCGGAAAGGTAGTCACCCGCGAAGGCGATGCCGTTCACACCCCAATGAATATTACCGCCGGCGGCGTAGTAGCCGCTGGCGGACTTGGTCTTGGCGCCAAAGTAGAAGGAGAGTCCGAGGACAAAGCTGACGAAGGTCAGGAAGATGATGATCGCCATGTCACTTGCCCTTTTCAGTATCGGTGTCCGCCAGTTCCGCTTCCTTCTTCCCACACAGGTGGTTGTAGATCAGGGCAAGGACGAAGGCGAAGATGATCAGAAAGAATCCGTACACCACGGCCAGGTTCAAGCCCCAGAGAACCTCAGCCTCCATTAAGGTGGGACGGGTGAGGTTGATGGCCACGAATCCCGCGTAAATGAGGGCATAGAGCAAGAACATCCAGTTCCCGATTCGGGTCTTATAGGTAGAGGCTGGGTCTTTCCCGCTCGGCTTGGCAGGTTCGTGGAACATTCGGGGGCTCCTAAGGGGTGATTCGGAGATGAAAAGAATCGTATTGAGAATTATAACCGTGGAGCCCTTTGACAGCCATGAGCCCGTACCCGCCCATGGCGCGAGTTTGATCGCTTCCTCAACCCTAGATCCTTGCCAGGATAGCCTTTGCCAGCTCCGTCAACGAGGGATCCCGGGCGCCCATGACCAGGACAAGATCCCCCTCCCGAGCCTCTGCCGCGAGGCGTTCCACCAGCCATTCCCGAGAGGGTGCGAACTCCGCGTGAGTGCCTCGGGCGGCGATTTCGGCCACGATGTCGGCGGAGGAAAAATCTCGCACGGCCGCACCCCCCGCATAGAAAATTTCTAACATCCAGAGGCGATCCTCGGATCGCATTTCGGCTTCGAACATCGCCACGAAATCCGGACGCAGAAAGCGCATGGGACCGTAGCCGTGGGGCTGGAAGACCGCCAGCACCCGTTGCGCGCGCATGCGTGCCGTGCGGAGCGAGGCCGCCACCTTGGCGGGGTTGTGGCCGAAATCGTCCACCACTTGCACGCCCCGATGCTCTCCCACCACCTGGAAACGACGCGCCACGCCCTGGAAACCCGCCAGGGGTTCCACCATTTTCTGAAGGGGAACTTCCACGGCAGCGCAGGCCGCGATGGCCCCCATAGCGTTCTCAACGTTGTGCCGACCCGGCACGGGGAGGTGGAAGTGCGTGCCATTCACTCGGAACGTGGAGCCCTCGGCCCCCAGCAGAACCTCCACACCCCTCAGTTGCGCCCCGTCTCCAAACCCGAAGACCCTCGCCCCCGGTGCCAGCTCCGCAAGATTTTCCCCTTCGCCGACGGCGAAGGATTCTTTCGCACGCGTGCGAAAGACGCGGAACATTTCCGCCACCTCGGATTCTTCCTTGTGGTCCTTCTGCAGGTTCAGGACCACACCGACGGCGGGTTCGTAGCGCACCACCGAACCATCACTCTCGTCCGCTTCGATCACCAGCAGGTCCGAAGCCCCGGCCCAGGCGTTGCCCCACATTCCTTCGCACTGTAGGGCCCGCAGCTCGCCGCCGGTTATCACCGACGGGTCGCGCCCGGCGCCGCGCAGAATCTCGAAGACCATGGCCGTGGTGGTGGACTTGCCGCTGGTGCCGGTAATCGCAATTGTTCGATGGGCGGCCACGAGATGGGCCAGAAGTTCGGATCGGTGAATGAGCGGGACGCCCAGACGCCGTGCCTCGGCGAAATCGGGCACCGCATCCTCCACGGCGGTGGAATACACCACGCCGCTGCAGTCTCCGGCCACACCGCAGCCGTCCTGGGGCAGGATGGCGATGCCCAGCCTCTCGAGTCTGGCGCGGGAAGCCGGATGCAGGCCCCGGTCGAAGGCACGGTCGCTCCCGCTCACCCGTCCGCCTTTCATGGCCAGGAACTGCGCCAGGGCGCTCATGCCGCTGCCGCCCACCCCCGCGAAGTGGAGGCGGCCCAGACCCTCGCCTTCGGCCACCACCAGGAGATCGCCCTCCCTCGTCTGCTCGAAGAGGGCGATCACGTCGGCGTTGGCCATGCGCAGGCAGCCGTGGGAAACGGGTACGCCCAGCAGATGTTCCTGGTTGGTGCCGTGGACATAGATGAGGCGCGCCAGCGTATCGCGGCCGAGCCCACGGTTCACACCCTCCTCCAGACCCTCCAAGGTGAGTACGCGGGTGAGAATCAGATCGTCCTCCCGGACCTCGCCTTGCCAATTCTCACGGGTGGCAACCCGGTTCCGAAAGACCCTGCCAGAAGGCTCGTCCTGACCGAATTTTCCGTGGATGCTGTGCCACCCGGGCGGCGTCTTGAAGGAGCCATCCTCGCAACCGATGCCGTTCCGGGCCGTCGAAATCGCGAAGTCACCGAGCAGTTCGCCCCGTTCCAGAAGACCCATCCGCTGCCGCAACACATCCACAACGAGGAGACGATCCGGCAGGGCTCCGAAGGGAGAACCGCCGCGACTCAACGCACCTAGGGCGATGGCACGGTAGTGGGCGGCGAGCACGGAATCGCGCATGGGGAATTTCGTGCTACCTGGCGTACTCCACGGCCCGCGTCTCGCGCATGACGGTCACCTTGATCTGGCCGGGATACTGCATCTCACCTTCGATGCGCTTGGAGACGTCCTTGGCGATCCAGTAGGCCTGGTCGTCGTTCACCTGGCCGGCGTCTACCAGGATGCGGATCTCGCGACCCGCCTGCATGGCGTAGCTCTTCTGCACGCCCTTGTAGGAGTTGGCGATAGCCTCGAGCTGTTCGAGGCGCTTCACGTAGGTCTCCAGCATTTCGCGGCGAGCGCCGGGACGTGCGGCGGAGAGGGCATCGGCGGCGGTGATGAGCATGGCTTCGACCGTCTTGGGCTCGTGATCCCCGTGGTGGCAGCTCATGGCATGGATGACATCATCCTTTTCACCGAAGCGCTTCAGCAGTTCCATCCCGATCTCAATGTGCGTGCCTTCCACTTCGCGGTCGATGGCCTTGCCGATGTCGTGGAAGAGCCCGGCGCGCCGCGCCAGCTTGGCGTTCGCACCCATTTCCACAGCCATGTACTCGGCGATGTGGGCCACTTCCTTGGTGTGCTCCAGCACATTCTGGCCGTAGCTGGTGCGGTAGTTCAGGCGCCCGATGAGTTTGTGCAACTTGGGATGCACATCCGGAAAGCCCATGGCGATGGCCGCGCTCTCACCCAACTCCTTGAGGTGCTGGTCCATATCGACTTTCGTCTTCTCCACCACTTCCTCGATGCGGGCGGGATGGATGCGGCCATCGGCCAGGAGCTTGAGGATGGACTGCCGGGCCACCTCGCGGCGAATGGGATCGAAGCTGGAAACCACGATGGTCTCCGGCGTGTCGTCCACGATGAGATCGCAGCCCGTGGCCTTCTCCAGGGCGCGAATATTGCGGCCCTCGCGCCCGATGATGCGGCCCTTCAGATCATCCGAGGGCAACTGCACGGAGGAAACGGCTGCCTCGGCCACCACATCTGATGCCACTCGCTGAATCGCCGCTGTGATGGTCCAACGGGCCTTCTTCAGGGCCTCTTCCTGGGCCTCCTCCTCGATGCGGCGCACCATCTTGGAGGCGTCCATCTTGGCGGAATATTCCAGCTGGCCGATGATCTCGGCCTTGGCCTCCTCGCGGGTGAGTCCGGCCAACTCCTCGAGCTTGCGGGCCTGTTCTTCCACGAGTTTCTTGGCCTCTGCGCGCTGGCTCTCGAGCTTCTCCTGCTCCTCGCGGTTCTTCTCGGTCTTGATCTCCAATTCCTTGGTCTTCTGTTCGACCTGCGTGAGCTTCTTGTCGAGGCTTTCCTCCTTCTGCTGAAGACGCTGCCCCTGCTTGTCCAGGTTGCCCATGCGATCGTTCACGAGGGTCTCGGCCTCTTGGCGAGCCTGGATGGACTGTTCCTTGGCTTTGAGTTCAGCCTCCTTGCGCAGGGCGTCGGCCTCCTTCTGGCCCCGTTCCAGGGTTCGGGCGGCCTCCTTCTCGGCGGCAAGCAGGGTCTTCTCCCGCTGCACCTTGATATCTTCCTCGGCCTTCGCGGTGGCCTTGGAGACATCCACCACGGCTTCCTGGGCCTTCTTCATCTGAAGGACGAACCCGGCGCAGGCCGCCACGGCAATGATCAGCAGAATCCAGTCGAGTGGTGTGTTCATCGGGAACCCCTTGAGTGAAAGGATCCGCCAACACACTTCCAAGAAATCAAGATCCCCGCTCAGTCGTGGAGGCTTGCCAGTTCCCTATTGAATAGGGGGGTGGTCAGAAACCCGGTTTAAGGCGCTCCGTCGCGCGGTGCGCACAAGGCCGGGGGAAGGCCTCCCTGGCTTAATTACGGAACAAGCGCTTGGCCGTCTCACGGGCCTTGCAGGGACCAAAATCAGGCTCGCATCCTCAATCACCCTCACAAAAGAGAGGACCGGGAGCGAGGGGTTCGTCTGGAACGTCATCGAGCAGCTTCGTCAGTTTCTGTTCCAGGTCTTGGGTGTGCTGGTTGGCTTCCTGTTCCGAACGCACCAAGCGGTGCGCCAAGTTCAGAGCCCCCATCAGCATCCAGGTCGAAGTGTCCAGGGCCGATGGCGGATTCCCCCATCTTAGCTCATAGGCTTGCTCCATGTCCCGGAAGGTCTGCTCCAGAAGTTCCACCGCCCGAGCCAAGGCCTCCTCGCCCTCCCGGGTGTGAACCCGGAGGGGATGGCCCAGGACCTCGATCCGCAGTTCGCCCGGGCCGATCGGAGTGGCTTCATTCAGTAATAGCGTCAAGCCAAATCCTCTAGAGTCTTAATGATAGCTTCGATTTGATGGCGTATTTCGTCTCGTTCCTTGATCAGCGTGGCCTTCTCGCCCTGGAGATCTTCCATCCGGCGCCGCATCCCGTGAAGTTCCTGGTCCAGGGGCTCCCGGTCGGTCTTGAGGCGCTCCACTTCCTCCTTCAGCGTGTTCCGCTGCTGAACCAGCGCATTGAGCTTGGCTTCGAGCTGCTTGAGAATGTCCATGGGGGCCTCGGTAGAATCAGTTTAGCCCCGTAATTCGGCTCCGAGGGCCTTGGCTCCTCGCAGCACGACATCCAGCCAACCGTCGACCTCCTCGGAAGTCAGGGTGCGATTCGAGGCCTGGAAGCGCAGCCGCACCAGCCAGGCCTGGCGACCCGCTGGGAGACTCTTGTGCCGAAAGACATCCACGCAGCCAAGCCCCAGGAAAGCCTCGCCCGCGACCTCCACTGCCGCAGAGGACATGGCCATCTCAAGGCTCCGATACGACTGCCCGAGGTCCACAAGCAGCGAGAGATCCCGCTCCACCACCGGGTATCGGCGGAAGGGCTTGAACACCGGAATGATTCGTTCCGCATGTGCCGGCAGCAAGGAGAGGGGGATTTCAAGGGCCAGCATGCCTTCCGCGAGCTGCTGGACCTCTTGCAGACCCTCGGCCCCGAGATCCTGGGCAACCCCCAGGAGATCCGCCGCCTGAACGGGCCGCGCCTTGGTCAGGTAGTTGTCCCCTCCCATGGAGCCGGCCCAGACAATGGCCAGTACTTGCCGTTCGGCCGGTCCCTCAGGCGTGCTCTGGTAAACGGGAGCGATCTCGAAGAGCTTGACTTCCTTGGCGCCCTGCCGAAGATTCAGCTCCCCCGTGGCCTTCAGCGAGGCCAGGAGGGAAGCCCGCATGACGGAGTATTCCTGACCCAGCGGATTGCCGAGGGTCCGACCCGCCGCGGGGTTATCGACCTTTGCGAAGGCCGCATCCGCTTCCGGGCTCATGAACCCCAGCGTGACTGTCTGATGGAAGCCCGCATGGGCCAACCGTCTCGCGAGGTCCCGGCCCTGCAAGTAGCCAGGGGAGAGCGGATGAGGCGGGCCCTCCAGGGGCGGCAGGGCCGATCCAATCCGCTCGAAGCCTCGCATGCGGAGGACCTCCTCCGCCAGGTCCTCTTCGATCAGGAGGTCGTGGCGCCAGGTGGGAGGAACCACCCCGAGCGTGCTCACATCTCTCTGCATCGCACATCCGAGACGCCCCAGCAGCAAGGCTGCTTCCTCCATATGGATGCCTTCGCCCGCAATGCGATCCAGGGTCGGGCCGGCGAGAAAGATGGCCGCGGAGGGCGAAGGAAGTGCCCCTGCCGTCCAGGCGCCCTTCAGGGTCGCGCCTGCCCAGGCCTGCAGTCTGGCCGCCAGGAGATCGCGGGCGATTGGTGCCATCGCCGGATCCACCCCCCGTCCGAATCGGTACGAGGCATCACTGTGCAGGCCGTGGCGATGTGCCATGCGGCGCACCACCCGCGGATCAAAATAGGCGCTTTCCAGGATGACGTGACGGGTGGCCGCCGTGACCTTGGTGACCTCGCCGCCCATGACGCCCGCGAGGGCGATGGGCCCACCCTCATCAGCGATCAGGAGATCGGCAGAAGTCAGCTTCCGCTCCACTCCGTCCAGCGTAACCAGGCTTTCCCCTGCCATGGCCCAACGCACGATCAACGCGCCCTTCACCGTATCGGCGTCGAAGGCATGTGTGGGATGGCCGTAGCGGTGGAGCAATTCGTTGGAGGCATCCACGGCAGGCAGCTGCTTGGCATTGGAACCCATGGAAGCCAGGAAGGAGACCACCTCCGCAGGCGTGCCGGTATTCAGCCCAAGCTCCATTATCGCCGTCGCATACAACGGACAAGCTGCCGCTTCCAGCCGCACGGGAAATAGCATGGCGCCTTCAGGCAGGATCTGGCGAGGAATTGGCGCCTGGACAGCATCCAGTCTGGCCGCCAGATCCCGGGCGAGGCCCCGGTGGGAAAGGGCATCGCCCCGATTCGCCGTCACATCCACATCGAGGACGACCTGGCCATCCCGTTCCTCCACAGCGTCCACGGGAAAACCAAGGGAGGCGAGCAACTCGCAGAGTTCCACTGTGCCCAGATCGTTGATGGCGGATAGTTCCGCATTGAGTGCGCGTCGTTCGATGAGCATCAGTCAAGCCCCCCCATGGTCATCAGGAAGCGCTGGTCGTTCTCGAAGAAAAGGCGCAGATCCGGCGTTTGGCTCACCATCATGGCCGTGCGCTCCACGCCCATCCCGAAGGCGAAACCACTCCAGATCTTCGGGTCGAGCCCCGCAAAAGTCAGCACGTTGGGATGAATCAGGCCGGCACCCAGGATCTCCACCCACCCGCTTCCCTTGCACACGCGGCAGCCCGAACCACCGCAGAGTGGACAGCGAACGTCCACTTCACAACCGGGCTCAACGAAGGGGAAGTAGCTGGGCCGGAAGCGCACATCGGCACCGGGACCGAAGAGGGCTTTCATGGCGTAGGCCAGGGTTCCTTTCAGGTGCTGCATGCCGATGTCGTGGCCCACGAGCATGCCTTCCACCTGGTGAAACATGGGGCTATGGGTTGGATCGATTTCATCCTTGCGATATACGCGACCCGGTGCGAGGAAGCGGATGCCGCCAAGTCTTTCGATATCGGGCGCGACCCGCTGGAGCACACGCACCTGCACAGGGCTGGTATGCGTGCGGAGCAGGCGTCCCTTGTGGGCGGAGAAGTAGAAGGTGTCAGCACTGCCGCGGGCAGGATGATCCTCTGGAATATTGAGACCATCAAAATTATTGGCCTCTGATTCCGCTTCGGGGCCCTCTTCCACGTGGTAGCCAAGGGGGCGAAAAATATCGATGAGCCGATCCATCAAGCGATTCAGTGGATGCAAGGCGCCTCGCGTCGGCAGGGGCGGCGGCAGATCCGGATCCCAACTGGTGGCAAGACTGTTTGCCTGTCTTCGTGCGGTCTCCAGCTCACCTTGGCGCGCCTTGAGTCCTTCTTCCCATAGGTTCTTCAACCCGTTGATCGCGGCCCCCAGCGCTCGCTTCTGTTCCTTGGGTGCGACCTTCAGAAGCTCCATCATCCGGACGGCATGACTATCGTCTCGGCCCGTGTACAGGCCCTTCACGCGCATGAGGGCATCTAGATCCGTACAGGCTTCGAGAGCCTGGGGAAAGCCTCGCTCAGCATCAAGAATTTCGGGTGGAAGCAGATTCGGATCCATGGATTCCCCGGTTCTCTATACAAAGAAAGGCCGCTTTCGCGGCCTTTCAAGCTTAATCGAAATCGATGTCAGCTCTTGGCCACGGCCACAAGCTGGCTAAACACTTCAGGATTGCGGACCGCGAGGTCCGCGAGCATCTTGCGGTCCAGCGTCACATTGGCCTTCTTGAGGCCGCCCATGAACTTGGAGTAGCTGGTCTGGTTGATCTCACAAGCGGCACTGATACGCACGATCCAGAGACGACGGAAGTCGCGCTTCCGGGCCTTGCGGTCGCGGTACCCATAGCCGAGAGCCTTGGCCACGGCCTCTTTCGCGGAGCGATAGAGACGGGATTTGGCACCGTAAAAGCCCTTGGCGAATTTGAGCATTCGCTTGCGGCGCTGGACACGCTTGAATCCGCGTTTGACACGAGTCATGTGCTTTCCTTTCCTTGTGGCAGCTCAACGAGCTTTGAAGGCCACGTCGGGGGTGGCGTCGGCCACCGGAGTTGAAACAAAAGAGACCGCTTGTGCCCCCCGTGAGCTCATGCAGGCTGGCCTGCAAAGAGGGCGGGTGCCAGGGTTTGGCTCAGGCGTACGGCAACATGGCGTTGACGCGGCCCAGATCTGACTTGTCCACCATTCTCCCCATGTCCAGCTGACGCTTACGTTTGCTAGTCTTCTTGGTGAGGATGTGGCGCTGGTGGGAACAACCGCGCTTGAACAGGCCGCTGCCGGTCTTCTTGAAGCGCTTCTGCGCGCCCTTGTGGGTCTTGAGCTTGGGCATATTGAACCTCTAGCTTGGTTTGGTTGCGACGGGAGTGCCTTCAGGTTTGGGCGCCTTGGGCTTCTTTACAACTTCCACTGGCTTTGGAGAAATGATGGCGTGCATATCGCGCCCATCAATACCAGCGGTTTTTTCAATTACACACTTGTCTGCGACACGGCCCAAGACGTCTTCGATGATGCGGAATCCGATATCACGATGGACGACCTCGCGGCCTCGGAACATCACCACTACTTTCACTTTGTCACCATCCTCCAAGAATCGAAGGATGTGTTTCACCTTGAAATCAAAATCGTGATCATCGGTGCGAGGCCTGAATTTAACTTCCTTGAGCACGATGTTTTTCTGCTTTGCGCGGGCGGCATGTTCGCGTTTCGCCTCCATGAATTTGTACTTGCCATAGTCCATGATCCGGCAGACAGGAGGATTGGCCGTCGGGGATACTTCCACTACATCCAACCCTTTCTCCTCTGCCATCCGGACAGCTTGTGCCGGAGTCATGATCCCCAGCTGTGCACCGTCTTCGGCTATGACTCGAATCTCGAGAGCCCGGATGCCATCATTGATGCGCGTTTCTGTCGCTCGAATACAGCCCTCCACAAGGACACAAGGATAGAAATATTACCAGCGAAACCCGAAGCTGCCAATCAAAGATGCTCAGTGGACCCGAGTCCGGACTTCCTGGAGGACCTGACCCAAGAATGCATCCACCGCCTGAGCACCCATATCTCCCTTCTGGCGATGACGGACCGACACCGTCCCCTCAGCGGCCTCTCGATCCCCAATGACAAGCATGTAGGGAATTTTTTGCAACTGGGCATCCCGGATCTTGGCGTTGACCTTCTCGTTCCGAAGGTCCAGTTCCACCCGCAGACCAAGGGTCTCAGCCCTGCCACGGATGGTCCCTGCGTAATCCCGCACGCGGTCCGTGATGGGAAGCACGGTGAGTTGGACCGGAGCCAGCCAAACCGGAAAAGCCCCAGCACAATGCTCGATGAGGATACCCATGAAGCGCTCCAGGCTTCCCAGAATGGCGCGATGCAACATCACGGGCGTGCCTTCGGTGTTGTCGGCCTTTACATAGCGTAGCCCAAAGCGCTCGGGCAGGAAGTAGTCAACCTGCAGCGTACCCAACTGCCAAGGGCGCTTGAGCGCATCCAACACTTGGAACTCAATCTTGGGCCCATAGAAGGCACCGTCCCCAGGGCTCTCTCGGAAGTTCATGCCAGCTTCGCGCATGCCATCCGCGAGGGCGTGTTCGGCCAAGTCCCAGATCTCGTCGCTGCCGATCCGCTTTTCGGGACGCGTGGACAGTACTACCCGCACTTCGTCGAAGCCGAAAGTTTCGTAAATTTTCATGATGAACGTGAAAAAGGAAGCCATCTCGGCCTTCATCTGTTCCGGTGCACAGAAGATGTGCGCATCGTCCTGACAGAACGTCCTCACCCGCGTCAGCCCTTGGGTGACACCGCTGCGTTCGTAGCGGTGCAGGCGACCGAAATCCGCATACCGAATGGGCAGATCCCGATAGCTGTGCTTGCCAGTTCCATAGATGAGGCAGTGGGTCGGACAATTCATGGGCTTCAGTGCGTATTCACGCTCTTCGACCTCAGTAAAGTACATGTTTTCCTTGTACTTGTCATAGTGTCCAGAGGTTTTCCACATGCTCACGTCGAGAGCCTGGGGCGTAATGACTTCGCAATAGCCTTCTCGGCGGTAGTGCTCTCGCATGAAGTCAACGAGGAGGTTGTAAATGATCGCACCCTTGGGGTGAAAGAAGGGTGAGGCTGGGGCTTCGGGATGGAAGGAGAAGAGGCCCAATTCCTTGCCGAGCTTCCGGTGATCTCGAGCCTTGGCCTCTTCAAGGCGCTTGAGGTGCTCGTCCAGTTCTTTCTGTGTATGGAAAGCAGTCCCATAGATACGGCAAAGTTGCGCGTTCTTCTCGTTGCCTCGCCAATAAGCAGCGGCAACATTGAGCAGTTTGAAGGCCTTTAACTTGCCCGTATTCGGGACATGGGGCCCACGGCAGAGATCGTAGAAGTCTCCCTGAAGATACCCAGAAATCTGCTCACCAGCCGGAATATCCGAAACCAATTCGACCTTCAATAACTCGCCTAAAGACTGGAAGCGGACCAGCGCCTCGTCCCTTCTAATATCTTGCCGCGTGATGACATGCGCTTCCTGGCTGATCTTTCGCATCTCCGCTTCGATGACCTCTAGATCTTCAGGCGTAAAGAACTTCTCGACCTGAAAATCGTAGTAGAACCCATCCTCAATCACTGGGCCGATGCCCACCTTGGCGGCCGGGAAGAGTCGCTTCACGGCCTGGGCCAAGAGATGCGATGTAGAGTGGCGAAGGATGTCCAGGCTGTCGGGATCCTTGCTAGTCACCAAGGCCACCCTGCTCCCATCCGGGAGAGGAACATCCAGGTCCTGGAGCCGTCCATCGACCTTGATCGCGAGGGACGCATCTAGAAGTCTGGGACCGATGCCCTGGGCCAGGTCCGCACCGGTGGCACCGTCACGAAGTTCGCGCACGGATTCATCAGGAAGGCGGACGGAAATGGGCATGAAATCCTCACGTAGAATCAATCAGTTTACGACAACTTCGCGAGCGGGCCGACTGCTGACGCGCAGGTACAGGAACGCCCCCAGATTCTTGATAGGAACAGGGGGCGTTTTTGAGATTAACGTCGCGGCGACCTACTTTTCCACACTTAGAAATGCAGTATCATC
>CAIPUA010000299.1 GCA_903868115.1 uncultured Holophagaceae bacterium
CCACACCCTTCCGTGGCCCTTTCGGACAGCCAACAACAACTTTCACCCGAGGAGTTTCGGTTGTTCCAGGCCGGCCTGATGCCCTTCCTCAACCCTGCTGGAGTTTGATCGTGACCGCTTTCCCCGGTGTTCTCTCAATGCGCCCAGACAGCCCGAGGACACCTTGACCAACCGCATCCTCCTCATCCACACCGGCGGCACCCTGGGCATGGCGCCCCTGGGAGAACCTTCATCCCTGGCGCCGGGGCCTTCGCTGGACCGCATCCTGGAGCAGGTGCCGGAGCTGCGGCAGCTGGCGGACCTGAAGCTGGTGGTGGCGTTCAATCAGGATTCTTCGACCAACGAGCCTGCGGACATTCTGCACCTGGCGCGACTCATCCGAACGGAAGCCGCTGACTGCGAGGGCGTGGTGCTGGTGCACGGCACGGACACCATGGCCTTCACGGCGTCGCTGTTGGGTTTCCTGCTGGCGGACCTGGGCAAGCCCGTGGTGCTGACGGGCTCTCAGCGGCCCCTGGCCTATGTCCGCAGCGATGCGCGCAGCAACCTAGTGGATGCGGTCACGCTGGCGACCAAGGGCGTTGCCGAAATCGGCATCTGCTTCGGCGATCACTGGTACCGAGGCGTGGCCACGGACAAGCTGAGCGTCCACCGCTACGAAGCCTTCGATACGCCCAATCTGCCGCCCCTGGCGGAACTGGGGCTGCATGTGCATGTCCATCCGCATGCGGGGCGCTTCGAGCGCCGCGTGCCCGCAGGCCTGGGCCAGGTCTTCGAGACGGCCCTGGCGGTCTACGCACCCTTCCCGGGAATGCCCTGGGCCTTGCCACCGATTGGCACACGGGGCGTGCTCTTGCATGCCTACGGCGCGGGCAACCTGCCCATGGGACGCCCGGATCTGCAGGCGCTGTTTTGCCATTGCCGAGAGCGTGACCTTCCCGTGGTGATCACCAGTCAGTGTCTCTGGGGCGGCGTCGACCTGGAAACCTACGAACTGGGCGCCCTGGCGGCCGAAGCAGGTGCCCTCGCCGGTGGGCTCCACACCCGATGGGCCGCGCTGGCCAAGCTGGGACTGGTGCTGGGCGCGGGCGGCAGCATCGTGGAAGTGCGCGAGGCCTTCGGGGTCTCCTGGGCGGGCGAGCCGGTGTGAGTGGGTGGTGGTTTTTGACCGCCGCAAAGCCCGGGCTCAGAATTTATTCGCCACATCCCGGTAGGTGGCATCCAGGTCGAAGACAGTCTGGAAGTGCTGCCGAGCTTCCTCTGGACGACCGAGCTGCTCGAGAATCTCGCCCAGGTCGTAGCGCAGACCGATGGAATCCTCAGGAGGGAACCCAGGGGCGTCGATGCCCTGATGCAGCCATTCGGCGGCGTTTTCCAGGTTGCCCTGAGCCTGCTCGCAAATCGCCAGCATGGAGCAGCATTCAAGGGTGCGCTCGGGGTCGCGCATGGCCTTCTTGAATTCCTCGAGGGCGGGCTCGATGAGCAGCATCTCCTTGTAGGCGATGCCCAGGTTGTAGTGCGTGTCGTAGTCGTCGGTCTTCACCTGCTGTTCGACGCCCTCGCGGAAGGCGTTGAACAGTTCGTCCACACTGTGGATCTTCTCCACCACATTCGTGGCGTCGTGCATTTCCTCACCTTCGCCCGGCTCCAGGAGTGAGTCGCCCAGCACATCGGTGAGGTCGAAAAAGGAATGCGAGAACTCCGAATCGTCCGCCACACTGGCGGGCGCTGCCCCATGGCCGAACCGACGCAGGGCCTCCTCGGCGCGGTCCAGGCGGGCGAGGAGTTCCGGATGGCTGGGCCACTCCTTCAAGGCGTTCTGGAGCTCGATCTTGGCCTCGTCGGGGCTGCCGTAATCGAGCTGGAAATCGATATCCGAAAGCATGGAAGCCAGCTCGTCGCTGATTGGAACGGGGACCCAGGCCGGGGCCGGGGTCGGCGCCACGGGTCCTGCCGCAGGGGGCGGCAGCGGGAGGGGTGTCGGCATCTGTGGCGGCGCCACGGGCACCTTGCCCTTGGCAAAGGAGAGAGGCTCCAGTTCCAGGGGTTCGATATCGGGCAGCAGTTCCGCATCGGCGGACAGCGTTTCTTCCTCCTCCTCGTCGGGCGGGGTCCATTGCAGATCACTGGGATAGAGGGCGGCGGGCTCGGGCAGGGGGCTCGGAGCCCCCAGGGCGATGGCGGGGAAGCTCGTGGGTCGTTGGTAGCCTCCATCGGTATCGTCCAGGGAGATGAGCACATCCAAATCGTTCAAGGGCTCTGGCGACAAGGCGGCAACGCCATCACGGAAGGGAATGGAGGGCACTTCCAGAATCGTGGGGGGCGGCGCCGGCGCCGGGGGAGCTGAGTCCACGAGACCGAGCATGCGGCGATTGAGCCGCGTGGAGCCGGGGAACAGTTCCTCGGCCTTGTCGAGCATCTCCACCGCCAGGCGCCGCTGCCCCTGCGGCGCCAGTTTTTCGGCCATCTTGACATAGTGCTGTTGGACCTTGGTCATCACACCCGAGGCCTTGAGGATCTCGGCGATGCGGTTGATGGCATCCAGGTTGGTGGCATCGAGTTCCAGTATTTTCTGATAGGTTTCCAGGGCCCGTTCATTGAAGCGGCTGCGGAGGTAGTTCTCGGCCTCGCGCTGGAGCTGCTGGAGCTGCATCCGTTTGAGGGGGTCGACTTCGGTCGAATCGAAAGCAGGCAGACTCGCATTCGGGGAGCCGGAGAAGTCCCGGAAGCCTTCGGGCAGGATGGGCCGCAGGGGCGTCTCGATCTCGGTGGCTGCGATGCCGAGGGTCTCGAGTTGTTCTTCAAGATTGCGAATCAGAGCACTGTCGTTGGACGACACCGCCAGCGCGTGCGCATGGCTTAGGGCATCGATGCGCCCCTGCAGGTCGCCGCTCTGATGGGCGATATCCGCCAGCTGGATCCAGGCCTCCGTGGGTATGGGCAGGCCCTGGAAGGCACTGTGGAGGGTGCGGCTGGCCTGCTCACCCATGCCTCGCCGCGCAAACTCGCGGCCGATGGGATGGAAGAGGCGAAGGCCTTCATCGATGGCGTTGCCCCGGATCATTTCCCGCAAGGCCCGCTCGCAGAGCACGGCGGCCTTCTCGGGCAGCTGGGGAATCTGGCCCAGTACCTCCAGGGCGCGCTCCGGTGCCTTGGCCTGCAGTTCGACCTCGGCGAGGGCTTCCATGATCTCGGAACTGCGGGGATTCGAGGTCAGCCCCTCGCGGAGATGCTGGGCGGCGGCGGCCAGATCCTTCTGTACAATGCTGAGCCTGGACTGAGTGAGGAACAGCTTGGGCGAGGTCGTCATGGCCTTGGCCCGTTCCAGCACCTGGATGGCCTCGGCCGGCATCTGCTCGAAGGCCAGCGCCTCGGCGACCTCCAGGTAGATCTCCGCGGCGCGCTCCTTGATGCCCTCCTTGTTGTAAAGATCCGCCAGCTTGACCTTGTTCTTCAGGTTCTTGGGGTCGAGTTCGACAACCTTGGCGAATTCCTCGAGGGCCCGTTTGAGGAGCCCCTTCTTGGTGAAGTAGTCCGCCACTTCGATGTAGATCTGGATGGCGTCCTTGATCATGTTGGTGGCGCGGTAGGTATCGGCCAGGCGCGCGGCCATGTCCATGTCATCCGGAGCCGCCCGGTGCGCTTTCTTGAAGACTGCCGCGGCCTTATTAGTGAAGCCGCTGTGCTCGAAACCAACGCCCGAGCGCTTGAACATGTCGAGGGCGTCGGGCAGCCTTCGGATCTGCAGGTAGGCATCCCCGATGCGGTTCATCAGGTTGAAGTCGTCGGGCTTGTCTTCCAGCAGTTTGCGGAGTTCGTCGATGGCCCGGTCGACCTTCCCGCTGGCCATGAAGGCTTCGGCCTGTTTCTGGATTTTTGCGCGGTCAATGGCCATTGGGGTTCATCTCGAGAGAACGGATCAGGGAAGCTCTTCGGCAGTGCGAGCGGAATCCAGGAGATTCCGCCCGGTGAAGGCGTGGGG
Organism: uncultured Holophagaceae bacterium; assembly: GCA_903868115.1. Lineage (GTDB taxonomy): Bacteria > Acidobacteriota > Holophagae > Holophagales > Holophagaceae > JAYREN01. The sequence continues at coordinate 3,983 of CAIPUA010000299.1, forward strand.
CAGCAGTTCTGAGGTGGAATGGAGGGCCCGCGCGTGGCGATTGGCCAGGAGGATCGGCAGATCCTCCGCGAATTCCGCGATCACCTGTCGGCAGAGACCGCAGGGGGGCGTCAGGGTCTCGGCCTGGGTCACCACGACCAGGGCCACCAGATCTCCGGGCCGCAGCCCTTGGGCCGCAGCAGCGCAGATGGCGGTGCGTTCGGCGCAAATCGTGCCGCCGTAGCTGGCGTTCTCAACATTGCAGCCGACCTGGATGGAACCGTCACCCCGGAGGAGGGCGGCGCCCACCTGGAAGTGGCTATAGGGCGCATAGGCCTGTTCCCAGGCGTGCCAGGCGGCCTCGAGCAGGGGATCCCAATGGGGATCATGGGGGGTCGTATAAGGCATCTCGCTCCCGCTTTTCTGGCTCTAGGTTAATCGCGGGGCCGAGCCAGCGCTAGAGTCCGTCCAAGTATTCTCAAGAGCGGGGTAAGCCGTATTGCCTGAAAGCAGCCACGCATCGCCCGCTTCGTGATGAGATAATGCAATCCCTTTCCAGGCTGCCCATGGTCGAGCTGAATTCAAACCTCCATTTCCTGAGCACCTTCGAGGGTGCCGGGGAGGAGCGTTTCCCCGAGGACGAGCAGGCCATTCTGGACAATGTGAACGGCAAGGTAGCCGCCAAGGCTTCTCTGGGGGAACTCATGGACTTCCTCTTCGGGGCGGTACAGGAGCTCTATCCCTGCGACCGGATTGGCCTGGCCTTTCTCGACGACGAGGGTCGCCGGATCATCGCGCACTGGACGAAGGCCCTGTATCAACCGATCCTCCTGCAGGCAGGCTACGGAGAGGACCTAGCCCACAGTTCTCTGCGCACCGTCATCGACTCTGCCTGCGCCCGGATCATCTACGACCTGCCGCGCTACGAAGAAGCCCACCCCATGAGCGCCTCTACGCGCCTGCTGGTGCGCGAAGGGGTGCGCAGCAGCATGACCTGCCCCCTGATGGTCGAGGATCGAGTCCTGGGTGTGCTCTTCCTCAGCGCCCGGGAGCCCAAGGTGTATACGCCCTATCACGCGCGTCTCTGGCGGGCCCTGGCCGAACGAATCTCCCAGGCGGTAGAGAAGGCTTGGCGCATCGAGCAGCTCACGGCGGCGAACCAGGCCTACAACGAAGTGCTGGCCTTCGTCAGCCACGAATTGAAGAATCCCGTGGCCTCGATGATGACCGATGCGCGGGTGTTGGTGGACGGCTACCTGGGCGAGTTGGAGCCCCGGCAGGCCCAGAAGCTGGAGCGCCTCATCAAGAAGGGCAATTACCTGCTGGACCTCATCCGGGAATACCTCGATCTGGCCCGCATGGAGGGCGGCAGCCTTCGCTTGCACGCCGCCGAGATCCCCTTGGTGGACGAGGTGCTGGAACCCTCCTTCGACATCATCCAGCCCCAGATGCAGGAACGAGGGATGCGGCTTGAGCGCCACTATCCCGACCAGCCCGCCCCCGTCGTCTGCGACCCCTCGCTGCTGAAGATCGTGCTGGTGAACCTGCTGGGCAATGCGGTCAAGTACGGCCAGGAAGGTGGCCTCATCCGCATGCACTACAGCCATTTCCAGGACAAATTCGTGGTGTCCGTCTGGAACGAGGGCCCGGGCTTCCCACCGGAGGAGCGTTCACGATTGTTCCGAAAATTCAGCCGCCTCCAGAGCCCTGAACTCAAGGCCCGCAAGGGCACGGGGGTCGGCCTCTATACGGCCTGGCGCATCGCGCACCTGCACGGCGGGCGCATGGAGGCAAATTCCAAACATGGCAGCTGGGCGGAATTCAGCCTGGAGATCCCGCAGCCACTACCCGAAGTGGACTGAAAGTTTTTCAGGTATTGCGCAGGGCCTCGATCTCCCGAATCAGCTCATGGGGGTCATTTCGCTCGTTCAGGCGCTGCCGGAACTTGGCCCCGCCCGGAATACCCTTGGTGAACCAGGCGCCGATCTTCTTGATCTTGTGCAGCGCTTCGCGTTCCTCCAGCAGATCCAGCAAGAGCCTGAAGAAGCGCAGGGTGATGTCGATGCGCATCCCCGGCGTCACCAGGAAACCGGGTTCCATGACCTGCCGGAAAAGGAAGGGATTGTAGAGCGCACCGCGTCCGATCATCACCCCGTGGCAACCCGTTTCGCGCACCATGCGATGGGCGTCCTCGGCCTCAATAACATCGCCATTCCCGATGATGGGGAAGGAGCTTCCCACTTCCACGGCGCGGGCAATGAGGCTCCAGTCCGCATGGCCTTCATATTGCTGGGCCCGGGTGCGGGGATGGATGGTGAGGCCCTGAATCCCGACAGCCTCGAACATTTTCAGGAAATCTCGATACTCTTCGCGCTGGTGCTGGCTGGCATCCCAGCCCGCCCTCATCTTGACGGTGACGGGAATCTTTACGGCCTTCACCATGGCCTTCACACAGGCCTCGGCCAGGCGGATATCGCGCAGCAGGGCGCTACCTGCTCCGCCCTTCGTCACATTGCTGGCCGGGCAACCCATGTTCAGGTCCACCAGGTCGGCGCCCGCCTCCTAGCACATCCGGGCGCATTCGGCTAGGTGCCCGGGGTCGGAACCTGCCAACTGCATGGCGTAGGGCCGTTCGCCCTCGCTGGCCATCATGCGCTGGGCCTTCCGGGCATGGCGCACGAGCGCCTCGCTGCTGATCATTTCAGAGACTGTCAGCCCCACGCCGCCCACTTCCCGGATCATCCGTCGGAAAGGCTGATCGGTGATCTCGTGCAGCGGCGCCATGACCAGCGGCGGTTGGACAACGATGGAACCGATTTGAAGAGACTCACTGGGGAAGGCCAAGGGGCAGGACTCCGGGAACCCTTCAGCATACCGAAGCCATTCCGGAAGGCTCAGCCCGCTTTCCAGGAGGGATGGCTGCTCAGCTTGAAATAGCCATCCCGGCGCATGGGACGGATCTCCACCGTGAG
>CAIPUA010000300.1 GCA_903868115.1 uncultured Holophagaceae bacterium
CAGCGCCTTTTTTCTCGGAATCGGCTGCGCCGATTCGCGAGACCCCCGTCGGCTTGGGTCCGCATCGTGGAAGCATCCTGCCCCTCATGTCAGCCACCTCGATAACAGCGCCTTTTTTCCCGTTTCGAACTGTTCTTCGGTGAGCATACCCCGGGCCTTCAAACCCGCCAGGCGCTCGAGATCGCTCAGAGCTTCCGAGCCACTGTCGGCCATCGGATTGATACGATGGGCGAGCATTTCCATGCGCCCCTTGGTGGCTTCCAGGGATTCGATGCGCACCTGAAGTTCCTGCACCCGTTTCCGCAGGTGATCCCGCTCGTGGATCAGTTCGATGCGTTCCATGAGGCGGCGGAGCATGTTTCGAAATTGGTCCAGGTGGAGCGGTTTGGTCACCATCCCGTAGGCCCCCAAATCCATGGCCTCTGTGGCTTCCCGCACCGTGCCGAAGCCACTCAGAATGAGGACCGTGCAGCTTGGATTGACCTCGAGAGCCTTCCGGAGCACATCCAGGCCGGACTTGCCGGGCATCACGAGGTCGGTGAGAACCAGATCGTAGGGCGGATGGGCCATTCCCAGGAGATGCTCGGCACCCTCGCCCGATTCTGCGGTGGTGACCGTGAAACCCTCATGCTGCAGCAGGTCGCTTAGGGTTTCCAGCAGGACGGGGTCATCATCGACCAGCAAAAGCTGGTGCGGAGGCAGATGCGGTGGGATGAGAGGGAGGGGCAAAGGAAAACCTTCCGAAGCTGGGAGAATACCTATTTTCTTTCGGTCATTTGTCGGCACAACAGTAGCCTTCGGGAACTATTTTTGCTTGCAATGCTTCAGGCGGCACCTCGGAGGCGGTACACCAAGGCCAGGACCTGGGCCACGGCTTGGAAGAGTTCCGGCGGAATGGGGCGATCCAGTTCCACGCTTCGATAGAGACTCCTGGCCAGGGCCCGGTTCTCCACGATGGGGACGCCCGTGGCCTTGGCCCGCTCCTTGATCTTCAGGGCGAGGTGGTCGATACCCTTGGCGACGCAAATCGGGGCTGCGGTTTTCTGGTCGTATTTCAGGGCGACGGCGAAATGGGTGGGGTTGGTGATGACGACGGTGGCCTTGGGGACCTGGGTCCGAATCCGCCGCATCACCGAAGCGAACATCAGCGATTTCTGTTTGCCCTTGATCTCCGGATTGCCTTCCGCATCCTTGGTCTCTTCCTTGATCTCCTGTTTGGTCATCCGGAGACCCTTTTCGAATTCATACCGCTGGTAGGCGAAATCCGCGAAAGACAGGGCCAGCATCGCGATCATCACGTTCCGGTACAGGAGGAAGAGGGTCTCCTGCATGAACTGCAGACTCTGGCCCAGAGACAGCTTCAGGGTGCTCAGAATGATCGGCATGCGGGGGCCGAGGATGGTGTAGGCCATCCAGGCGATGATCAGGAACTTCCCCAGGCTCTTGAGGATCTCCACCAGCGACCGTGCCGAAAAGAGCCGCTTAAACCCCGGTATCGGGTTCAGTTTTTCGAACTTGGGAATCAGAGGCTTGGAAAGGGGATGGAAGCCGTGCTGGACGAACTGGTTGGCCATGGCCAGCACGAAGTTCGCTCCAAAGAAGGGCAACAGGATCCTGAGCACGATGCCCAGGATGTCCAGGGCGAGCGGATGCAGGTTCTCGGGGACCAGCAGTCCCCGCTCGGTGGCGCGCCGCAGGAAGTAGGCGACCTGCTGCGCCATCAGTATGGAGGTGGCTCCCCAGGCGGCCGCGAAAAGGAAGAGATTGCCCCAGAGCATCACGGTGGAGTCAAGGTCCGCAACCCGCAGGACCGAACCATCCTCCCTTGCCTTTTGCCTTCTCTTGGGCGTGGCCTTTTCGGTGCGGGAAGGATCCTGGGCCATGGCCTACCTCAGGAAGCGCAAGGCTTCGCGCGGAGCGGCTTCGAGGATGGGCAGGAGCCAGGCCGAGAACTCCCGGAGGACGACTCCCAACACGGCCAGCCCCACCGCGATCTTGATGGGGAAACTGAGCTGCATGAGCTGCAGCTGCGGCATGAAGCGGGCACTGATGCCTTCGAGGACATCCACGAAAAAGAGCGTGAGCATGACGGGAAAGGCCAATTGCAGCCCCCGAGCCAGCAGCATGCCCACCATGGACACGATCCGCATGGGATCGCCAGGCATGCCTGACCCGATCGGGACGATCCGGTAGCTTTCCACGAGGGCCAGAATCATCTGATGATGCAGTCCGGAAATGAAAATGAAGAGCAGGGTCAGCTGCGTGAGCACCGTTCCCGAGATCGAAGCCGGTCGGGCCGTGGCCGGGTCCAGGAACTGCACGAAGGAAAAGCCCATCTGCATATCCATGAGGTGGCCCGCAAAGGACACGGCCTCGATGATCCACGCGACGAAGAGCCCCAGGAGCAGGCCTGCGGCGAGTTCCATGACCATCAAGGCCAGGAGTTGCCACATGTCGGCAGGTGCCTCCCGAGGTCTGGGAGCAACGGGTGTGATGATCACCGACAGGAGGATCGCGAGGGCGGCCCGGACTTGCAGCGGAATGCGCTCCTGCCCCAGGCCCGGCAGGGTGGCCATGAGGCCCGTGATCCGGACGATGACCAGTAACCACATCAACACCTGCCCCTGCGCGAGGGCCCAGACGGCGGGGCTGCCAAGGGTCGGGGGCATTTCAGCGAGGGGTTCGTGGTTGGGGTTGTTTCACGACAATTGCCTCACCACCACATTGAATTCGGTGAACATCTTGGTGGTGAACTGCACGAGGATGCGGACCATCCAGGGGAAACTGATGACCACGACGACCATCACGGCGATGACCTTGGGTACGAAGGCCACCGTCTGATCCTGGAGACTGGTGACGACCTGGAAGACGGAGATGGACAGGCCCACCACCATGGAGACGATCAGCGCGGGCCCGGCGACATAGATCGCAGTCTTCAGCGCCTCGCGTGCGATCTGGACGATGATGAGTTCGTTCATCCCGTGTACCCCCGCACGAGGCTGCCAATGATGAGGAACCAGCCATCCACCATCACGAACAGCAGGATCTTGAAGGGCAGGGATATCACCACGGGTGGCAGCATCATCATGCCCATGGCCAGCAGGATCGAGGCCACGACCATGTCCACGATCAGGAAGGGCAGGAAGATCATGAAGCCGATCTCGAAGGCCGTTTTCAGCTCGCTGATGAGAAAGGCCGGCACCAGGACCTCCAGGGGCACGTCGGCCTTCGTCTGGGGCGCCGGAGCCTTGGCGATGGAGAGGAAAAGGGAAATGTCCTTCTTGCGCGTGTGCTTGAGCATGAAGACCTTGAGGGGGGCCGCCGTGCGGTCCATGGCCTGATCCACACTCAGTTCACTGCGGCTTAGGGGAATGAGAACCGTCTGATTTATCTCCCGACCCACCGGCGCCATGATGAAGAAGGTCAGCACCAGCGAAAGACTGATGAGAACCTGGTTGGAGGGCGTCTGCTGGGTTCCCATGCCCTGGCGAAGAAAGCCCAGCACGACCACGATCCGCGTGAAGCAGGTGGTGGTCACCAGAATGGTGGGTGCGAGCGTCAGAGCCGTCAAAAGGAGCATGGCCTGCAGGGTCGAGCTAAGGGCCGGGCCCTGGGGTGTCTTGCCGAAATCGATGGTGACGGTGGGTAGGCCGGAAGGTGCCTGCTGGGCCTGGAGTGCGAATCCAGCAGCCAGCAGGACCAAAACCGGCAGCAGTCGCAGGAGGCGCCTCATGGCCGGTCCCCCTTGATCATCGCCTCCACCTCCCGGACGGAAGTTGGGCGGGTCAGCTCCACATGGTGTTCAAGCGCCTCGCCGAAACTTTCGGGAGGCGCGGTCTCGACGCCGTCCATGCGCGCGAGCAGGGTGATGCCCTGAGGTCCCAAGGCGATCAGGAATAGCTCTTCGTCCGCCCGCAGGATGGAGACAAAGCGGCGATCCCCTAGGGCCAGGGTCTCCTCGACCTTCAGACGGCTGCCTCCGCTGCCCGGAAACTTCTTCATGCCATATTTCCTGAAGGCCCAGAGCGATCCGCCCGCCAAGCCGATCACCAGCAGGGTGGAACCGAAGGCTCGCCAGCCTGAGGGCTCGGATCGGACGACCTGTGCTTGCGTCGGTTTATCGTCATTCAGGAGCAGGGGCTGCTGCAATTCCTTCTCGGCAGGGCTGGCCGGTGGGGTCTGGGCCTGCGCCCCAAGGCCTGAGGCCACAAGGATTCCAAGGCAAAACAGGACTTTTCGCATCAAGACGGACTCCCGACAGGGGGACCCTTCCTGTGCGACGGCTGTGCCAGAAAATGCTCAGGGCTGCTTCCGCTGCTACCCTCGGAATTCGAGTGAGGATCGCATGACGGGTTCGCAGGGCATCTTCCAGGCGCTCAAGGCACTCCAGAGCCCTTCGGTGCTCGCCACCCTGGTGGGGGTCGAGGGTTCCTCCTACCGAAAGCCCGGTGCGCGGATGCTACTCGGGACCAAGGGTGCCGCCGTGGGGTGCGTCAGCGCGGGTTGTCTCGAAGCGGATATTCAGGCCCGGGCGCAGGCTGTCCTGGCTGCTGCTCGACCCACCCTCGTGCGCTACGATCTGGGTGCCGAACTGGATCTGGTCTGGGGCACTGGGATGGGCTGCGAAGGCAAGGCTCAGATCCTGCTCGAGCCGATGTTGCCCGGCAAGCTGGCCCCGTGGGTTCACTTCTGCAGCCAGCAGTTGGAGCGTCGCAAGAGCTGTGTGCTGGCCACGGTGCTGGGGATCGAAGGCGACGCCATGCCTTATTCCCTGGGTGATCGCTTCGCCTACGATGACCACGGTCATCACGGCCTGCTGCCCATCGATGCCGGGCTTTCCCTCGCGCTTTCAAGCGCTTCCCGACGGGCGCTGGAGGGCGGGAAGGTGCTCCGCGAGCGCTTCCAGGTGCCCGGTGGTGCCGTTGAGCTGCTCATCGAAGCGCTGCACCCCCCGGTCGCCCTGTGGCTGTTCGGTGCCGGGGAGAACGCGAGGCCGCTCTCGCGGATGGCCAAGCAGCTCGGGTGGTTCGTGGGGATCCTCGATCATCGCCCGGCGCTGGCATGCCCCGAGCGCTTTCCCGAGGCCGATCAGGTCATCCCGGGGCATCCCGCCGAGACCCTACCCGATCTGCGCCTGGATTCGAGGAGCGCGGCGGTGGTATTGAGCCATGTTTTTGCCAAAGACCGCGAGGCTCTCGAGTTCTTTTTGAAGAGCGAGGCCCCCTTCGTGGGGCTGCAGGGCAACCGCAAGCGGAGCGAGAAGATGCTTGCCGAGTTGGAGGCCGCTGGGAATGCGTTGACGGAGGCCGCGAGAGCTCGGCTCTACTTTCCGATCGGGCTGGACCTGGGAGCCGAAGCCCCGGAAGGTATCGCACTGGCCATCCTCGCGGAAGTCCAGGCGGTGCTCGCGGGGCGCCAGGGTGGGCATCTCCGGGACCGCAAGGCCTCCATCCACGGATGACGGTCGCGGCAGTCATCCTCGCTGCGGGTGCTTCCCGCAGGCTGGGCAGCCCCAAGCAACTCGTGGTCTGGAGAGGCGAAGCTCTGCTTCGCCGGGTGGCGCGCATCGCCTGTGAAGGTGGTTGCTGGCCCGTGCGGGTGATCCTGGGGGCGGAAGTTGAAAAATGCCGGGCCGCACTCGCGGGTCTGGAGGTGCAGATGCTGTTCAACCCAGCCTGGAAAGAAGGCATGGGCAGCTCTGTCCGTGCGGGCATCGCAGGTTTGTCCCCGGAAGTGGATGCCGCCCTGCTGCTCGTGTGTGATCAACCGGCGCTCGATGCCACGCTGCTGGCGCGCATCCTCGCGGCCCACCAAGCGGCCCCGGAGCGGGCAGTGGCTTCGTATTATTCGGAAATTCGGGGCATTCCCGCCCTCTTTCCGCGGCATCTCTTTCCCGAACTGTGTGCCCTCCGTGGAGACCAGGGGGCTCGCGCCCTTCTCCGGGATGGCGATGCTCTTGAGATCCCCTTTCCCGGGGGGAAACTCGATCTGGATGTTCCGGGCGATCTGGACCGCCTCCATGGCTTCGTTGTGGGTGGCTCAGCGAAGCAGATACCAGGGTGCAAAGAACCCGATGCCCAGGCCGAACACCAGGTCCAGCCCATAGTTGCCGAGGAAGGCGCCGAGGAACATCACCAGTGCCACGGGCGTTCCCAACAGCTTGGCGAAGAAGCCCGCGCGCTGGCTCCACACCGCGTCCAGAAAGGATTCTGCGTCTCCGAAACTGGGGAAGGCATGCATGGCGATGGCCACGGCCAGCCATAGGGGCAGCACCTTCGCCATCCAGACGGAGGCCCCTGGCATATACCCGCGCAGGGCGAGCCAACCCAGGGCGAAGGCCACGCTCGTGTTCACGATGAAGGGCCCCAAGGCGATGAACATATGCCGCCACCAACTGCTGGGCTGCTCGTGCATCACGTAGCCAGCGGGAATCCCGAAGCGGAAGTAGCAGACCTTGAGCACGCGGGTACCCGTCAAGTGGCAGAGGATCTGGTGACCCAGTTCATGGACGATGACACCGGGAATACTGGCCAGGATCAGGAGGATTCGGAAGAGGAAGAAGAGCATGCCTGGAATGATCGCAGAACGCCTCCTCTGCTCCTCAGATTATGCGGAGCTGGGCTGGTGGCCGGATGCGACAATCAACCCATGCCCGATCTTTCTCTTGAATCTCTGAAAACTAGGCTCGATGCGCTCCGGACTGCTTCGGCGATGGGGGATTTCGCGGGCGCGCAGCGGATGTTGGAGGGGCTGAGAGCGGCCTACCGAAGCCAGCCGAAGGCTTTTCCTCCCCGGGTCTTGGTGGAACTGAAGGGCCTGGGGGAATCCGTGAAGCTGCGCACCCAGCTGAAGGAGGTCTTTGGCTATTCGACCTTTCGTCCGGGGCAGGAAGAAGTCATACGAGCCGTGTTCGCGGGGCGCGACGCCCTGGCGGTGATGCCCACGGGTTCGGGGAAGAGCCTGCTGTACCAGTTGCCCGCGCGGGTGATGGGCGGCACGACCCTCGTCATTTCGCCACTCATCGCGCTGATGAAGGATCAGGTGGATGCGCTGACCGAGGGCGGCCTCCGGGCTACCTGCCTCAATTCCAGCCTGAACTCGGAGCAGCGGATGGAGCGCATCCGGGGCCTGCATCGGGGCGATTTCGAGCTGGTCTACGCCGCGCCCGAAGGCATCGAGCAGAGCATCGGCCCCCTGCTGGAGCGCCTGGATCTGCGCTTCATCGCCGTGGATGAGGCCCACTGCATCAGCCACTGGGGCCATGATTTCCGGCCCAGTTACCGCAACCTGGCGGGGCTGAAGGCGCGCTTCGGTGGCCTGCCCGTACTGGCGTTGACCGCCACTGCCACCGGGGCCGTGGCCTCGGACATCGTCGAACAACTGGGCATGCGCGATCCCTTCGCCTATCGGGGCTCCTTCTTCCGCCCCAACCTGAAGCTCCATGCCCTCAAGAAAGGCGGGGACGGCCCCGGGGTAAGGGACGCCATTCTGCGCCTGGTGCAGGCACGGCGCGGCCAGACCGGCATCGTGTATTGCTTGAGCCGCAAGAGCGTGGAAGCGACGGCGGATTTCCTTAAGTCCCACGGCATTCGCGCCCGGGCCTACCATGCGGGGATGGACGCGGGGGCGCGGGACGAGGCTCAGGAGGCCTTCCGCCGTGATGATGTGGATGTCGTGGTGGCGACCATCGCCTTCGGCATGGGCATCGACAAGAGCAATGTCCGCTTCGTCATCCACCGGGACATGCCGAAGAGCCTGGAGGGCTTTTCCCAGGAGATCGGCCGCGCGGGCCGCGATGGCGCCGATGCCGACTGCGTGCTCTTCTATTCCTGGGCCGATGTGATGAGCCTGGAACGCTTCTCCGATGGCCTTGAATCGGGGCTCGCCGAACTGCAGCGGCGCCAGGTGCGGGAGATGTACCGCTTCGCTGAAGCCCAACAATGCCGCCACCAGCTGCTGGCACGCCATTTCGGCGAGACTCTGGATGCCTGCGGTTCCAGCTGCGATGTCTGCACGGGCCGGAACCTGCTGGCCGAGTCGCCCAGGCTCACAAAGCAGGTGCGCGTGAAATCGGCGGGTTCTTTCACGGCGCCTGAACCTGTGGCCTGTGACGCGGAAGAGGCCCTCTACCTGCACCTCAAGGCCGTGCGCAAGAGGCTTGCCGATGCCCGCGGCGTTCCCGCCTATGTGGTCTTCACCGACGCCACCCTCCAGCACATGGCCCGCTTCCGCCCCGAGACCGAGGCGCACTTCCTGGCCCTCAGTGGCGTGGGCGTGAAGAAACTGGAGCTCTACGGTGCGGTGTTCATCGAGGCGATTCGGAATTTCAATTTATCACTTTGAACGACCTGTCCCCTGGGCTAGCCTGACGACAAGGAGCTACCCATGGACAACAAATTTCTTTCTTTCATCAAGCCTGCCCTCGATTATGTGGACAGCGGTGAATTCTTCAAGGCGCCCTTCAAGTGGCTGTATGTCCTCATCGGCGTATCGAACCTGCTCGCTCCCTTCTCCCTGCTATACATCGCCAACAGGGTGTTCGATGCGCCGGCCAAGTTCGTGATCGCTTTCCTCCTCGTCTGGCTCGTCCTGGTGGCCAACGGGTGGGTATGTTTCCAGATTTGGTGGAACCGGAAGGACGCTGTCTTGGCTTCGTCCAAGGCGGGCGATGACTTTGCCGCCATACCGGTCTTTGCGCATTTCCTCCAGACCGCCGGCGAGGCGCTGGGAACCTCCCTCGCGATTGCCGGAACGGGCATCACCCTGATCGCCATGGTCATTCTCGGCGACGAGAACTTCTGGATCAGTCGGATGATCGGCGTCAATGTCCTTTCCTTCGGCCTTGCCGGTGTCCTGATCAACCCAATCCTTGGGTTCCTCATTATCGTTCTTTCGCGCTTCATCGCCGAACAGAGCCGAGCCCTGGCAGCCATCGCCAACAACACGAAAAAGCCGTAGAAGCGGTCGTCAGCCCCGCGACCACCGGCGGCGAAGCCGGTGACCGCGGGGCAAGGGGCCGACCTTCCCGTTGATCGGTTGGTCCGCGGCCCTCAGGACCCAGGCTCCAGCCGCTCTCAGCTGAACCGTCAGCCCACCTTCTTCTCGATGACGCCCAGATGGGCCACCTCTTCCGCCCCCACGAGGCTTAGGGCGATGCCGCTCAGGTCGGCCCGTCCTGTGCGGCCGTCGCGCAGACTGGGCGCGGAACGAGGCGCTGGCCGAGACCGCCCGCCTCGTCGACAATGGCGAGTAGGTGAAGGCATTCGGCCGTGCACCAGCGCAAGACAATCACGCCCGCCGCAGCAGGATCAGCGTCCGGTCATCCGCCAAGGAGGCACCCTGGGTGTGTGCCTCCAGCGCCGTCTCAAGGTGCTGATGCAGCGCCTCCAGGGGAAGGCCCGGATGGGCGCAGAAAACGTGTGCGGCGCCCTCCAGTCCGAACTCCTGGCCCTCCGGGGATTCCGCCTCGGTGATGCCGTCCGTGTACAGGAACATGAGGTCCCCGGGTTCCAGGGCCACGTCTTCGCACCGGTAGGGTGTGCCCGGAAAAAGGGCCAGGGGAAAGCCCATCGACTCGATGACGTCCCGGCGCCCCGCGGCACGGAAGACCGGGATTGGATTATGGCCCGCGCTGGTGCACCGGGCGTGGCCTCCGACCGGATCGAGCAGGGCGATGAAGGCTGTGACGTAGCGGTTGGCGGTCGTCCTGCGGGCGAGTTCGGCTGAGATTCGCCCGGCCAGCACGGCGGGATCCTCCGTGGCCTCGGCCCAGGCCCACAGGTAGGCCTGGAAACTCGCCATGAGCAGTCCGGCCCCCATGCCCTTGCCGGCCACATCCGCCAGCACCACCCACAAACGCCCATCCTGGCGCGGAAAGAAACCGAAGAGATCCCCGGAGACCGCGTGGCAGGCCTGGTTGTGCCCGAACAATTCGAAGCCTTCCACGCTGGGCGCCCGGTCGGGCAGCAGCCGCTCCTGGATCTGGCGTGCCAAAGCCAACTCATGTTCCAGCACCTTGCCCCGGCGCAGCGTTTCCGAAACCTTCGACTGTTGGATGCGCGCCGCCGCGAGGTGGGCCAGGGAAGCCACCACCTGGAGATCCTCGGGCGTGAAGGGCGCACGGCTCGGGTCGGCATCCAGGTATACAAGGCCCACGACCTCACCCTCGTGTTCCATGGGCACGGTCATGAGGCTTGTCACCCCGCTCCGGATCAGGGAATCGGACTTGGCCAGCCGGGGGTCCAGCTTGGGATCGTTCACGAGCATGGCTTCCCGCCGCTCCAGGGCCGCCTCGACCATCGTGCGGGAAAGGTTCAGGGGACCTAGGGCTTTTTTGTGAGCGCTGCGGGCCAGGGCCTGGACCAGGGCCCCCTTCCCGTCCCGCAGGAGAATGGCCGATCGATGGGGGCGGAGCAGATGCGAGAGCTTCGCCAGCAGTTGTTCCAGAAGAGTCTCCAGCGGTGCCTCACGCATCAGTTCAAGGCTGAAGGCATGGATGAGATGCAGGGCCCGCCGCAAGCGCATGGCCTCCTGAGCGTCATCGCCGGGCCCCCGGAACTGCCTCAGCTTTTCCAGGGACATGGAGAGGGAGGACCCCGAATCATCCTCAGAATCCTCTGGAACCGGAGGTGGCAGGGGTTGAACCGCCTCCACCCGAAAACTCACGCGGCCCAGGGTGATCTCGTCCCCGGGGGCAAGGGGGCGGCGCCCCACGATGCGATGGCCGTTCAGCAGGGTGCCGTTGCGGCTGCCCAGATCCTCCAGTAGGGCCGAGCCCGACTCCCAGCGCAGGCGTGCATGAAAGCGGCTGAGGCTGGGATCGGTCAGTACGACATGGTTGGCCGAGGCGCGGCCCAGCGTGAGGATCGGACGGTCCTCCCCAAGCGCGAAGGCCCCGTGTTCCGGAATCATCAGGTGCAGGCCTGTCATGGCGCATCCTGGAAGTGGGCCAAGCTTGGTCCCTTTTCGGCTTCCCGGCAAGGGCCGTTGCGGATTCATTTCACGCGCCGGAAAGGATTCCAACGGAAACCCGAATCCCCGTCCTCGCAGCAGCAGGCCGCGTTTACAATGGGAGCATTCCAACCAATTCTCAGCCGCGAGATACCGATTGTCCCTTCTGCCTGGCACCCGCCTTGGCCCCTACGAAATCGTGGGGCAGATCGGCGTGGGCGGCATGGGCGAAGTGTGGAAGGCGAAGGATTCGCGCCTCGGCCGTGAGGTGGCGGTCAAGGTGCTGCCGCCGGGCTTCGCAGACGACCCTGAGCGTCTGCGGCGCTTCGAATCGGAGGCCAAGGCCCTTGCGGCCCTCAGCCACCCGAACATTCTCGCGGTCCACGATGTGGGCAAACACCGAGGCTCACCCTACCTCGTCATGGAACTGCTGGAAGGTGAGACGCTGCGCGAGCGGCTCCGTGGGGGCGCCCTGTCCGTGAAGCGGGCCGTGGAACTGGCGCTGCAGATCGCCCGGGGCCTCGCGACGGCACACGAGAAGGGCCTCGTCCACCGCGATCTCAAACCCGCGAATCTGTTCATCAGCCGTGACGGCCATCTCAAGATCCTCGATTTCGGCCTCGCCAAGCAGGCTGCCTTTCCCCTGGGCTCGCTGGGTGAGCTGTCTACCCAGAGGGCTTCGGGCTTCACCGCTGAGGACCTCACTGCCCAGGGCCTTGCGCTCGGCACCGTGGGCCACGACAGCCACGACCATGCATTGGGCAAATCCCCAGATGCCCATAGCGACCCCCAAGCCTTGGACCTCACGTCCGCGGGCTTTGCGATCGGTACCGCGGGCTACATGAGCCCCGAACAGGTATCGGGCAAACCCGCAGACGCGCGCAGCGACCTCTTCGCCTTCGGCGTGGTGCTCTACGAGATGCTCAGCGGTCGCCGCGCCTTCGAACGGGGGAGCGCCATAGAGACGCTGAGCGCCACGCTGAAAGAGGATCCGCCTGAACTCAGCTCGCCCAGCGGACCCATTCCACCCACCCTCCAGCGCATCGTGGGGCACTGTCTCGAGAAGGACCCGGGCCGTCGCTTCCAGAGCGTGCGGGATCTCGCCTACGACTTGGAATCCGTTCTTACCGAGTCGACCTCGGCTTCGGGACTGACCGGAAGCGTTCCGCAGCGGGCGGCCAGTCGCTTCAGGCCCCGTGCCCTGGCCCTTGCGGCACTGGTCGTGTTGGTCGGGGCCGGGGGACTGTTCTTCTGGAAGCCTTGGCACCGCAAGGGGCTTCCGGTCCACGTTCCAAGCCTGGTCGCCCTGCCCGCGAAGGTGCTGGGTCTCCAGGAGTCCGCCTTCCTCACGGACGCCATCCCCGATACGCTCTCCACGCTGCTCGCGGGCGTAGAGGGTCTGGACACCAGGGTGCCGCCCAGCAGCGCCCAGGTGGAGAAGCTGATGGGGGACCTCGGGAAAGTCGCCGAGGCCTACCAGGTCGAGCATCTGCTGCTAACCACGGTCACCGTCCAGGGGGAGAACCTGATCCTCAATGTGAAGCTCGTGGAGGCCACCACCCAGAAGATGCAATGGGCCGGCCAGTATGAGGGCACTCGGAGTGCCTACAACGCCCTGCTGCGGGAAGCCGCCGAGGCCCTGGCGCGGGCCCTGAAGCCGGGCCTGCAAGGTTTCGCCACGAACGCCGGGCCGGGTACCAGCTCGGAATTCGAGCTGGCCCTGAAGGAAGGGCAGCACTACGCGGGGCGCTACGACACGTTCTACCAGCTCCAGGACTTCGAACGCGCCCGGGAGGCGTATGGGCGGGCGCTAAAGGCCGACCCTGCCTCCGCCCCGGCCCTGGGGAACTTTGCCTATCTGTGGATCATGCGGGCTTGGGCGGGAGGCCCCAAGGGACAGGCCGTGGGTGAGGCGGAGCGCCTGGCCCAACGCGCCCTGGCGCTGGATCCCAGCACTGGCATGGCCTGGGCGGCCCTGGCATATGCGAAAAGCTCGAACCGACCGGCCGTCATGGAAAAGGTTCTCGAATATTCCATCAAGGCGGCCAATCCGCATGCCCTTCAACCCGATTGGGGCTCCTCCCTCGCGGGTGCCGCCGGAGGCCCCATCCTCATGGCCGCCGTCGGGCGTCGGATTTTCGAGCGGAACCCCCTGGCTGTGAGTGATAGCGGCATGGCGGCGACCGGCCTGAATTGGCAGGGCAAGCCGGAGGAGGCGCTGCGGCTCATCGAAAAAATTCTCCGGATCGAACCTGGCTTCCGGTACGGGCTCGTGGCTAAGAGCGAGGCCCTGGTGGCCCTGGGGCGGTTGGAGGAGGCGGGGCGCCTCCTGAAACGCTGCGAGCCTGGGGACTCAGAGCAGGGTTGGGATGCAGAGATGTGGCGCCATATCCGCTTTCAGTTGGCGGTGGCCCAGGGGGACCAGACCACCGCCGGGGCCCTGGCCGATCGGGCTGTGAAGCTGTGGCTCGGCGCCAATGCCCAGCAATTCGATGGCAATGCCGTCTCGACCATGCCCCCCGGCTTGATGCGGATGGGGCGACGCGAGGAGGCTCTGCGGATGCTGGAGCGGGCCATGGAACTCAGCCCTCAGGCCGAGGGCTACCTCTGGGTCCTCCACCACCCCGAATTGCGTCCGCTGCGGGGGGACCCGCGCTTCGAAAAACTCGTCGAACAAGGGAAGAAGGATGCAGCCCTGGCAGTGAAAGTCCTCCAGGCGGCCAAGGCCCGCAGCGAACTGGCCGCCTTCCTCGACGGGCCTCTCGTCCAGTTGCAGGAACTGCTCAAACAGCCGTGAACCGGGGCAAGAAAAGAGCCACAGATGAACACTGATGGACACCGATGAAACGGGGTTGTATTCGCTGTGGTAGTCCCAAAGATCTGATTGACAGCAACAGTCAAAAAAAGGTCGCGCGGAGGTACTGAGAAAACACGGTGTAGCCGGGGCCGCAACGCTGTCGGAAGGCACGAAGGCCGCGCTGAGCGGGAAAGCATGAATCGCCCTGCGCAATCGGATGGGTTGCTGGGGGTGAAGTCGGCGATGGCGGGGAGCCCGCGGACAGTTTGAGGTGCGGACATTCCCATCGTCTCTTATCGGTGTCCATCGGTGTCTATCGGTGGCGAATTTTTTTCTGATTTTCAGTCTGCCTCAGCCTGAAAACGTTGGCCGGGACTGGACCTGTGAGACCACACATTTGGGTTGCGGCCCCGAAAGGTCAGAACTCAGAAAAAGATTCCAGATGAACCCGAATCTCCGTCCTTGTGGCACGAGGCATGAGTTTACAATGGGGCACATTCCACCCCATCCTCCGCCGCGAGACACCCATGACCCTCGCCCCCGGCATCCGCCTCGGCCCCTACGAGATCGCCGCCCCGATCGGCGCGGGCGGCATGGGCGAGGTGTGGAAGGCGAAGGACACGCGCCTGGGGCGCGAGGTGGCGATCAAGGTGCTGCCGCCAGGTTTCGCGGACGATGCCGAGCGCCTGCGGCGCTTCGAGTTGGAGGCCAAGGCCCTCGCCGCCTTGAACCATCCCAATGTGCTGGCGATCTTCGATGTGGGCACCCACGAAGGTTCGCCTTACCTGGTCATGGAGTTGCTCGAAGGGCAAACCCTGCGGGAACGGCTCCATGGCGGCGCCCTGCCGGTGAAGCGGGCCATGGAGTTGGCGCTGCAGATCGCCCGGGGCCTCGCGGCGGCGCACGAGAAGGGCCTCGTTCACCGGGACCTCAAACCCGCGAATCTGTTCATCAGCCGTGACGGCCATCTCAAGATCCTGGACTTCGGTCTCGCCAAACAGGCGGACTGGCTTCGGGGTCCCCAGAGCGAGATGCCCACCCAGGAGGCCCGGGGCCTCACGTCCGAAGGCCTGGTGCTGGGCACCGTGGGGTACATGAGCCCGGAACAGGTCGCAGGCAAACCCGCGGACGCCCGCAGCGATCTCTTCGCCTTCGGGCTGGTGCTCTACTAAATTCTCAGCGGCCATCGCGCCTTCGAGCGGGGCAGCGCCATCGAGACCCTGAGCGCCACGCTGAAGGAGGATCCGCCCGAGTTGACATCACCGGGTGGCCCCCTGCCGCCGTCCCTCCTGCGCCTCGTGGCTCACTGCCTGGAGAAGGATCCGGGCCGCCGCTTCCAGACGGTCACGGACCTCGTCTATGACCTGGAGTCCATCCTCGAGCCGTCCTCGACCGTGGGTCTGAGCGGGGGCTCGCGTCCGTTCGCGGTCGGCCGCTTCAG
>CAIPUA010000301.1 GCA_903868115.1 uncultured Holophagaceae bacterium
ACGCAGTGGTTCATGGATGTGAAGGAGGCCGCCCAGTCCAGCCTTCAGGCGGTGCGCACCGGCATGATCCGCTTCACGCCGCAGCACTGGGAAAACGTGTGGGAGCACTGGCTCACCAACATCCAGGACTGGTGCATCAGCCGCCAACTCGTGTGGGGACACCGTATTCCCGCCTACACCTGCAACAAATGTAACCACCTCGCCGTGGAAGTGGAAGTCCCCGCCATGTGTCCCCACTGCAGCGGCGTCGAGTTCACCCAGGATCCCGACACTCTCGATACCTGGTTCTCGTCGGCCCTCTGGCCCTTTAGTGTCTTCGGCTGGCCCGAGGAGACCGAGGACCTCAAGCGCTACTACCCCACGGATGTGCTCATCACCGGTTATGACATCCTGTTCTTCTGGGTGGCGCGCATGGTGATGGCGGGGCTCACCCAGACCGAGGATGTGCCCTTCCGGCAGGTCTACTTCAACGCTCTGGTGCGCGATGCTCATGGCCAGAAAATGTCCAAGACCAAGGGCAATGTCGTCGACCCCGTGCTCACCATGGAGGAATACGGCACGGACGCGCTGCGCTTCTCGCTGGCCATCATGGCCGCGCCGGGCACGGATATTTCGCTCTCCGATAGTCGGCTGGAAGACAGTCGAAATTTCTGCAACAAGCTCTGGAATGCCGCCCGCTTCGTGCAGATGAACCTCACGGAAGACGTCACGCTGGCGATCGAACCCGAGCTGGGCGAAGCCGAATTCTGGATGGCCCGCCGCCTGCGCGAGGATCTTACGCGTGTTACGGAAGCCATCGAGACTTTCCGCTTCCACGAGGCTGCCGAGATCCTCTATCACCTCGTGTGGGACGACTTCTGCGCCACCTACATCGAGCTGGCCAAGGTGACGCTTCAGAACGGCACGAAGGCCCAGAAGGCCACCATCCTGCACTTCCTGGATATCCTGCTGCGCGCCTTGCACCCCTTCGTGCCCTTCCTCACCGAAGAAATCCACGAGGCCGTCATGCTGGGGCGCCTGGCGGAGGGCGACCCCGAACTGCTGGCCGCCCGCAGCTGGCCCGCAGAGCATCCGCTCCTGGCGGTGGAAGGCGGAACACCTGATCTCGTGCCCCTGCTCCAGGAGGTGCTCAGCAATCTGCGCCGCCTGAAGAAGGACAACGGCATCGACGAGGCCAAGCGCGTGGCCGCCTTCTGCACCGTGAAAGACCTGGAGCTCTTCGGGGAGGCCCTGAAGAGCCTCGCCCGACTGGAGAGCCTGACCTTCACGGAAGGTGATCTATCGGGCCCCACCCGGGCCGTGGCCGTGGTGACGGGCGGTACCGCCGCCCTGGAACTGGCCGGCGTGAAGGATCTCGCCGCCGAGAAGGCCAAGCTCGAAAAGGAACGCGACAAACTCCAGAAGGAACTGGATGGCCTCCGCGGGCGCCTGTCCAACGAAGGCTTCCTCGCCAAGGCGCCCGCGGAAGCCGTCGAAGCCCAGCGCGCTCAGGCGGCCGAGAAGGAAGTGCGGCTGGCGCAGGTGCTGGCGCTGCTGGGATAAGCTTAGCTCACTGGTTTTGGGCTTCTAGGATTGTTTCACCTGCCGCGTTTGCGACTGCCTGTTCTTGGCGTCCGTGCCTTCGCCCGCGAGGGCGCGGGTTCCGGGATGCCCTTCTGACGGCGGAGCTCCTTGCGGAAGGCGTTCACGTTGCGGTTGTGTCCGCTCAGGGTGGGGGAGAAGTTGTGGCCACCGGTGCCAGTGGCGACGAAATAGAGATCCTTGCCGATGGCAGGTTCGCGGGCGGCTTGAATGGCGGCGGCACTGGGAATGGCGATGGGCGTGGGCGGGAGTCCAGCGATGGCATAGGTGTTGAAACGGTGGGGGCGCCGGGTGTCCGCGTACAGGGGTTGCGAAAACCGGAGATCACCGCTCGCCCAGCGGGCGTAGAGGCTCGTGGGATCGCACTGGAGACGCATGCCGATCTCCAGGCGCTTGGCGTAGACGCCCGCGATCTTCGGCAGTTCCTCGGCCAAATTGGTCTCCTTCTCGGCGAGGCTCGCCAGGATGAGCGTGTCGTAGGGCGGGAGAGCCCCGCCTTCGAGCTTGGGGCGGACCTGGTCATGGAAAGCTTCCACCAGCATCAGCATGATTTCCTCGGGCTCGAGGGCGTGATGGAGGCGGTAGGTCGCGGGCGCCACCAGGCCTTCGAGGCTTTCGGCCTGCTCGAAACCCGCCGCACGCGCCAGCCTGGGGCTCTTCCACAGGGTCCAGAAAATTTCTTCAGGGACGAAGTCCTTGAGGCGCTTCTGAACGCTCCAGGCATGCATGGCCGGCGTGATGACCACATTGGTGAAGTGGATGTCGCCCTTACGGAGTTTGCCCGCGACCTCGGACATGCTGGCCCCGGGGGCAATGGCATACTCGCCCCGAATAAGCTGCAGCTTGCGGCTGCGGGCCCAGAGTTTGAAAAACATGGCCGAACGAATGACGCCTTGGCGCTCCAGTTGGTCGGCGATCTGGGCCACTGAGGAGCCCTTCGTGACCAGTACTGTGGTTTCCTGGACCAGCGGACCGTTGCGCTTCCATGACCACCAGCCCCCGAGGGGGATGAGGGTTAGGAGGGTCGTGACCGTCAGGAGGCGGAGGGAAGTGCGGGAACGTGGCATGACTCCAGCATGCCGTGGTAGCCTCCATCATCCAAATCCGTATGGGATTCCAGGAGGTGCTTCATGAAACATGTGGTGGTGTTAGGTGCGGGTCGAGTGGGCAGTGCGATGGCGTTGGATTTGGCCAAGGATGGCGAGTTCAGGGTCACCGTGACCGATCTTTCGGAGGCCGCCCTGGGGCGCCTTGCGGCGGCAGGGTTGGCCACCCGGCGGGCGGATCTGTCCCAGCCAGAGGCACTGCGAGAGGCCGTGCAGGATGCCGACCTCGTCGTGGGTTCGGTGCCGGGCTTCATGGGGTTTGCCACCGTGCAGGCCGTGCTGGAGGCGGGCAAGGACATCGTGGACATCAGCTTCTTCGATGAGGATCCCTTCCGCCTGGACGACCTGGCGAAGTCCAGAGGCCTGATTGCGCTGACGGATATCGGCGTGGCCCCGGGGTGCGACAACCTGATCCTGGGAGATGTTGCTTCGCGCCTGGACCGGGTGCAGCGCTTCGAGTGCCTGGTGGGCGGCCTCCCAGCTTTGCGCACCTGGCCCTACGAATACAAAGCGGGCTTCTCACCCATCGATGTCTTGGAGGAATACACGCGTCCGGCCCGCTACGTGGCCCACGGGCAAGAGGTCGTGATGCCGGCCCTTTCTGAACCAGAGCTTCTCGATTTTCCCGGCGTCGGCACCCTCGAAGCCTTCAACACGGATGGTCTTCGAACGCTCATCCATACGGTGGATGCCCCTTTCAAGAAGGAGAAGACCCTCCGCTATCCGGGCCATATCGAGAAAATGCGCCTGCTGCGTGAGACGGGTTTCTTCCGCAAGGAACCCATGGATGTGAACGGGGTCCAGGTCGTGCCTCTGGAACTCACGACCCGACTCCTCTTCCCCATGTGGCAGATGGGAGAGGGCGACGAGGACTTCACGGTCATGAGGGTCATCGTGGAAGGCGAGAAGGAGGGGCGCACCATCACGCACACCTTCGATATGCTGGACCGCTACGACCGTGCCACGAAGACCACCTCCATGGCTCGTACCACTGGCTACACCTGCACTGCCGCAGTGCGCATGGTGGCCCGCGGCCTATACGCACACAAGGGCATCTCCCCTCCTGAGTATGTTGGGAAAACCCAGGGCTGCTGGGATTTCATCCGCAAGGAACTGGCCCAGCGCGGCATCCACTACCTTGAGACTCTGACCTGACGTAACCATGACCGCAGGCTTCCGGCGCCATGTGGGGCTCTTCTCGGCCGTGATGCTCATCGCCGGTTCCATGATCGGCAGCGGCATCTTCATCGTTCCTGCGGAAATGGTGCGCACGGGAACCACGGGAGGCTTCCTCTTGCTGGGATGGGGGCTGACGGCGGTCCTCACCATCTTCGCCGGGCTCTCCTACGGGGAACTGGCCGGGATCTTTCCGAGGGCATGGGGGCAGTACACTTACCTGCGGGAGATCTACGGCCCCCTCACGGGCTTCCTGTACGGCTGGACCTTCTTCACCTTCATCGAGTGCGGCACCATCGCGGCGGTGGCAGCGGGCTTCGGCAAGTACCTCGGCACGTTCGTGCCTTGGGTGAGCGACGCACATTGGCTCCTGGGTCCGTTCAAGGTCCCGGCACTGCAGATTTCTGCCTCCATCGCTGTGGGGCCCTACGATCTGGGGTTGACCTCGGCCTGAAGGGACGTGGCGTGCCCGCCTTCGCCCTGGGCATCCAGGCTGTTTGGGCCAGTCTCCTGACGCTGAGTGGCACCTACGGCCAGCTCCTGGATTACGTGGTCTTCGCGGCCCTGCTCTTCTATGTTCTGGCCGTGGGCGGCGTCTTTGTCCTGCGCATTCGCAGGCCTGACCTGGAACGGCCTGTCAAGGTGTTCGCCTATCCACTCCTACCGGCCACCTATCTCGTGGGGGCCCTCGCCATCATGGTTGCACTGCTGGTGTACCGGCCGGCCTTCACTTGGCCGGGCCTGGTCCTGGTGGCGGTCGGTATTCCCGCGTACTACGTCGCACGGCGGATCGGGGTTGCGGAACCCTAGCTCGTCAGTTCCCGGTGCTGGACGACGAGTTTGGGGATGTCCCGTCGGAGCTTCTGGGTCAGTTGTTCGACGAGGGCCACGCTGCGGTGCTGGCCGCCCGTACAGCCGATGGCAAGGGTGAAATAGGCGCGGCCTTCGAGGGAGACGAAGGGCCAGACCCAGTGCACCCAATTCTCTGTCATCGCCATGAAGGACCCGAAGAGCTCGGAGTTCATGAGGTATTCCCTCACCGGTTGATCTTTGCCCGTGAGGTGCTTGAGTTCCTCCAGGTAGTGGGGATTGGGGAGGAACCGTGCATCCAGCACCATGTCGGCGTCTGAGGGGATACCGAACTTGAAACCGAAGCTCACCAGGCGCAGGGTGGTGCCCTGCATGGGAAGGTCGGGGAGCAGTTCCGCGATACGCTGGCGGAGCTGGCCCAGGGTCAGGCGTGTGGTGTTGAGGATGGCGCTCGCCTGGGCCCTGACGGGCGCCAGGATCTGCCGCTCTCGGTCAATGCCCCCCGCCACGTTGCCATCCGCCGCGAGAAAGTGCGGGCGGCGAGTTTCGGAGAAGCGGCGGAGGAGGGTCGCTTCATCCGCCTCCACGAAGACGATGTAGACGGGAATGCTGCCGTCCTGGAGGCGTTCCACGAGCGGCAGGAACTCTTCCACGAACTCTCCGTGGCGGTTGTCCATGCCCACGGCCAGACGGGGCCGCGTGGGGTTGAGCTTGGCTTCCAGTGAAAGCAGAGGTTCCAGGAGTCGGGCAGGCACATTGTCGATGGCTGTACAGCCCGCATCCTCGAGGGCGCTGAGCACCGAGCGGCGACCCGCTCCGGACATCCCCGTGACGATTACGAGTTCCATGGAAAAAGACTACCCGATCTCCGGCGGTGCCGGTCCTATTTACTCGTCGACGCCACCGGCGCTGAAACGCATGACGCGGTGGACGCCATCGCCGCCGCTGATATCCACCAGGGAGCCCGTTTCATCGGGCCCCAACTCGAGTACTTCCCCGGGGCCGCGGAAGAAGTCCTCGTCCGGAACATAGGAGGGCTGGGGTTCTACGCGGTACAGGTAGCTGATGATTTCGTCTTCGTAGCCGAAGCGCATCTGCTCGAAGTATTCGTAGGATTCCTTCTTGTACTCGACGAGCGGATCCTTCTGACCGTATCCGCGGAAGCTGATGGCCTCTTTCAGGTGATCCATGACCAGCAGATGGCGCTTCCAGGCGGAGTCGATGATCTGGAGAATGGCCACCCGTTCGTGCCAGCGCATGATGTCCTCGCTGCCCAGGCGCCGCTCCTTCTCCAGGTAGGCCTCCTGCACGAGTTGGGCGAGTTCCTCGATGGCGTCCGATTGTGGCATGCCGACGAACTTGGCACAGTCCATGTCCGTGTTCGCGTAGAGTTGTTCGAAGCGTTCCTTGAAGCCTTCCACATCCTTCTCACCCTTGGGCGGGAGGTAGTCGTGGACCAAGCCTTCGACGATCTCTCCCGCGACCCTCAACACATAGTCCTTACTGTTGCCCTTGAGGATTTCCGTGCGCAGCCCGTAGAAGAAAATGCGCTGCTTGTTCATCACATCGTCGTATTCGAGCAGATGTTTGCGAATCTCGAAGTTGTGCGTCTCCACCCGCTTCTGGCTGCGCTCGATGGCCTTTGTAACCATGCCGGCCTCGATGGGCTCGTCATCGGTCATGCCGAGGGTCGACATCATGGCCTTGATGCGCTCGCCACCGAAGATCCGCATGAGATCGTCTTCGAGGCTGAGGAAGAAACGCGAGGAGCCCGGATCGCCCTGGCGGCCCGAACGACCGCGGAGCTGATTGTCGATGCGGCGACTCTCATGGCGCTCGGTGCCAAGAATGTGCAAGCCTCCGCACTCCACCACTGCCACATGCTCGGCTGCGGTCTGTTTGTCCATTTCCGCTATCAGGACATCGAACTCGGTCGTGTTGCGACCGTCCGCGTCGTAGAGTTCAATGCTCCGCTTCTTCGCTTCGATCTTAGCTAGGCCCTCGGGGTTGCCACCCAGAATGATGTCTGTGCCTCGCCCAGCCATGTTGGTGGCGATCGTCACCGCGCCCTTGCGACCCGCCTGGGCTATGATCTCGGCTTCCTTCTCGTGGTGCTTGGCGTTGAGGACCACATGCTTGATCTTGGCCTGCTTCAGTTCATCGGCGAGCATTTCGCTGGATTCGATGCTGACGGTGCCCACCAGGATGGGCTGCCCCTTCGCGTTGAGATCCTTGATCTCCTCGACGATGGCCTGCACTTTACCCTTTTTCGTGGAATAGACCATATCCGCGAAATCCTTGCGGATCATGGGCATGTTGGTAGGGATGATGATCACTTCCAAGTTGTAAATGGAAAGCAGTTCGCGGGCTTCGGTCTCGGCGGTGCCGGTCATGCCTGCGAGCTTCTTGTACATCCGGAAGAAGTTCTGGAAAGTGACCGTGGCGAGTGTCTGGTTCTCGGCGTTGACCTCCACGCCCTCCTTGGCTTCGATGGCCTGGTGCAGGCCGTTGGACCAGCGGCGACCGGGCATCATGCGACCCGTGAACTCGTCGACGATGACGATCTCCTGGCCGCGTCCGTCCTCTTTGGGCCGGATCATGTAATCCACATCCAGCTTGTACATGTTGTGGGCCAGCAGGGCCTGGTTGAGGCCATGCAGAGTGTCGATGGCGCTGGGATCGTAGAGGTTCGGCACGCCCAGGAGTTGTTCCGCGTGGCGGATGCCCTCGTCGGTCAACATGACCTGACGGTCCTTCTCGTCCACCTTGTAGTCGCCATCCTTGCTGTTCTTTTCGTCCGAGCCCCGCGTGAGCTTGGGGACGATGGCATCGATCCGGTAGTACTTACTGGTGTCCTCTTCGCTGGAGCCCGCGATGATCAGCGGCGTGCGGGCCTCGTCGATGAGGATGGAGTCCACCTCGTCCACAATGGCGAAGATGAACCCGCGCTGAGTGAAGTCCGCGAGATCCCACTTCATGTTGTCGCGGAGGTAGTCGAAGCCCAACTCGTTGTTGGTGCAGTAGGTGATGTCGCTGGCGTAGGCGTCGCGGCGCTCTTCGTCTGAAAGGCCGTGCTGGACCACGCCCACGCTGAGGCCCAGGAAGTGATAGATGCGACCCATCCATTCCGCATCGCGGCGGGCAAGGTAGTCATTCACCGTGACGAGGTGCGCGCCCTTGCCCGCGAGGGCATTGAGATAGAGCGGCAGGGTGGCTGTGAGCGTCTTACCTTCACCGGTGCGCATCTCAGCGACTCGACCTTCGTGGAGGGCCATGCCGCCGACAAGCTGCACATCGAAGTGCCGCATCTTGAGCACCCGTCGGGAGGCTTCGCGGCAGACGGCGAAGGCCTCGGGCAGGATGGTGTCCAGGGTGGCGCCCTGGGCCAGCTTCTCCTTCAGGAGCGGTGTCCTGGCCTTCAGCTCTTCATCGCTGAGGCCCTGGATTTCAGGTTCCAGGCGGTTGATGTGCTGAACCTTGGCCCATAGACGCTTGAGCTCGCGGTCATTCCTCGAGCCGATGATTTTCTTGAGGAGGTTTTCAATCATGCTGGATCCATTCGCGTCAAACCATTGATTGTAGCCCCGAAAAGGCATATTTCCTACCTTCGAAGAGGCGAAGAACGCAAGCCGTTGTGGGGTCAGGCAAAAAAGCGAAAAATGACCGACGGCGCTACACTGGCTGAAACCGGAGAGTCCATGGCCCTTGAACGAACTTTCGCCATCATCAAGCCCAACGCCATCCGGAACGGGCATGTCGGGGAGATCCTCAGCGCCATTGAGCGGGAGGGGTTCACCCTCCATGGCCTGCGGATGGTGCAACTCGGCAAGGAATTGATCAAAGGCTTTTACATCGACCACATCCACAAAGGCTTCTACAGCGAACTGGAGGCCTTCATGCTCGAGGGCCCCGTGATCCTGATGGTGCTCGAGGGCGAGAGCGTGATCCTGCGCTGGCGCGAAATCATGGGCGCCACCGACCCCACCAAGGCCGCCGTGGGTACCCTACGCCGCAAGTTCGGCGAAGATGTCACCAAGAATGCCGTCCATGGCAGCGATGCCGCTGCCACCGCCGAGCGCGAGGTCCATTACTTCTTCAGCGCCTTCGACCTGGTCTGACCCTCGAAGACCCTCAACAGGCTGCTCTCCCGCATCGCCCTAACTCTCTTTTACCGCCTGCAGTGCTGACTGGCACAGCCTTCGCACGCCGGGTAGCAGGTCCATGGAGGCCAGCGCCTTTTCGCCCACCCATTGGGCGCCTTCGGGGGGATCGGGCAGTGCTTCGTCCGGGGCCTTGGTGCGGAGGAGATGAGTAATGTAAAGGCGCTGCTGGCCCTCCAACCCCTCCAGTCGAAGGAGCCAGGGAGTGGGCAGGCGACTCGTGCGCTCATCGAAGACCACGGGCAGCTTGCTGGAATCCACAAAGCGGAAGGGGATCTTCCAGGTACCGGTGATCATGTTCTGGAGCAGGGCGGGGGGCAGAAAACCCGGCGACCAGGGCACCTGGGGCGGCATGAGCAGGCCCCGGTGTGGCGAGTGCTGGGAGGGAGCGAGGAGCACGAAGGGCGTGCTGGATCCATGGACCAGCACTCCCTCAATGAAGGTGGTCAGGTAGACCGGGCCCTCTGACATGAGCTACCTCCCGCCCGCTTCCTGGAGTTCGAGCATCATGCGGTCCCGGGCGGTAATCACTTCGGCCACCATGTGCTCGGGCTTGAACTTCCGGACCTCCTTGGTGCGGCGGTCCCGCAGTTCCACGATGCCTTCCTTGAGGCCCTTGGCACCCACGGTGGCGCGGAGCGGAAAGCCGAGCAGATCGGCATCCTTGAATTTGGCCCCGGGGCTCAGGCCTTCGCGTTCGTCATGGAGCACTTCGAAGCCGGCGGCTTCCAAAGCCTTTTCCAGCTTGGTGGCAACTTCGTTCACTTCCGAATTGGCGGGGTCCAGGTTCAGCAGATGCACCTGGTAGGGCGCCACGGGCCAGGGCCAGATGATGCCGTCGGCATCATAGTTCTGCTCGATGATCGCAGCCACGGTGCGCGTGATGCCGATGCCGTAGCACCCCATGACCATCGGGGCCTCCTTGCCCTCGGCGTCGAGGTAGGTGCAACCCATGGATTTGGAATACTTGATGCCCAGCTTGAAGACCTGACCCACCTCGATGCCCCGGAAGGCCTGGTAGCGGCCCTTGCCGCAGCGCGGGCAGAGCTCACCCTCAACAGCCATGCGGATATCGGCGAAGGCGCAGCCGGGTAGATCCCGGGCGGGATCCAGTCCGAAGTGGTGGTAGTCCGTACGGTTGGCGCCGCAGGTGAGGTTCACCGCGCCCTGGAGGCTGCGGTCCACGAGGATCTGCACATTCTTCAGGCCCACGGGTCCCATGAAGCCGGACTTGGCGCCGGTGAAGGTCTCGGCTTCCTCGAGGGGCATCATTTCCATGTCCATGGCGCCCACGAAGTTCTTCACCTTCACGGGGTTGACCTCATGGTCGCCCCGCAGCACGGCGCCGATCAATTTTGTGGATTCATCGGCGAAGGTGACGCGGTACAGGAAGAACTTGCTGGTATGCGCGAGCGGCATCCCGTCGTGTTCGGCGTCCTTCATTCCCGCCGCCTGTTCCACCTGCCCGACGACCCCCGGCGTGCAAAAATGATCCCGCTTCAGTTCGAACGCTTTTTCATCACCTGCGGCGCAGAGCGCCGGTGCTTCCGTCTTCTCGATATTCGAGGTGTAGTCGCAGGCGTCACAGGAGAGGATTGCGTCTTCGCCGCTGCCGGCCAGCACATGGAACTCGTGGGTGAAGCTGCCGCCGATGGCGCCGCTGTCGGCTTCCACTGGGCGGAACTTCACGCCCAGACGGCTGAAAATGCGCTTGTAGGCGTTGAACATCACCCAGTATTCACGGTCGGCGTCGGCGTCATCCACATGGAAGGAGTAGCCATCCTTCATGGTGAATTCCCGCCCGCGCATGAGGCCGAACCGGGGCCGGATCTCGTCGCGGAACTTGCCCTGGATCTGGAAGAGGTTCATGGGCAACTGCTTGTAACTGCGCACATTGCGCCGCACGATATCGGTGATCACTTCCTCGTGGGTGGGACCGAGGCAAAAGTCGCCGCCCTTGCGGTCCTGGAAGCGCAGCAGTTCCTTACCGTAGAAGGACCAGCGGCCACTTTCTTGCCAGAGCTCAGCGGGCTGGACCGTGGGCATCAGGAGTTCCTGGCAGCCGTCCTTCTCCAGTTCTTCGCGCACGATCTGCTCGAACTTTCTGATGCTGCGGAAGGCCAGGGGCAGGTAGTCGTAGATACCCGCAGCCAGTTTCATGATCATCCCCGCGCGCATCATGAGCTGCTGGCTCACGACATCGGCATCCTTGGGCGTTTCGCGAAGGGTCTGGATCAATAGCTTGGATTGCTTCATCGGTCTCTCTTTCCTGATCGGCTCGCAGGAGGCTGAACATGGTCCGCCTCCCCCTTTCGGTGTGAACCCTTATCCTGCATCTGATCCCCCCACTCTTCAATCCTGGGGAAATCGGAAAAAAATCATCTCGCCGGATGAAGGGCCGATAGGATAGGAGATCGCTCACCTTGAGGTTCCCATGAACGTTGCCTTCATCAACCCATTCATCGAATCCACGCTCCGCAGTCTCGACATGATGGCGGGTATCAAAGCCGAGAAGGTTGGACTGGAGGCGAAAGAGGATCTGGTCACGACCTATGACATCTCCTCGATCATCGGGATCACGGGAGAAACGTCGGGGTCCATCATCATCTCCGTCCCGGAGAAGTTGGCCTGCAAAATTGCCTCCAACATGCTTATGGAGGAAATTACCGCCATGAACAAGGCGGTCGAGGACGCCATCGGTGAGATCGGCAACATCGTCGTCGGGGACGCCCGCCGCTCCTTGATCCAGGATGGCTATTCCCTAAGCATCTCGGTACCCACCGTCGTAGTCGGTTCCGGCCACAAAATCAGCCGCTCCTCCACGGTTCCCTGCATCGGCATTCCGTTCAGCACCCCATTCGGGGACTTCGAGGTGAATGTGGGACTGCAAGAGGGCTGAACTTTTCCCATTTTA
>CAIPUA010000302.1 GCA_903868115.1 uncultured Holophagaceae bacterium
GCCCTGTGCGATCACATCCTCGGCACTGGCCTTGCGGTAGAGTTCGGTCGGAATGTCCTGGATGAGGGTTCCTCCCGTTCCCACATTCAGGCTCTGGAATCCCAGGCAGATCCCGAGCATGGGAAACCCGGGCCGTGCGTTGAGGAGCGCCTGCCTGTTGACATCCTGCGACCCGCCCAGCAGATGGAAGATGGCCGAAAGTTCCAGGTAGTTCCGGATGGGATCTTCGACCTGCGTGAGAAGGTTCGTCTTCTGGTGGAAGATGGAGGCCGGAATGTCGGACCCGCCGAAGAAAATGACGCCATCGGCCTTCTGAAGGATGGCCTCGAATTCGGGTGTGCAGGCGTTCTGCTTGAAGATGTCGGGTTCGCGGATTTCCGCAGAGATGGTATGGAACTTAAGCCAGTCGAGGGTATGCTCGGTGAGGTATTTTTTGGAAGCCTCAAAGTCTTCGCTTTGCTTGATGTGGAAGACGCCGATGACGGTGAGATCCGGGACATCGAGGATCCCCTTGCGCCTCAAGGCGGCCAGACACCGGATGTTGTAGACCGTGGGATTGAATACGACGAGGCGAACGCCGTCCCGGACAGGTCGCGGTGGGTCCAGAAAGCGTTCCAGCGTCTGTGCCGGCAGTGGAAGGCCGATGACTAGGCAAATCACTAGGTTCCACACGCACTTCAAGATGTTAATTCGGTTCATGCCCTTCTCCCAGGTCGTAGGCTTGGTTGCCTATTCAGTCCTTCACAAGGCGGATACCCAGTCCCGACGCGTTGGGAAGGATAAGCTTGCCCTTCTCCACTCTCACACCGGAAAAGGGATCGTTCGCAATCAGCAGATGGCCATCCAAGTCGGCATAATCCACCAGCGGAGACAGATGCGCCGCCGCAGTGACGGTGCAGGAGCTCGACACCATGCAGCCGATCATGGTCTTCATGCCAAGGGCCTTGGCCACGGTGATCTGTCGATGGGCTTCAAGGATCCCGCCGGACTTGTCGAGCTTGATGACGATGCCATCGTAGGCCTCGCGGAGTTCGGGGATTTCTGCGGCGGAATGGCAGGCTTCATCAGCGAAGATCGGGATGTGCACGCGGCTCCGGATCCAGCGTGTTTCCTCCACCATGCGGGCCGGGAGGGGTTGTTCGATGAGCTCTACGCCCTGGGACTCCAGCCAGTTGATTTTCCGAACGGCCTCCTCCTTATTGGTCCAGCCCTCGTTGGCATCCACGCGGAGGGGTTTCTTCGTGACACTGCGCACGGCATCGAGAGTGGCCTCGTCCGAAGCCAGGCCGACCTTGATCTTGAGGAAGGGGAAATCCGCAGCTTCGCGCACTTTCTGTCGCGTTACCTCGGGCGTGTCGATGCCGATGGACATGGTGGTCACAGCCGCATCCGCAGGATCCAAGCCGAAGTACCTGTAGATCGGCACACCAAGTTTTTTGCCCATCCAGTCCATGAGCGCCAGATCCACGGCAGCCAGGGCCGCCCGCTGCCCCGGTAGACGCCGGTCCAAATCGGCGAGCAGCTTTTCGAACCGCCATGGGTCGGCAGAGGCGATCAGCAACTGCACCGACTCAAGGGCTTTCTGTCCTCCCAGGGCGCTCTGTTGGTATCTGACGATGCCAGCGCCCTCGCCATAACCCGTGATTCCATCCCGGCTGTACTGCACGTGCAGCGTGTCCCGATAAGCACTGGAGGACATCGTGGTGGTCCACAAGTGCCGGAGTTCCAGCCGCCGAACCCGAACCGAGAAGATGCCGCCCCCACTCCCTCCCGACTTCAGGTCTTGCGGTTCCAAAGCACCCCGACCAAGGAGTGTGGCGCCCGCCGTGGCGGCAGCCAGCGTCTGGAAGAGTTCTCGTCGCTTCATTTCAGCCTCCGCATCGCCACCAAAAGCTTGGACCACGACGGGTCACTCATCTCGGAAATCTGGACACGGGGGTGATATCTGGGCGCACCATGGATGAAGGAGCCTTGCCCAAGGTACATCCCAGTGTGGGTTACATGGGCAGCATCCTTGCCGAAGAAGAGTAGATCGCCCGGCTGCAGCAATGTCGGGTCTGCCACGGTCACCAATCCAGACCATGCCACCTGGATGCGAGCATCCCTTGGCATGAGGGCGCCCCGGCTTTGGACAATCGTCTGCGTGAACCCGGAGCAGTCGAACCCGAATGTGGACTTGCCCCCCCAGGTGTAGGTGATTCCCAGGAAGCGCCTAGCCAACTCGAGCGAGGCCTCGATGCTTAGCCGCTTGAGGTCGGTCCGCACATCGCCCTGCTGGATCCAGGCCACGCGCTGATCGGGGAGCTTCACCTCGATCCAGCGCTGGGTGTCCTTCCCGCCGTTCAGGCGCTCGAGGCGCACGCCAAAGGGTGCGGCCATCACCGGGGCATGCTTGGTCGTGTCGGGCTCGAAGTAGATGTTCGCAGCCAAGGCGTCTACCTCCACTACCGTGCCAGGTTCCAGGAAGGCAGGATAGCGTTCGGAATTTTTCAAGGCTCGAAGTGTCGAGACCTGGACCCAGCCGGGATAGTCGTCATCTCCCTTGACCCTGACCCACCCTGCCTTGCGATCCAGTTCCACCAGCCTTGCGCCAAGCACGGCCTGGGAAACCACATCGCTATCAACCCGAGGACCAGAGTGGAAGTTGATCACGGGGGTAATGACCACATGAGTCACAGGATCCTGGGCCCATCCCAACGGACAGGCGAGTGCGATGAGCAGGCATACCCACAGGCCACGGAGACAAGCAGAGTTCATGGAGAAGCCTCACGAAGGGATCTACACCAGGATCCAGTCCATCTTTGCAGATGAATCCCTGGACTTGAAGAGAACTGAAAATTCGACCTTCCGGTGCTGCGGCTCCCGCCCACCCATTCAGGATTGCCGCTTCGATTGTCTAGAAATTCAGTTAGCCTTTTGTCATGTTCCCCGGCAGCGTCACTGATGTCTCACCCCAATCCCCGATGAAGTGACCTGTTCCCGAAAGCGGCGGGTCATCCCCAACCACGCATGATCGGATCGATATATATGCTGAAACCATTTTTCAAGCTCACCTTCCTGGTATTGGCGACGACCCTGGCCTCCCGGGCCAAGGGCGGCCCAGAACCGGGCGTTCCAGTTCCCCCATTGGCTCTCCTGATCGCAAAGGCCAAGGAGGCCATCCCACCCTCATTGCCCAAGAGCCGTCTCGCTCCGAACCTGGTGGAAGTCACCACCCTCGACCCCGGGATTCGTCTCGACATCCGCTATGCCTCGAAGGACAACTTTCTCCATGTTCCGGTCTATGGGCTGGCCAAAGCCTTTCTTCAGCGCCCAGTGGCCGAGGCTGTGGTACGGGTTAATCGTAACCTCAAGCGCTCGGGGTTCGCCCTGCGCATCCTGGATGCCTATCGGCCCTGGTGGGTCACCAAGGTGTTCTGGGATGCCACTGCCCCCGTGAACCGTGACTATGTCGCAGATCCCGCAAAGGGCTCGGTGCACAACCGGGGTTGCGCCGTGGATCTGGATCTGGTCCACCTCGCCGATGGAACGCCAGCCACGATGCCCAGCGATTACGACGAGATGTCCCCTCGATCCCACGCCAACTACGCCGGAGGGTCCACCGAGGCGCGACATCACCGGGACACGCTGCGATCCGCCATGGAGGCAGAGGGCTTCAGAGTCCTAAAGGAGGAGTGGTGGCACTTCGACCATGCCTCCAGTCCCGATTACCCGATCATGAATCTGCCCTTCGAATCGATCCGCGATAGGTCCGCCGAGCTCGCCAAAGCCGGACAGGTCCTGCTGGTCACCACTCCCGACTGGAACAATCCACAGGGAGGATTGCAGCGGTTCGAACGACTGAAAGGCTCTCTGGTGCCAGTGGGTGCGCCTCTGCCGGTCTGGGTCGGGCACGCCGGCATGGCATGGCGGAATGATGATGGGGCTCCCTCCCCGCCCGCTGTCGGCCCGATGAAACGCGAGGGGGATGGTCGTGCCCCGGCAGGCATCCTGGCCTTTGGTGACATGTGGGGCTACGCGCCCCAGGCGCCTGAAGGTGTCCGGTTTTCCTACCGTTCCGCCACGGATTGCGACCGATGCGTGGACGATTCTGACCACCCCGACTACGGGAAAATCCTTCGCGTGGAATCCCCAAAGGCTCCGGTGACTTGGCGATCCGCCGAACGCCTGCGCCTTGACTCGGACCACTACCGGTATTTGGTCGTGATCCACTACAACGACCTCCACCCTCGCAAGGCCGTGGGTAGTTGCATTTTCCTCCATGTGGCCCCACCGCCCGGGGGGGGCACCGCAGGCTGCACCGCCCTGGCTGCAAACGATTTGCTCACCCTTCTCCGGTGGATGGATCCTGCCCAGAACCCTCTGCTCGTCCAGGTTCCTGAACCTCTGCTGGACACAGCCCGCGCGGCGTGGAACCTGCCTAGCGAACTCCATCCGACGGTCCACTGAGCCGACCCACGCACCACAAGCCCCTTACTCTTTCCTTGCTACCTTTTCCATTCCCTCCGGAGTTCCCCGTGTCCATCTGCCGCCTCAGTCTCGCCCTGCTCCTCCTCACCCCTTTCCTGCACGCTCAGACAGCCAAACCCACGCTCCACGAGGCGCTGATGGCTGCCCGCGCCGATCGTGCGGGGGAACCTGGCGTGGCCGCGGCCTTCCAGCGCCTCGCGGTTGCGCATGGAACGCCACTCTATGTTTACGATCAGGCATATATCCGTGGCCAAGTCGCGGCCCTTCGCGCAGCCTTTGCGCCACGCTTTCCAAAATTGCGGATCCTCTACGCCCTGAAGGCCAACACCAATCCCGAGGTGATCGGCCTGCTCAAAGCCGAGGGGCTCGGGGCCGAAGTGGTCTCGCAGGGCGAAATAGAAACGGCGCTGCGCGTAGGGTATGCCGGACCCGAGATCATGTTCACATCATCCTCCAAAGGCCCTGGTGAGATCCGCCGCGCCATCGAACTCGGAACGGTGCTCAATGTGGATTCCATGGATGAACTGAACCAGGTCCGAGCGGAGGCGCGCCGCCAGAAGAAACAGGCGAGCATTTCCTTCCGCATCAATCCCGGAGTGGATCCCCACACCATCCACCAGATCAACACCGGTATCGCGGAATCGAAGTTCGGCCTCCACCTTCAGGGCGGAATCGCGTTCAAGGCCTACGAAACAGCCCTCGCCATGCCCGAGATCCGCATCGCAGGCGCTCACTGCCACATCGGCTCCCAGATTACCGAGACCGAGGGCTACCTTCTGACGGCGCGCAAGATGATGGGACTGCTGAAGGATCTCAAGGAAAGGCTTGGCATCCAGCTCGGCTTTCTGGATTTGGGCGGCGGACTTGGCATTCCCTACCAGGACGGCCAGGTCGTCATGTCGCCTGAGGAACTCGCCAAGGCCCTTGCACCCGTCTGGAAGGAGGGGATCGCAGCCGCAGGCTATGAGCCGACCCTCTGGCTCGAGCCGGGGCGATTCTTTGTGGGCGGTTCAGGGTTCCTCGTGGTTCGCGTGAATACCATCAAGGAGACACCGGTGAAAACCTTTGTGAATGTGGATGCCGGATTCAACACCCTCATGCGCCCCGCCATGTACCAGGCCTATCACCGCGTACGCATGATCGGGAAAACCCAGGACCCGCTTTTGGTGGATATCGCCGGTGATGTCTGCGAGACCGGGGACATCCTTGCCGCAGGCCGCCTGCTGCCTCGTGCGCACGCCGGAGACCTGCTGGTGATCCTCGATGCCGGTGCCTATGGGTTCTCCATGTCCAGCGAGTACAACGCTCGCCCGCTGCCCGCTGAAGTGATGGTGGAAGGAGATACCGCCCGCGTTATCCGTCGCCGAGGCAGTTTCCCGGAGCTCTTTCGGAGTGCTGAAGCGACTCCTGCCGCACGAAAGTAGCCATGGCACGGATTCTCCACCCCTCACCTCTCATCCTGGGCCGATCGGCTCTGGGCACTGCGCTCCTGCTGACCGCTGCGGCCTGCCATCCCCCACGGAACGGCCTTGCAGTATGGAGGCCCTCCCCTAACTTCAATGCCCGTCGCCCCCAAATGGTGGTCATCCACCATACGGCTGAGAAGTCCTTTGACGCAGCCCTCAAGATCCTGCAAACCCAGAACAGCGGTGGACCCGTGAGTTCCCACTACCTGATCGGCCGGGATGGCCGTCTCGCGCAGTTGGTGTCGGATGACCATCGGGCCTACCACGCGGGGGGTGGTACTTGGGGACCCTATCGGGACTTGAACTCCCTCTCCATCGGCATCGAACTCGACAACAACGGGTTCGAACCCTTCGCGCAGCCCCAGATCGAGGCCCTGATCGTGCTCCTGGAGGACCTGACCAGGCGATTCAGCATTTCTCGCACCCAGATCCTGGGGCACGCCGATGTGGATCCGATCCGCAAACAGGATCCCAATGCCACTTTCCCCTGGAAGCTTTTGGCAGAGCGCGGGTTTGGCCTCTGGCCCGACAAAATTCTGGCGAATCCCCCAGGGGAATTCGACCCCTGGATGGCCATGAAGGTGATCGGATATTCCCTGAAGGATCCGGCCGCTTCCCTCCGTGCCTTTCACCTGCATTACCACAGCACCGAATCAGGCGAGTTGGATGACCTGGATCGCCGGATCCTGTTCAACCTCCAGGCGAAATTTCTGGAGACTCTCCACTGAATTCAAGTTCGTTGCCACACGAAAAACCCAAGGGCCCTTCGATTATCCTGGCCCAGCCGAGGTTGTCCCATGATCCCCACGCCCTTCGCGGCCCTCAACGCCGATCCCTCCCTGGGAGTGCTCTTTCTGCTGGCCCTGCTGTGGCTGGGCGCGAAGCTCGGAGGTGAACTCGCCACGCGGCTGAGGGTGCCCACGGTGGTGGGCGAGCTGGTGGCGGGCATGGTCCTGATGGCCTGCCACCGGCAGTGGCCAGTTCTTCCCAATGTGGCTGCGGACCCAGCGGCGGACCTGCTGGCCACCATCGGCGTGATCATCCTCATGTTCAGTGTGGGCCTGGAGAGCACGGTACCCCAGATGATGAAGGTGGGCCTACCGGCGCTTCGGGTCGCAGTGGTGGGCGTGATCGTCCCCGTGGTGCTGGGCCTGGGCGCGGTGCTGCTCCTGCTGGGCGCCGGGATCTCGGCCGTGGGGGCGCTCTTCGTGGGCGCCTGCCTCTGTGCCACCTCCGTGGGCATCTCCGCCCGGGTGCTGCAGGAGAAGGGCGCGGGAGACACGCCGGAGGGTCGGGTGATCCTGGGCGCCGCCGTCATCGATGATGTGCTGGGCTTGCTGGTGCTGGTTTTGGTGGCCGGGATGGCCAAGGCGGCCGCAGGCGGCCAGGCTATCCCCTGGGGCGGTGTGGGCCGGACGCTGCTGATCGCCGTGGTCTTTCTGGCCGGAGCCCTGACGCTGGGGCGGTGGGCCACGCCGCATCTCTTCCGGGTGGCCAATCGGTTCCGGGTGGAGGAAGTGCTGCTGCCCCTGTCGCTGGCCTTCGGCTTCCTGATGGCCTGGGGCGGCGGTCACGCGGGCCTGGCCCCCATCGTCGGTGCATACGCCGCCGGTCTGATCCTGGAACCCACGCATGTTGAGATCCTTCAAGAGCGGGAACAGAAGAGCCTGGAGGCCCTGCTCCATCCCCTGGTAACGGCCCTGGCGCCCCTCTTCTTCGTGGTGATGGGCGCGCGCATCGACCCCCGCAGCCTGCTTCAGCCGAACATCCTGGGCCTGGCCCTGGCCCTTACCCTGCTGGGCGCTGTGGGCAAGTACGTAGCCGGTTTCGCCGCCGGGCGCGGCTTCAACCCCCATATCGTGGGCTGGGGCATGATGCCCCGGGGCGAGGTGGGCCTCATCTTCGTGGCCACGGGCGCCCAGCTCCAGATCCTCAGCCCCAGCGTCCAGACCGCCGTGGTGATGGCCATGCTGCTCACCACCATGCTGGGCCCCATCGGCCTGGGCTGGCTGCTACACCGGCGCACAGAGGCCTGAACGGCACCGTGTGCTAATGTTTGGCCACGCCATCATTCCAGGAGAACACACCATGAACCTTCACGCGCTCGTGGACTACATCAACGGATGGGTGTGGGGCATGCCCCTCGTCGTCCTCTGTCTCGGTGCGGGCGTGGTCTTCTCTGTGTGGACGCGCTTCCTGCAGGTGCGCCACATCAAGGGCATGGTGACCCAGCTCTGGAAGGGCCAGGCTTCGGACAGCGGCATCAGCAGCTTCCAGGGCTTCGCCATGGCCCTGGGTGGGCGCATCGGAACGGGCAACATCGCGGGGGTGGCCACAGCCATCGCCATGGGCGGCCCGGGGGCGCTGTTCTGGATGTGGGTCATCGCTTTTCTGGGGGCCGGGTCGGCCTTCATCGAGGCGACCCTGGCCCAGGTGTGGAAGGAGAAGGTGGACGGGGAATACCGCGGTGGACCTTCCTATTACATCGAGCGGGGGCTGGGGATGAAGTGGTATGCCGTGCTCTTCGCCGCCGTCACCGTGATCTCCTGCGGCCTCTTGCTGCCGGGCATCCAGTCCAACAGCATCGCGGGTGCCTGCAACAGCGCGCTACACTTGCCGGTCTGGATCACGGGCCTTGCCACCACCGGCCTTCTGGCCCTCATCATCTTCGGCGGAGTGAAACGCATCGGCCGAGTCGCTGAATTGGCCGTGCCCTTCATGGCCCTGGGCTACATGCTCATGGCCATGACCATCGTCATCATTGATATCAAGCGGGTGCCGGAAGTCCTGCGGCTGGTCTTCAGTTCGGCCTTCGGCATGCACGCGGCCTTCGGCGGCATCGCCGGCTCCGCCATCGCCTGGGGCGTGAAGCGCGGCATCTTCAGCAACGAGGCGGGCCAGGGCACTGGCCCCCAGGCCGCCGCCGCCGCCGAGGTGGCCCATCCCGCCCAGCAGGGCCTAGTGCAGGCCTTCTCTGTGTATGTAGACACCCTGGGGGTATGCACCGCCACAGGCATCATGGTGCTGCTCACGGGTCAGTACAACGTGACGGATGGCCGGGGCGGCTTCCTGGTTTCCAACATCCCGGGGGTGGAGCACGGCCCCCTCTACACCCAGCGGGCCGTGGATACCGTGCTGCCGGGCTTCGGGCCGGCATTCGTGGCGGTGGCGCTCTTCTTCTTCGCCTTCACCACCCTGATGGCCTACGCCTACTACGCCGAGTCCAACGTGGCATTCCTGCTGCGGGGCCGCAACACCAAATGGGGTATTGCCGCTATCCGCGTGGGTCTGCTGGGCATGACTTACTTCGGCGCCGTACGCACCGCGTCCCTCATGTGGGGCATGGGTGATATCGGCGTGGGGCTCATGGCCTGGCTCAACATCGTGGCCATCCTGCTGCTGGCCCCCACGGGCATAAAGGTGCTGCGGGACTACGAACGCCAGGAGAAGGCGGGCACTCCACTCAGCTTCGACCCCTGCGAGCTGGGCATCCCCAATACCGCGTGCTGGGAACCCAAAGATCAGAGCTAGGAGAACAAACAGGCGATGATGTCCAAGGTCCAGATCCCGAAAGGCCTGCTGG
Organism: uncultured Holophagaceae bacterium; assembly: GCA_903868115.1. Lineage (GTDB taxonomy): Bacteria > Acidobacteriota > Holophagae > Holophagales > Holophagaceae > JAYREN01. Next base: position 9,520 of record CAIPUA010000302.1, read on the forward strand.
CTGCATTGGTGGCGGTTGCTGGCGCGGCAGTGCTCGGAATGGTTTTTCTCCTGGGCCGGGAATCGGGTCGTAGCGAACTGATGAGGCACCCACAGGAATCGGGTGGCACGGGTGTCTCGGCGCTTCTTCCCTCCGCAAGCCCCGCTTTGGCTGCGGAGTCCGTCTCTCAGCCCGCGCCAGAAGCTCCAATCGTGGCACCGATCCCGGGTGCGGAGGGTACCGGGCAAGCCGAGCTGCCGCGGCCCGCTGGAGCAGGTTCATCCGTGGTGATTCCTTTGGGTATCGCAATCCCCCAGGGCGACTCCACGCGCGCTGCGGTGGCGGCCTATTTACAGACCGTCCAAAACATCCAACCGGAAGCGAGCGGGGACCCCGAGGCCATGGCCCAACGAGTCGTGATGGGTCTGGGAAAAGGGGACACCTCGGGCTTCGATGGCATGATCCAGCAAGCTCAAACAGCCCGAAGTCGCCTGTCGGCCATTACGCCACCCCAACCTTGCGCCGCCTATCACAAGGAGAGTCTCGCGAGCCTGGATGCAGGCCTGGACTTGATGCACACCATGAAGAAGGCTCTTTCATCCCCCGAGTCAGGCACACAATTGCTCGACCTCGCCGACCGTGCCAATGCCTTGAAGGTCCGCTCCGAGGCGCTCCAACTCCAGGAAAAAGCGTTGAAACAACGCTACAGCGAATAGTGCATTATCTTCGTCCTCCCCAGCGCGGACACCGCACCGGGAGCCGTTCAGGGATGAGCAGCGCGGCGTCTGCAGCCGCCCTCGTGGCGGTCATGGCGGCAACCAGCGCCAGCAGTTGATTACAACCGGATGGCGCACATGACTTCCCCTTTCCCTTCATTTTCCAACTTCAACAAAGGAGCCCGATTCTCGCGCTCCTTTGTCGTGAAAACGGCAAATCAGTCCCGCACGATCCGCGTACCGACCGTCTCGTAGGGTTCCTGACCCAGGGCCTCGGGGCTGGTGATCAGCACCTCGTGGCCCCCGGCCACGATGAAGGCGATGGCGGATTCGATCTTGGGGCCCATGGAGCCCGGAGGGAACTGCCCATCGGCCAGGTGCTGGCGGGCCTCCTCGACCGTCATCCGATCAACCCATTTCTGGGTGGGCCTTCCGAAGTCCACGGCCACCTTGGGCACGCCGGTGAGGATCACGTAAGTATCCGCCCCCAGCTGCTCGGCGAGCAGCGAGGAGAGGCGATCCTTGTCGATGACGGCCTCAACGCCCACCAGGAAGCCGCTGGCATCGCGAATCACGGGGATGCCCCCGCCGCCCCCGGCGATGACGCAGTGACCGGCCCCGAGCAGGAGCTTCACGGCCTCCAACTGGACGATCTCCAGGGGCTTGGGCGAGGGCACGACCTTGCGCCAGCCGCGGCCCGCGTCCTCCTTCATGTGCCACTTCTTCTGCTTCTGGAGCTCCACAGCGCGGAATTCGGTGTAGAAGGGCCCCACTGGCTTGGTGGGGTTCTCGAAGCCTGGATCTTCCTTGTCCACCACCACCTCGGTGAGCACCGTGGTGACCGGACACGCATGCTTGATGTAGCGCAGCCGGTTGATGAGCATCCGCTCGATGATGTAGCCCATGGAGCCCTGGGTCATGGCATCCGCGATATCGAGCGTGTAGGGCGGGATCTTATTGGCGCCCATTTCCTGCTGGATGAGGATGTTGCCCACCTGGGGTCCGTTGCCGTGGACCACGCAGAGGCTGTAGCCCGCCTGGATGACGTTGGCGAACATCTCGGCGCATTCCCGCGCGTTCTCCAACTGCTCCTCCTGGAGTCCCTGCTCCTTCTCCTTGAGCAGGGCGTTTCCGCCGATGGCGATCAGGGCAATTTTATTAGACATGAGGTTCCCGATGAAAAAAAATATTCTATCAGTGAACTTCGGATTCGCGACAGAATCCCGATAGAATCTAGGTTTTTCGCGGGTTTCCCATGCATGTCCAAGAACTGATCCTCCGGCTCCAGCGCTACTGGGCCGACCGCGGCTGCCTCGTGGGCCAGCCCTACGACATCGAGAAGGGCGCGGGCACCATGAATCCGCTGACCTTCTTCGGGGCCCTGGGGCCCAAGCCCTGGAACGTGGGCTATGTGGAGCCCAGCCGCCGCCCCGGGGACGGCCGCTACGGCGAGAACCCCTTCCGCCTTTACAAACACCACCAGTTCCAAGTGATTCTCAAGCCCTCCCCCGCCAAGGTCCAGGAGATGTATATCGCCTCCCTCGAGGCTCTGGGCATCGATATGCGCAAGCACGATCTGCGTTTCGAGGAGGACAACTGGGAGAGCCCCACTCTGGGCGCCTGGGGCGTGGGTTGGCAGGTGGTGCTGGACGGCATGGAGATCAGCCAGTTCACCTACTTCCAGCAGGTGGCGGGCATCGACTGCCGCCCCGTGAGCGCCGAATTGACCTACGGCATCGAGCGCATCTGCATGTTCCTCACCGGCATCGACAATATTTTCGATCTCACCTGGGGCGAGATAACCACCGACCAGGGAATCTTCCCCATCAAATACGGGGATGTACGCCACCGTGAGGAATTCGAGCTCAGCGCCTACAGCTTCGAGCACGCCAACCTCGAGTTGCACTGGATGCTCTTCACCGAATACGAGAAGGAGGGCTGGCGAATGGTCAAGGACCACGGTCACTTCCTCTCCGCCTACGATCAGGCCCTCAAGATGAGTCACACCTTCAATGTGTTGGACGCCCGAGGCGCCGTAAGCACCACCGAACGCCCCGGCATCATCAAGCGGGTGCGCGATCTCGCCTGCGCCTGCGCCCGGGCCTACCTGGAGCACGAGACCACGAAAGCCGACGCCGCCCAGGAGGTGAAGTGATGGACACCCGCACCCTCCTGTTGGAACTGCACTGCGAGGAAATCCCCGCGCGGTTCTTGAAATCGCTCTCGGGTGAATTCGCGGAGGCCTTCAAGGCCTGGGCCTTGGAGCAGAAGCTGGATCAACTGCGCACCGAATTCTTCTACAGCCCCCGCAAACTGGCCTGGCGCGTCGAAGGCCTGCCCGTAGCCCAGGCGGACCAGATCGAAATCCAGGTTGGACCCCCGCAGCGGATGTGCGTGGACGAGAGCGGCATGCCGACCCAGACGGGCCAAAAATTCGCGGAGAAGTGGGGCATCGAGTTCAGCGCTGTGCGCTTCGAACAGCCGACAGGCAAGAAAGAACCCTGCGCGGTCGTCACGCTCAAGAAGGAGGGAAGGCCCACGCTCCAGCTTCTGACCGAGGCCCTGCCAGGCCTGGTTTCGGGCCTCCATGTCCCAAAGGCCATGCGGTGGGGCTACAGCGAATTCGAATTCGTCCGCCCCATCCGCAACATCCTCTGCCTCTTCGGCCACGAAATCGTGCCCATCGAGATCGATGGCGTGAAGGCCGGTGCCACCACCTGGGGTCATCGCCTGTACCACCGGGATCATCCGGAAGCCATGGCGATCAAACACCCAGAAGCCTACGAGACCACGCTGGAATCTGCGGGCGTGGTTGCCGCCTTCGGCAAGCGCCGCCGCCTCATGGACGATCAACTGAAGCGGCTTGCGGCAGAAGTGGCCGGCCAAGTGGTCGAGGACGAAGAACTTCTGGACGTGTTGGCTGAGATCGTGGAATGCCCCAAAATCATTCGCGGCGAATTTCCGGTTTCCTTCCTGGATCTGCCCAAAGAAGTGCTGGTGACCAGCCTGAAGGAGCACCAAAAGTCCTTCTGCATCGAGAACGACAAGGGCGAACTGCTGCCTTGTTTCCTCACCGCTGCCAACCGCCCTGATGATCCCCAGGGCTTCGTCAAGGGTGGCAACGAGTGGGTGCTCAAAGCCCGGCTATACGACGCCCGCTTTTTCTTTGCCGAGGACCGGCGCACGCGCCTCGAGACTCGCCTGGAGAAGCTCTCCCACCTCACCTTCCACCGCGAACTGGGCAGCTATGTGGAAAAGACCGAGCGCATCACCCGCATCGCCGAGAAACTCGCCGCCGACCGGGGCCTCGATGTCGCCTTGGCCCGGGAGGCCGCGCGGCTCTGCAAGGCCGATCTCGTCACGCTGATGGTGGGTGAATTCCCGGAGCTCCAGGGCGTCATGGGAGGCGAATACCTCAGAAACGAAGGCCAGCCGCAAGATGTCTGGATGGCCGTGAAGGAGCACTACCAGCCGGTGAGCGCGGAAGGAGATATCCCAACGACCCCCATGGGTGGCGTGCTGGCCGTGGCCGACAAGCTGGACACCGTGGTCGGCTGCTTCGCCATCGGCCAGATCCCCACCGGCTCCAAGGATCCCCTGGCTCTGCGCCGTGCCGGTCAAGGCATCGTGCGGATCGCCTGGGAGCAGGGCTGGACCCTGAACCTCGCCGATCTGGTGGAAGAGGGACTCGGCGCCGTCAAGGCCCGGGCCGTGAAGCCTGAATCGGAGTCCAGGGAAGCCCTGCTCACTTTCTTCCGGGATCGCGTGGCCTATCAGCTTGAGCATTCCGGCTTGCCGGGGCCGGTGCGCCGCTCGGCCCTGCCGGCGGGCTGGTCCGACCTGAAGGATTTGCGGGCACGCTGCGAGGCGCTTTCTCAATTCGCCGAGGACGCCCGCTTCGCCAGCCTCGCCCAAAGCGCCAAGCGCATCGGCAACATCCTGAAGGACGAGGAACCCCGGGAGGAGTTCGATGCCGCCCTGCTCCAGCAGGACGAAGAGAAGGCCCTCGCCGCCCACCTGATCCGGCTGGAAATGGCTCCGGATCACGGGGCCCTGCTCAATTCCCTCGCCGAACTGGTCCAACCCCTGGAGGCCTTCTTCAATTCAGTCATGGTGAAGTGCGAGGATGCCGCCCTCCGCAGCGCGCGCCTGTCGCTGCTCCACCGACTCCGCAAGACTTTCCTGCGGGTGGCGGATTTCAGTCAGTGGCAGTGAACACGCCGGTCATGCCCCTGCTTCGTCCAATTCGAATAAATCCAATCCGCGTCTGTCCTTGCGTCCTGTCTATACTTGTCTCATATCTACCAGATGGGTCACCCAGGATTCACAGCTATGCGCGAAGGAGTGTGGGATGGCAACGCGAACGCTCGCAGTCATCATGGCGGGAGGAATGGGAGAGCGGCTGCGGCCCCTCACGGATGTCCGGACAAAGCCCGCTGTGCCCTTCGGCGCGATCTTTCGGATCATCGATTTCCCACTCAGCAACTGCATCAATTCCGGCGTTCGCCAGATCCTGGTGCTCACCCAATACAAGTCCCGCTCCCTTAGTCGCCATCTCACGACCGGCTTCAATTTCCTTTCCTCGCGTCTGGATGAGTTCATCGAAGAGATTCCGGCCCAGATGCAGCTAGGCAACCAGTGGTACAAGGGCACCGCCGATGCCATCCGCCAGAACCTGGGTTTCATTGACAGCGTCGCCGCGGATCACCTCCTCGTCCTGGCTGGGGACCATGTTTACAAGATGGACTACCGGCTCCTCCGGCAATTCCACGAGGAACGCGGCGCGGCCCTCACCGTGTCGGTTTTGCGGGTTCCCGCCTCCGTCGCAGCCGGTGAATATGGAGTGCTGGAGGTCGACGAACACGGGCGAATCGTCGGTTTCGAGGAAAAGCCCGCCCATCCCAAATGCCTTCCCGGCACCACCGATTGCATGGCCTCCATGGGCATCTACATTTTCGAGAATGGGGCGCTGCATCGGTGGCTGGACAATGACCTCGTGGATTTCGGCAAGGATGTGATCCCGGCCATGGTGCAGGCGGGTGAAGGGGTCTACGCGTATGACTTCTCGGCGTTGAACCAGATCGAGGACTTCGTCGCCGTTTCCCGCGACGGCAAGTGGGTCAAGGAACTCAAGCTCACGGAGGATGCCGGCTACTGGCGCGATGTCGGCACGCTCGACTCTCTCTGGCAGGCCAACATCGACCTTGTGTCGGTCAAGCCCCCCTTCTCCTTATACGGCGAAAGATGGCCCTTCTTCCGAAGTCCCACCTTCTTCCCACCAGCCAAGTTCGTGCACGAGGAGGGCTCCCGGGTCGGCATGGCCTTGCGCTCCATCGTCGCGGAGGGGGTCATCGTCTCTGGAGCCACGGTCCGAACCAGTGTGCTCGGTGCAGGCACGATTGTGCATAGCCACGCCTTGGTGGAGTACTCCGTGATCTTCGGGGGCAGCCTGCGCAAGGAAAAAGTCCTGGAGACCTCCATCGGCCGGCACTGCCACGTTCGCAACGCCATCCTGGACCGGAACGTGACCCTCCGGGAAGGAACCACCATCGGCTATGACCGCGAGAAGGACCAGAGCCGGGGACTCAAGACCGTGTCCATTCCAGGCACGGACGACTATGTGGTGGCCGTGGGTCGGGGGACGGTTCTATAGCTCACCCTTGAAATTCAACCAGACTCAGAGCGCCTCCAAGGAGCGCTGCCGCTCCTCCCAGTCGGCCATGGCGTAGGCGAGGTCCATCTCGATGGCCTTCAACGCCTCCGTCTTTTCCTGGAAGCTCTTCCAGTCGGAGGGATCCACCGAGACCAGTTCGTCGTTTAGCATTGCGGCCTTGGCCTCCAGTTCTGCAACCTTCGCCTCGGCTTCGCCGATCAGGCGCTCCTGCCGCTTCGCTCTCTTCTGACGTTCCTTGTCGATGGCGACCGGCTTCAATGGAACTGGGACGGTCTTCGTCGCTTCCCTGGCCTTAGGGACTTCCTTCATTCTGGGCTTGGCATGGGGCTCATCTTCGTCGGTCGGTTCATGACCAAGATCGAGATCCACCCAAGCCTGGTGTTCCTCGTAACTGCCTTCCCGGAATTCCGCCTTGCCTTCATGGATGCGCAGCAGGGAGTCGGAGATGCGCCCCAGCAGATAGCGGTCGTGGGTAACAAGCACCACGGCTCCCGTGAAGCTGAGAATCGTGTCCTCCATGGCCTCCATGGAGTGGATGTCCATGTGGTTGGTGGGCTCGTCCAGCATCAACAGGTTCACGCCTTCCCGGATCAGCGTGGCGATGGAGAGTCGCGCGCGCTCCCCACCGCTAAGCACCGTGACAGGCTTGTCCACATCATCCCCACGGAACTGAAACTTGGCCAGAAAGCCCAAGACATCCTGCTTGGGCGCCATGGGGATCACAGCCTGAATCTGCTGGAAGACCGAATTGCGGGGATCCAGGTTCTTGTGGTGCTGATCGAAGTAGCCCAGCTTCACCTGGCTGCCGAGCCGGCAGGTGCCAGCGAGGAAAGGAATCTCTTCCGAGATGGCCTTGAGTAGCGTGGATTTGCCGGTGCCATTGAATCCCACGATGGCAAGCTTCTGCCCGCGTTTCACCTGCAGATGCTCGAGGGGCGCGAAGAGGGGTACGCCATCCCAGCCCACGCTCACCTTCTCAAGAACCAGAGCCGTGTCTCCGCTTCGCTGGGTCTCAGGAAAACTGAACTTCACCTTGCGACGGTCGCGAAGCGGCTTGTCGATGCGCTGAAGCTTAGCAAGGTGCGTGCGACGTCCACGGGCCTGCTTCGTGTTCTGCCCCGCGATATTGCGGCGGATGTAATCTTCCTGGCGCTTGATGTAGCCCTGTTGCTGTTCGAAATGACGCTCAGCGATCTCGAGTTCCTGCTCCTTCTTCTCCATGAACTCGGTATAGCTGCCTTCATAGGCACGGCTGCGGCCAGCTTCAATCTCGAGGATGCTGGTAGCAACGCCATCCAGAAAGTAGCGGTCATGGCTGATGACAGCCACCGTAGCGGTGGTGTCGTTCAGGAAGCTCTCGAGCCAGCGCAGGCTGGGCAGATCCAGATGGTTCGTCGGCTCGTCCAGGAGCAGCAGATCCTGGCCCTGCAGGATGGCCTTCGCTAGCATCACGCGACTCTTCTGGCCACCGCTGAGTTCACAGACCTTCTTGTCGAGCAGGTCCAGGGTGAAGCCCAGCGCGAAGAGAATGCCTTCCGCACGCGCTCGGATCGTGAATCCATCGAGGCGCTCGAAGGCTTCGGTGGCGACCTGATACTGCGGCATCACCGTTTCCAGGTCCGCGCCCACTTCGGACATGCGGTGTTCAAGATCGCGCATGGAACGCTGCAGCGCCTCGATTTCACCAAAGGCCGCAAGCGTCTCATCCAGCACGCCGCCATCGGTCTCAGGCTCCAGATCCTGAGCGTAATGCCCCATGCGGATGCCGCGTTCCCTGGAGGGGCGCACGGCGACACCGCCATCCAGTTCCAGTTGGCCCAGCAGCACCTTGAAGAGCGTACTCTTCCCCGCGCCGTTGCGGCCGATGACGCCCCAGCACTCATCTTCCTGCAGCACCCAAGTGACATCCTTCAGGACTTCCTGAGGGCCGAAACGTAGGTGGGCGTGGTTGAGACTAGCGAGCATGATCGGCTTTCCGCATTCCACAGACAGCTTGAGGCTTGAGCGCAGGGGGGAATAAAACGAATCGGCCGCCCAAAGGCGGCCGATTTTGGTGGAGCTAATCGGGATCGAACCGATGACCTCTTGCATGCCATGCAAGCGCTCTCCCAGCTGAGCTATAGCCCCAGGAAATACTAGTCTCCCACGGGTTGCGGGCACGATCAAGCGAAAAAAACGGGCAGGGAGTTCAGGGCTTTTGCAATCGCAGGTTCTGGCCGATCTGGAGCTTGCCGCCCTTGATTTTGTTCCACTTTCGGAGATCACCAAGTTCCAGACCGTACCGCACACTGATGGAAAATAGTGTCTCCCCCCGCTTCACCCGATGGAACCTGGGCCGGACGGTATCGGGTTTCCCGGAGCCGACCACGGAGGACACTGGGGAAGTTGGAGTTACAGCCATGGGTTCGGGCGCCTTCGTGCGCACGGGAACTGGGACCGAAGGCAAGCTTCCAGATGGCTCACCTGCCTCGGGCGCGACCTGGATTGGAGGTGTCGATGCACTATTGGTGTTGCCACTCCCTCCGGTCCCCGGTGAGCCAGGAATGGCGGGCAAGGGCTCCAGTGGCTGCTCAGCAAGCACCTTGGCCCGTTCTGCGAATGGTTTGAGATCGATCTCGTCGATGGGAAAACTGGAGGGTGGCGGAAGCTTGATCCTCCGGCCCTGCTTGAACTGAGCCTTCGTGATGCCGTTCGCCGCAAGCAGATCCTCCGGGCTAAGTTTGAAGCGGGCTGCCACCTTCGCCAGGGTGTCGCCCTTGCGGATCGCGTAGCCTTTGAAATCCACCCGCTCCCCCCCAGGGATCCTCGTCAGAGCGCGAGCGGTCGTACTGCCCGTTCCGGGTGGTACCCGAAGCACATAGCGCCCCGGAGGCGTAGAGGCGCGAAGAAGCTCTGGGTTCAACTCCTTCAGCAGCTCGACATTCGTGCCAGCGTACTTCGCAAGGACCGGCAGGCTGGTCATCCGGTCCACTTCCACTGCCTCGAAGGCATAGGGCCGCATCTGGACAAGGCTGAGTCCGTAGCGCTCCGGGAAGCGTCCCACGAGAATCGCAGCACACAGCTTCGGCACGTATTGTTTAGTCTCGGTGCGCAAAACACGACTGCGCGCCATGTCCCAGAAGTTGCGGCTACCCAAGCCCTGAGAGGCGCGGTCTGTCGTGAGAGGTCCAGCGTTGTAGCCCACCAACGCGAGATACCAGTCGCCTTCCCGCTCGTAGAGTTTTTTCAGATACTTTGCCGCAGCGCGTGTGGCCTTCACTGGATCGCGGCGTTCTTCCACCCAGGCATTGCCATTAAGCCCGTACATGCGCCCGGTCGAACGGATGAACTGCCACATGCCTACGGCCTTCGCTCGGCTGCGAGCGGTGTTCTTGAAGCCGGATTCAATGACCGCGAGATAGGCCAAATCCTGGGGCACGCCTTCTTCCGCAAAGATCTGCTTGATCATGGGCATGTATTGAGTTGCCCTGGAGAGCGCGCCTTCCACAAACCCTCGTTTGTCGGCGGTAAAGCTGCGCACCCAAGCCAGCACCTGAGCATTGAGATCGATGGGGAAATCGAAGTCGGCCCCCTGCTCTGCGGCAAGAACCTGATCCCGCTCGGCCTTCAATTCGGCGGGCGAAAGTGCCACGATCTCTTCGGCCATTCTCAGACCATCGTCGGGAGTCGACTCTTCCTGGATCTGGCGCTGCAGGACTCGCAGACGCTCGATCAGCGGCAGGATATCCGGTCGCCGCAGGACCTCTGGGGACCAGTCGGCCACCAGAATCTCGGCCTCATCAGCCCCCGAAGAGGCCGTGTCCCATTCCTCTGCCTCAACGGATCTTTCAGCGGTCTCGATCAGCGTTCTCAGTCGCGAGACAGCCGATGCATGCGGAGGCACTGCTTCGACTTCGGACTGAGTGACCACTACCTGGGCGGCCGACAGACTGCCGCCCCCCCCCGCCACTCCGAAGGCGGCGAGGAACAGGACCAACAGTCCCAGGCGGCGGCCCGGTCGGAAAGGCACTCAGAGTGCCTCGCTGACGACATGAATTTCGTAGGCCTTAGCATCCAGGAGTTCAGGGTTTATGGAACCGACCAGCTTGATCTTCAGCATCCAGCCCTTGCCGTAAGGATCCTCGTTCACGAACTCGGGATGGGCCTCGAGTTCGCCGTTCGCCTCGAGCACCTCACCATCGGAGGGGAGGTAGCACTCGGAAACGGTTTTCACAGATTCCACGGTGCCGAACTCTTCACCCGCCGCCATGGCGGCCCCAACCTCGGGAAGCTGAACGAACACGACATCGCCAAGGGCTTCCTGAGCGTAGTGAGTGATCCCGATGAGGGCCGTCCCATCACCCAGAGGCTTCAGATACTCGTGGTTCTTGGTGTACTGGCAGTCGGCAGGAAACATGGGAACCTCCAAAGGGATGGGATCAGTGTACTAGGACTTGGATTTAGCGATGGGTGGGCGAGCTTTAGGGTGGCACGCTCATTAAGACGGCCCGAACGATTTCGCGATCTCACAGAAAGGTCTTCAGCGCCTTCCGCGCGGTGCGATCGGGCCGGACGTCCGTCTCGATCACCACCTGGATCGCGCGCTTCCCGTCCTTGATCTCCACGGCGGTGCCGGGCGCAAGCTTCGATCCGACCTTGATGAAGCCACAGCAGAGACCCTTGATGGCGAGGCCCGCCGGCTTTTCGGGGGACGCGATACTGAATATTTTGCCCTCGTGCCGCCCAATGGCCATGTCGGTGGCACAGGTCAGGACGGTCCCGATCTCCTTTCCGTCCAGGTACACTCTGGCGTTGTGCGCATCCACCTTCCGGAGGTCGTGCCCAACGAAGGTCAGGGTGTACGGCGCGTCGGACGCCTTTTCAAGGGCGGCGGACCCATGGAAGGCCTTCGTGAAGCCGTCGCCGGCAGGCGTGAACGGGAGCGCGAAGGGCCAGGGGTGGTGGATGAAGGTCCACGGCCCGATGTCCTGGTGCGAGAGCGGCAGCACGGCTCCCGTGCGCAGCGAATCGCGGGCCGCCAAGCCGCACGGCGTCAGGCCAAACTCCTCCCCCGCCGCCACTATGGCTTCCCAAACCTTCACGGTGTGGGCCCGCTCCACGAACAGCTCGAAGCCCACCTCACCGGTGTAGCCCGAACGCGACAGCAGCATCGGGGTGCCGTCGGCCAGCTGCACCTGCCCTGCCAGTGTCGACGCGGGATCGAAGTGCCCCTTCGCCGAGAAGTAGGGGAGCTTGTCGAACACCGCCTCGGGGTTCCTCAGGATCTTCGCCATCACCTTGATCGAGGCTGGCCCCTGGATGTCGATCTTGCCGAGCTGGTCGGTCAGGTCGATCACGTTCACGTCCCGGCCCTTCGCCTGCTCGGCCACGTGCTTGGCGACGAGGCCGCCCATGCTCGCATTGACTACGACCATGTATTCCCCGTCGATGATCTTGTAGACGAGGCTGTCGTCGATCGCATTGCCGTACTCGTCGAGGAACGCACCATACACGCACCTGCCGTCGGTGAGCGGCGCATTGTCCTTGCCAACACAGGCGTTCAGGTTGCGCGTGAAGCACCACTGCAGCAATTCGAATGCGTCCTTTCCAAACACACGGAGGGTCGCCATATGGCTTGTATCGAACAGCCCGGCCAGGGAGACGACCGCCAGGTGCTCGTTCCGAGCGCTGGCATACCAGACGGGCATGAGGTAGTCGCCGAACTCGACGAGGTTGGCTCCGTGCGACTTGTGCCAATCAAACAAGGGCGTCTGTTTTTTCGCACTGGCCATAGGGTTCTCCCGGGAGAATTGCGTTACGAAATGTCTCGATTCTAATTCAGACAGAAGACAAACCACCCATTGAGATTGGTCACAACCCGGCCATTTGTCAGGCCCTCCTGGCCCACGGCAACAGCCCAGTCAAGCACCATCCGAGGGCCCAGCACCCGGGGTATTCCTCGCTGGCTTCAATCCGCACCTTGACGGGAAGCAATTCGACACCGTTATGGACCGCGGAATCCAGCTCCTGGGCATACCCGGGATCGATCTCCCGGGCGGCGTCGAACGCAGACACATCCTCCCGGTGCACGAAGAAGGCGATGACAGCCCTGTGTCCCAGTCGCACCATCCCCTGGAGTTCTCGGAGATGCTTGAGACCTCGCTGGGTCACGGCGTCAGGGAAGCAGGCCAAGTCGCCGATCTTCAGTGTCGTGTTCTTCACCTCGATGTAGACCTGGCGACCCTCGGCATCCAGGGCCCAGACATCGACGCGGCTGTTCTCGAGCCCGTATTTCACTTCAGTGCGAATCTCCCGCAGACCCGGCAGGCCCGGCAGGCTGTCCTGGCGGGCCGCTTCGGCGACCACATTGTTGGGGACGCCCGTCTCCACACCAATCCAGGTGCCCTCGCGACGACACGCAACCCAGGTGAACTTGAGCTTGCGCGCAGGATTCACGGCCGGTTCCAGGAGCACGAGATCCCCAGGCTCCCAACAGGTGGTCATGGCTCCCGTATTGGTACAATGGGCCACGACGAGGCGGCCATCATCCAACTCCACGTCCACCAGAAAGCGCTGGTAGCGTCTCAGGATCCGCCCCGGAACCAGGTTTCCCTTCTCGATCAGGGCCATGTAGCCAAGATCCGATCAATGGCCTCGGCGAGATCGTCCGCCACGAGATCCGCGAGTGCCGGATTGACCTTGCTGCCATGGCCCGTACGGACCAAGGCGACGCGACAACCCGCATTCCGGCCGGCCTCAAGGTCAATATGTTTGTCCCCGATCATCCATGACCGGGACAAGTCGACGCCGTGTTCCTCAGCCGCCCTCAGGATCATGCCGGGATTCGGTTTTCGCTCCGGATGATCCTCATGCCGGTAATCGGCCTGAGCCTCTGGGTGGAATGGGCAGACATAGGCTCCATCGATGTGAGCGCGATGCACGGACAGGAGTTCTCCCAAACGGTGCATCACCGCTTCGTAGTCCTTCCATCCAAACTTCCCTTTCCCGATACCCGCCTGGTTCGTGATGATGAGAACCGGAATTTCGCGGGCGTTCAGAGTCGCAATGGCCTGTCCCGCCGCCCGGGTAAGTACCGCTTCCTCGGGGCGATGAAGGTGGTCCACTTCCTCGTTAAGAGTCCCATCCCGGTCGATGAAAATCGCAGGTCTCTTCGACACGCTTCGACAGCTCCTCCCGGGCGAGATCAGGCCCTGAATTCCATCATGCACCAAGCCGGGAGTGCTCCGCTCAGGCGGAACGCCCCCGCGACTGGGTGGCTCGGAAAAAGTAGTGCAGGCCGGAGGTGAGCACGAGCAGGGCGACCAGGTAGTAGCCCCAGGGGAGCAACCAGCCCGTCCACTGGCGCGGACCCACCGCGTTGGCCAGCAGCCCGCAGGAGATCGCTCCGAGTTCCGTGGCCGTGGTGAATTTCCCCAGAAGGGTCGGCTTCAAGCGATCTCTCCCCAGACGATCGAAGGCCAGGAGGGCCACGAGGGACATCGTGACATCCCGTGAGATGGCCAGGATGGAGACCCAAACGGGAATCCTGGCAAACGGCGGAGTCCCGGGCAGCGCCATGAGGATGAAGGCCGTGGTCATCAGCAGCTTGTCTGCGGCCGGATCCAGGATCGCGCCCAGCTCAGAGCACTGGTTGAAGCGGCGGGCGATGAAGCCGTCCAACAGATCCGTGAACCCGGCTCCCATGAAGATCAGGCAAGCCTCCAGCGCGTGCCCATACCATAGGGCGATCGCGAAGAAGGGCACCGCAAGGATGCGCAAAAGCGTCAGGATGTTCGGAAGAGTGGTAAACATTGGATTCGGCGTCGATTGCATTGTATCGGAACAGGTTGTGACACAGGTCTCAGGGCGGTGCCTTGCCATCTTCGGCGTGGGTGTTAGACTCCGAAATGAGGTTGAGATCATGTCTCATATTACATTCAAACGGCTGAGTGAGTTGCTTCCGGGTGAGGAAGCTAGGGTTCTGCAGATTCACACCCAAGGCTCCATCCGGAAAAGACTCCTGGAAATGGGTTTCGTTCCGGGGGCCCACCTGAAGGTTGAAAAGCTTGCGCCACTCGGGGATCCGATGGAACTGATCATCATGGGCTACCACCTCTCACTCCGACGCGAAGAGAGCGACTGCATCCTGGTGGAGAACGCCTGATGGTGACGGTTGCCCTCGCCGGGAACCCCAACTCTGGCAAGACCTCGATCTTCAACGCGTTGACCGGAGCCCGACACCATGTCGGCAATTGGTCGGGCGTCACGGTCGAACGCCGCAGCGGCCTATGCCTAATGGGTTCGATTGAAGTCGAGGTGGTGGACCTTCCGGGCACCTACTCCTTGGCCGCACAGAGTGAGGATGAGCGGATCGCCGCACGCTTCCTCTCGGCACCCGAGGTAGATGTCATCGTGAATGTCCTGGACGCCTCGAACCTGGAGCGCAATCTATACCTCACCACGCACCTGCTCGAACTCCGCCGCCCCATGGTCTTTGCACTCAACATGGTGGATGATGCCGAGCGTCAGGGTATTCGGATCGACCTGAAGGCCCTCTCTACGCTTTTGGGCGGCCCGGTCATCCCCACGGTGGGGAACCGCGAGGATGGCATGGAGGAACTCAAGGAGGCCATCCTCCGAGTGTTCGCCCGCCAGGAGTCCACCGTGCGTCCCATCACCGTCGCGTATGGGGAGGATATCGACCGAGAACTCACGAAACTGGAGCGGGAGATTGCCCGCGACGAGCGCTTGGTCGCCGAGCGGGCTCCGCGTTGGCTTGCCCTGCAACTCCTCGACCATGCTCCCGAAGCCGAAGCCCTGGTCGAGCAAAGCCACGCCAGGATCGCGATCGGAAACCAAGTCGAGGCCAGCCTCGCGTTCCTGGAAAAACATCTGGGTGCCGACGGCACCACGCTACTCGCTGAGCGGCGCTATGGATTCGCCCACGGGCTGATGCGAGAAACCGTTCTGACAACCGGAACCGGTCAGCGCACTCGGACGGACCGAATCGACACACTGCTGACAAACCGCTGGTTGGGGATCCCCATCTTCATCGCCATCATGGTGGGGGTTTACGCCCTCACCTTCGTTGCAGGCAGGTACCCACAGGACTGGATCGCCGCCGGCTTTGCCCATCTCCACACCTGGGTCAGCTCTCACATCCCGCAAGGTGAACTGGCCAGCTTGTTGGTGGACGGCGTGATTCCAGGCGTCGGCGCCGTGGTGGTCTTCGTGCCCGTGATCATGCTACTGATGGGCTGCATCGCTTTTCTCGAAGACACCGGCTACATGGCCAGGGCCGCCTTCATCATGGATCGCCTGATGCACGTGATGGGTCTACACGGGAAGAGCTTCATCCCCCTCATCATGGGAACGGGCTGCAATGTACCCGCTGTCCAGGCCACCCGCACCATCGAGAGCCGCACGGACCGCTTCATCACTATTCTGGTGAGCCCTCTGATTTCATGCTCCGCTCGCCTCCAGGTCTACATTGTCATCGCGGGGACCTTCTTCGCCCCGATTCACGCAGCCTTCGCCATCCTCGCCATGCACTTCCTGGGCTTTGGGCTCGCCATGACGATGGGCAAGGTGCTTCGCCTCACCTTTTTCCGGGGAGAGAACGCACCCTTCGTCATGGAACTTCCGCCGTACCGCCTCCCGGTCCTGAAGAGCACCCTCATACACATGTGGGAAAAAGGCCGCATCTTCCTTTCCCGCGCAGGCACCGTCATCCTTGCCGGAGCAACCCTGGTATGGTTCCTGTCTCACTATCCAGGAATCGCCAACCGACAATGGACGGCAGAACGGCAGCAGCAGGAGGAAGCCGTCCGCAGGCAAAAGCTCTCGCCTGCAGAGGAATCGGAAAAGATCGCAACCGTCCAACTCGCTTACGAAAGCCGGGTCATGAATTCCAGCCTGGCCGCTCGCTTTGGCAAAATCCTCCAGCCCTTTCTGGCGCCCATTCTCGACCCCGATCACACGCGCACAGAAGCCTGGAAAGATGGTGTGGCCCTCACCGCCGGTTTCGTCGCCAAGGAGATCGTGGTGGGCACCCTGGCCGTTGTGCATCAAGCCCCGGCCGAGAAGGCTGGGGAAGCCACCGCTCAGAGCCCACTCCAGGAAACGCTGAGGCGGCATTCCGGGATGACGCCTCTCACGGCGCTCGCCTTCATGGTCTTCACCCTGCTCTATACGCCATGCCTGGGCACGATCGGCATGATCCTCAAGGAGACCCAAAGTTGGGCATGGGCCTTGTTCTCAATCGCCTACGGGCTGGCGCTCGGCTGGCTTGTGGCCTTCCTAACCGTCCACTTCGGCCGGATGCTCAAATTCGTGTGAGATGACATGAGCCTGCAGACCTTGATCGTCCTTATGGCCGTTGCCGGTGCGGTCCGTTTTTTCGCCTTCGCCCTCACGGCCGAATTGCGAAGGCCAGGCAAATGCTCCTCAGGCTGCGGACGCTGCGGGCCAAGGCCGTGTTCGGCCAAGCATCCCGCACCCGAAAGAATCTGAGCCGACCCGACCCACATGCAACTGGGCATCTGATCCTGACCGAATGCCCGATTGAGTTACTCGTCCTTAATCTCGCCCGCTTCCAGCAGGTTCGTAATGAAGCGCTGGAGTTCGTCATCCCCCAAGATGCCACGGCGCTGAAGCATCTTGATAACGCCCAGGATCAGCGTCCGGGTCTTGAAGGTTTCAAGGCGCCTCGATTGTTGGGCACCGACGGAACGGGAGTGGACGACCAGGGGCGAATCCGAGACCAGACGGGCGGGCGGGCGGGGTGAGTCCAGGGTCTCTGCGGGGTCGGATACAAAAAAACTGAACGGATTGGTGACCGCAGTGGCCGCCTCCCCGGCCGGATCTACGTCGAAGAAGGGGTCGCTGGCATATTTCACCACCACCGGGGGGTCCGACGGATGGGGTTCCGCGTGCAGCGGGATTTCGAAGGACACGGGCAGACATTCCCTTGTCGCGACCGATTCGACCTCGATGGGGCCACCGCCGGGCATGTCCAGTTTCCGGTACTGTTCCGGAATGGCGTGTTTGAGCGAAGAATACGACAAAACTACCGGTTCAATATTGAGCCCCGAGGCGAAGCGGGCGCTGTCGATAGCGTTCAGGTCAGAGGGATCGACCATGGCCAGCACAAGAGATTTTGGCTCCTTGAGGCTGACGGGAAGGATGTTCAGTTGGTCCGCGAGTCGCCGGGGGATCCGCTTGAGGACCTCTGTGGGCACATCCAGGTTCCGGACATCCAGTCGGGGCACACCGGTCTGGTGGGCCAGAAAATCCATCAGAACGTCCTCGCTCACGAAGCCGAGGGCTACGAGATTACTCCCCGTCCGGCCACCAGCGATCCGCTGGTGGCGGAGTGCCTCCTGCAACTGGGCGGTACTGATGAGTCCCGCTTCAACGAGCATTTCTCCGAGTTTCTTGTTCTCCGAGGGCATGGGGCAATAACCTTTCTGCATTAGGATTGATAGAAGTCTACATTTATCCTCGGCCAGGCGCCAGCAACTAAGGATGCCCCATGGACCCAACTTCTGAAGCCCTGATGAGATCGGCCCTCCACGACTTGGCCAATGTGCTGTGCGGAATCCAGGGCATCCTGGAACTGAGTGAGCCACATCTGCCGTTGACCCCAAGGGACCGAGCTCGCCTGGAGGCAGTCATTTCGGACGGCATGGTGGCCCTTGACCGCTCTCGCCATCTGGCCATGGGCACCTTCCCGGACTCCATGGTGGAATCTGGGCTGGACTGGCGACACCAACTCGCGGAGCAACTGAAGCCCCTGGGCACGCTCTTCCGGCGCCAGTTTCGGGTCCTCTACGGAGGAAAACCTGCCGATGACCGCTGGCCGGGGGAACTCCTCCGGAGCTATGCCAGGGCACTCACACGGCAGATCCTTCCCTACGTCCAATCCGAATCGGTGGAGATCCACTGCAGCGGGGATTCGAGGGAATGGCGCCTGCAATGGTCGCAAACGACCGTGATCCCCGAGAGCCTACGACCCGAAATGGAAACCCGCCCGCGGGACATCAGCGCGCGGTGGGCCATGCGGGTGGGCACAGCCCTCAACGCGACTCTGAGCGCAGATAAGGACGGATTGCTGGCCAGGATTCCCCGATCCTGAGAAAAGCCGTGGAGCCTAATCGCATAAAGGCCCTCCGGGCCTCCCTGGGCGACTTGGTGGTCAAGTATCACGAGCCCAGAGCCCTCGAAGCGGACCCGCTGAGCCTCGTACGGTCCTTTGACGACCCGTGGGACCGGGAGGTTGCCGCGTGGATCGCGGCCCCCCTGGCTTACGGCCGGGTCGCCCCCATGCTCCGAGCCATCCAGAGAGTGCTGGCCCCCCTGGGGCCCTCCCCCAGCGACTGGCTTCGCAACACGCCTGCTGCCGAGGTGCGAAAGACACTGAAAGCGGCGCTGCCGAACTGGGCCTGGCGGTTCCATACCCGGCCGGACATGGTCGAGTGGATGCTGGCATGGAAGCGCCTCGACGCCGAAAGTGGCGGCCAGGGGATGGCAATATACTTCTTGCCAACCACCGACCAGAGCGCAGAAGAGGCCCTCTCGGTGCTTGTCCAGAGGCTCAGGCGCGAACTGCCCGGCAGTTATGGGATCCGGTTCTCCCTGCCCGACCCCATGGAAGGCTCGGCCTGCAAGCGCTGGCGCATGTTCCTGCGCTGGCTAGTGCGGGACGGGTGGCCCGATCTCGGCCAATGGCGCAGTTATCGCAAAAAGGCCCTCGTAATCCCTCTGGATACACATGTTGCCCGAACTGCCCGGCTCATAGGCCTCAGCTCCCGTGCGACCCCGGACGGCCGAATGGCGATGGAGATCACCGAGGCCCTCCGCTCCATCGATCCCTCGGATCCCTTGCGCTTCGACTTCGCCCTTTCCCATCTGGGTATCCTCGGGGACTGCCCTGGGGACCCTTCGCTTCCGAGGTGTGGATCCTGCGCCCTGGTCTCCCTGTGCTCAGCAGGAGTGATAAAACGCAAAACCCTCTCGCCAGCTTTGCCTTGACGGCCGAATAACCTCTACACTTGGGCAGGACTGGATGGATGCGGATCTTTTTTTAAGAGTTACGCAGGGGTCGGGCCTCCGGCCCACCCGCATTCAGTTTCTCTGCCCGACAGGCCATGAAGCTCTTCGCCGTCCAGATCCAAGGAGAACCCCATGATCATTCTGACCCTGAACGCAGGATCCAGTTCCCTGAAGTTCAACGTCATTAACATGGCCACGGAAACATCACTCGCCGACGGCATCGCTGAGCGCATCGGGATCAAAGAGGGCTTCATCCGCTGGAGCGTTCAGGGTGAGAGGGGACGCCTGGAAGTGGACATGAAAGACCACCGGCAGGCCCTCGGCCACATCATGGAGAAGCTCCACGAGACCGTGCTGCTAGACGAGAACGTCGCAGGCGTCGGCCACCGCGTGGCCCACGGCGGTCCGAACTTCGGTGACCCCATGGTGATCACACCTGCAGTCCTCAAGGAGATCGAGGAACTGGCCTTCTATGCGCCGCTCCACAATCCCGCCCACGGCATGGGCATCCGCACGGCCCAGGAGATGTTCCCCGGCGTGCCCCATGTCGCCGTCTTTGACACGGCCTTCCACCACAGCATGCCCGATTATGCTTACACCTACGGCCTGCCCTATGAGCTGAACCAAAAACTGGGTCTGCGCCGCTATGGATTCCACGGCACCAGTCACCTCTATGTGGCCGAGCGCACCGCGGTCCTGCTCGGCAAACCGCTCGAACAGCTCAAAATCGTAACCTGTCACCTGGGCAATGGCAGCTCCATCGCTGCCGTGGATTGCGGCAAGAGCATCGACACCAGCATGGGGCTGACACCCTTGGAAGGCCTTATCATGGGCACCCGCTGCGGTAATGTGGATCCCGGCGCGATCCTCACGGTGATGGAAAAGGAGAACATGGACTTCAAGGGTCTCAACAATCTCTTGAACAAGCAGTCTGGATTGCTGGGCCTCTCAGGCATCTCCTCCGACTGCCGCGAGATCGAGGAAGCCCTTAATTCCAGTGATCGTGCCCGCCTGACCTACGAGGTCCTCAGCTATGGGGTCCTGAAATATGTCGGCGCCTATGCCGCCGCCATGAACGGCTTGGATGCAATCACCTTCACCGCCGGTATCGGCGAAAACGGCCCTATTCTCCGCTCTTGGGTTTGCAGTCGCCTTACCAATCTGCTGGGCGTGAAAATTGATGAAGTCCTCAACAACACTCGCCGCAAGGACGACCGCCTCATTTCCACGCCGGATTCGCGCGTGGCCGTGGCCATCATCCCCACGAACGAGGAACTGATGATCGCCCGTTACACCACCAAATTCATCTGAAGCGGTTGGATTCATGAAAAGCGGGGCCTGGTCGGGCCCCGCTTTTCATGGGTGAGACTTTTCGAGGATCGTGACACCGTTCTCCGGCGCCCTGCGACCATTCGCCGATGTTTCCCGGGAGGCGGCCGAATGGTGGAAGCCCCCCATCCTAAACGGCGCCATCCTCTCCTCCGTAGGTTGTGCATCGACTTGCTCGAACTCTTTCCAAGCGGAGGTTGCCATGAAAAAGCGGTGGTGGATCGTGGGTGCTTCCAGCGTCCTGGTCGTGGCGGTGCTGCTCGCCGCGGGAAAGGGCGGGAAACCAACTAAGGGAGACGATGCCACCCCCTTCCGCCTCGGCAAGGTCCAGCAGGAAGATTTGCAGATCAGTGTGCGCGAGGTGGGCGCGGTGGACCCCGTCACCAAGGTGGATGTGAAGAGCACGGTCAGTGGCAAGATCGTCGGACTAAAAGTACGCGAGGGTGCCGTAGTGAGGGCAGGTGAGGTGCTGGCCGAGGTGGAGCCAGATGTGAATCAGGCCCAGACCCTTTCCGATGTGAAGGGCAACCTCTCCCAGGCCCGCGTCAGCTTCAAGAACGCCGAGCGCGATTTCGAGCAACAGGCTTCGCTCTACAAGGAAGGGCTGATTTCTGAGCAGGCACACCGCGGTGCAAAAACCACTCGTGATCTCGCGGAAGAAGCCTTCAAGTCGGCTGAAACTCGCTACCAGATCGTAGAGGATCGCGGCATTCCCATCAGCGGCAACGCTACCAGCCAGCGAGCCCGCGTCACGGCACCCATGAACGGCGTGGTGATCAGAAAGGGTGTCGAGTTGGGCGATACCATCACCAGCGGTGTTTCCAGCTTCAGCGCCGGTACCGTAGTCTTCACGGTGGCCGATCTCAAGAGCCTCATCATTCGCGTGAATCTCAACGAAGTGGATATCGCGAAAGTGCAAGTGGGCCTTCCCGTTCGCGTGAACCTGGACGCCTATCCGCAGAAAACCTTCACCGGCAAGGTGCGCTTCGTGGCTCCGGCCGCCAAGCTGGCCGAGAAGATCAAGGTTTTTGAAGTGGAAGTGGCACTGGATGAACTCACCGAAGCCTTCCGCACCGGCATGAGTGCCAATGTGGAAATCCTGGGCGAACGCCGGGCCAAGGCACTGTCGATTCCACTGGAAGCCCTCCACCGCAAGGAAGGTCAGACGGTGGTCTACCGACTGAAGAAGGCCCTCAAACCCGAGGACTACAAGCGGGCCAAGGATGCTCTTGGTGGCCGCGGAAAATTCACCTGGCTTTCGGAGCACTGGAAGGAATTCTTCGAATCCGTCTCCGTCAAGGCTGGCCTCGCCACCCTGGAGCGCGTGGAGGTGCTTTCGGGCCTGAGTGAAGGCGACCAAGTCTGCCTCGAAGATCCCACGCGGAAGAAGGTCGAGAAGGACGAGGACATGTAAGTGCCGCCATGGCTTGGTAGCCCAAGTTTCAGGTCACAAGCCTCAAGCCCAGGAGAATTCCATGCGCCCTGTCATCCAGACCCGCGCCATCACCAAGACCTTTGGCAGCAACGGTACAGCGGTACACGCCCTGCGTGGCATCGACCTCGATGTGGAGCCGGGTGAATTCATGGCCCTGATCGGCCCCAGCGGCTCCGGGAAATCCACCCTCATGGCCATCCTGGGATGTCTTGACCGCCCTACGGCGGGGACCTACACACTGGACGGCGAGGAAGTTCAGGGCCTCTCGGGCCGAGAACTGGCCGCCATCCGCAACCGCAAGATCGGGTTCATTTTTCAGGCCTA
Organism: uncultured Holophagaceae bacterium; assembly: GCA_903868115.1. Taxonomy (GTDB): domain Bacteria; phylum Acidobacteriota; class Holophagae; order Holophagales; family Holophagaceae; genus JAYREN01. The sequence continues at coordinate 32,009 of CAIPUA010000302.1, forward strand.
CAATTTGCTGCCCAAGGCGTCCGTGTTGCGCAATGTCGAACTGCCGCTGCTCTACGGTGGCGTTGGACGCAAGGAACGGCGCGAGCGGGCCCTGCATCTGCTGGAGCAGGTGGGTATCCCCGAGAAGGCCACCAAGTTGCCGGGAGAGCTTTCCGGCGGCCAGAAACAGCGCGTCTCCATCGCCCGATCCCTGGCAGCGGGCCCTGCCCTGCTACTGGCCGACGAGCCCACCGGTGCTCTGGATTCCAAAACCGGCGCCGAGATTCTCGATCTTTTTGGGCAACTCAACGCCGCTGGCAATACGGTGATCCTGGTGACCCACGATCTTGGCATCGCCGCCATGGCGCGACGACGCGTTGAAATTTCGGATGGACTCATTGCCTGCAGCGAGGCGACCCCATGAGCCGCGGCATCCTGCGCGAACGGGTCATCGAAGCCTGGGCTGAGGTCCGGGAAAACCTGGGCCGTGCCTCCCTCCAAAGCCTAGGCGTCATGCTCGGGGTGGCCTCGGTGCTGGGTGGGTTTTCCATCACGGATTCCTTCCGTCAGCGCAGCGAGCAGCTTTACGTCAAGCTGGGTGGCCTTGACAAACTTACGGTGCAGAACAGTCCGGTGGCTTCCGAGGGCAAGCCCACCGCCCTGCGCGCCGCGAATCTCGGACTCCGCCAGGAAGACCGCGATGACACCGAACAGATAAGGCCCGAGGATGTGCAGGGCATCTCCATGGTGAAGGGTTTGCGCGCGCGGGTACGCTCGGCCTTTGCAGATCAGGAGCGCTCCGTGAGTGGCATCGGCGGCGACTTTTTGGCCATAGAGGGCTACGAAGTGGCCCAGGGGCGGGCCCTTACGACCCAGGATCTGGCCGCCGCCGCGCCGGTGGCGCTGCTGGGCAGCGAGGCCGCTGAGACCTTTTTCCCTTCTGCCAACGCGATCGGCGCCACGATCCGCGTGGGCGATACACCTGTTCAGGTGATTGGCGTCCTGCATGAGCGCTACTTCCGGTTCAGCAAGGTGGAAGGACGCCACAACATGTTCCGGCGGCAGAACCGACTCATCGCTGTGCCCTCCAGCCTCGTACAGAGGCGCCTGCAGGGGGACGTTCACGGGCGGTTGGATCGGATCACCTACCGTCTCCCTAAGATCGACGCCATGCCCGCCTTTACCCAGGCGCTGCGCAGCATCCTCAAACCCAATCACCGACTGGAGGACGACTTCCGCCTCGACGATGTCCAGGCCCGCATCCGCAAGCGGGATAACAACGGCGAAGCCTACAACATCATCTTCATGCTCAGCGGCGTGCTCGCCCTGCTGGGGGGAGGCCTGGTCAATGTGAACATTCAACTGGCAGGCCTCAAGGAGCGCGTGAGAGAAGTTGGCATCAAGATGGCCATTGGCGCGCCAGGGTCCGAAATTTTCAAGGGTTTCATGACGGAGGCCTTGCTGCTCACAGGCCTCGGCGGCCTGGTGGGACTGGTCATTGGCATCGGCTTCTCCTGGTTCATCACGTTCATTCTGGGTGTGCCGCTGACCATGAGTCTCGCCAGCTTCCTTTGGGCATATTTCATGGCCACGGTCTTCGGCTTCGTCTTTGCGCTGTATCCAGCCTGGAAGGCCAGCAAGCTCTCTCCAATGGAGGCCTTGCACTATGAATAATCGCAGTGTCTCCCTTCGATGTGATTCGCTCCCTGTGGGGCCCCGCTCCGCACGCTCCACCGGAGCGTGCTCCACGACCCACATGGTCGCGACCAATGGAGGCCTTGCACTATGAGTGAAGCTGCCCTCCGCCTCCTTCTTCCGGCCGTCCGGCAGCAATCCCGCCTCGCCTGGGTAGGCCTGTTGTGGGAAGTTGTCATCAGCGGCCTGCGGGAACTCTGGTCCCACAAGCTGCGGTCCATGCTGACGCTGACACTGCTCACGCTGGGTGTCTTCGCGCTGGTGGTGATGACCAGCGTTATGGATGGCATCGTGGATAAGGTTTCCATGGGCTTCAAGGGTCTGTCCTTCGATGGCACCATTCAACTCAGCCAGAAGGCTCCCGAGACCACGGAAGAACAGAAGCGTTTCGCCATGAGCCCGGGACTTCGCCACGAGGACCTGTCGCGGCTGGCTTCTCCGCATCCGCTCGTGAAGGCCTTCCTTCCTCGCGCCACCAAAGCCGCGACCATTCGCATTGGAACTGGACTGGAGCGCACCTTTGCGACGGGTGTCACACCCGAATATTTTCCTTGGCAGAACCGCCCCATCGCCAGTGGTCGAGGGCTAACGGAAGACGACGCCCGTCGCCGCAGCGCCGTGACCGTACTGGGCGGCAGTCTGGCCTCGAAACTCTTCAACGGCACCGACCCCGTGGGTCGCGCTGTGACGGTGGATGGCCAGAGCTTCCAGGTCATCGGCGTGCTGGCGCCCCTCCAGATAATGAGTGACGATACCTGGCTGGATGCCAACGGCCTCCTCATGCCCATCGAAGCCTACATGGACCGCATGGATCCCAAACACGCCCTGGACCGCCTCTATGTAAAGATGGCGCACAAAGGGGACCTGAACGAAGTAACCTCGGCCCTGCTGTCTCGAGCGAGACAGGCCCATCACGGCATCGATGATGTGGAGACCACGGATCTCGCCGCCGAGTTGGTGCGTGCCTACCAGCAGTTCGAGGATCAGATGTGGGGCTGGAAGGTCGTTCTTCAGAGCCTCGCGGGAACAGTGCTGCTGGTGGGCGGTGTAGGTGTCTTAAGCGTGATGCTCATCTCCTTCTCGGATCGCCGCTACGAGATCGGTCTTCGCAAGGCCATGGGCGCGACGGATCAGCAAATTTTTATCCAGTTCCTCCTCGAAGCCGTGGTGCTTGCTGCCCTTGGCGCTCTCGCAGGCACCGTGGCGGGTTCCTTCCTGTGCCGCCTGCTCTCTTCCAGCTTCCCCTTCGGCCTCGTCGTGAACACATACGGTCTGGTAATGGCGTGGATCGTTGCCCTGTCCTTGGCGATTCTGTTCGGCCTCTACCCTGCGTTCCGGGCAATGCGACTGTCTCCAATGGAAGCCATGCGCTGAGGGAATAGTCCCTCCCCGGCGGGATGATTCGCTCTCTGTGGGTCCCCGCTCCGTGCGCTCCACTGGAGCGCCCTTCGCGACCCACATGGTCGCGACCAATGGAAGCCATGCGCTGATAAATCGCGCCAAGGCATGGCGCGATTTATGTCGGGGGAGTGTCCCAGATCAGGGATTCCTTGGTCACCGACGCCTTCACGTCCAGGTGCCCCTCATGAATGAGTTCAGCGATTTCCAGGGGGAGACGATTCTTGAGGATCGCGGAGTCGCCCTCCACCGTGGGATAGATTCCCACCCAGGCATCGCGACCTGATCGCTTCGCCGCCAGGAGGCAATGATCCGCGAGGTCCACGACGCGCTCCCACTCGAAGAGGTCCGCATTCTCGGGGACGAAGGGAAGGTAGGCGAAACCCTGGGAGCAGGTGCGGCGGAACAGCCGTTCCTTGCCAACGCAGAAGGGGTGGAGCGCAACGGCGGACCGGACCCGTTCCACGAGAATCGTGGATTCGCGGCGGCTCACATTCCGCGCCACGATCAGGAATTCTTCGCCGCCCCAACGAATCACGGAGTCCGAGTCGCGGATGGCACCTCGCAGGATATCCGCCATTTCCTGGATGACACGATCCCCCGCGGTATGTCCAAACTGATCGTTCACCGCCTTGAAGTGGTCGATGTCCACCATGATGAAGACGATATCCACGTTCTGGGACATGCGCTCTTCTCGTCCCAGCGCGGAACCCCGCTGTTCCCGGCGGATCTGCGCGACGGTATCCGGCATGGCGACGGAGAGATAGCGCCGATTCCGCAGGCCCGTCAGTGGATCCGAAAGGCTCTGATCCCGCAGCGCCGCGTTCGCGCGCACCAACTCCCGCGTCCGGGCCGCCACCATCTCTTCGAGCAGTCGATTGCGCCGCCGGATGACGCGAATTCGTGAATGGACGAACATCCCTACCAATCCGATCCCCATAACCACCATGAGACTTCGCGCCCACCAGGTCTCCCACCATGCCGGTAGCACTTCGAAACGAAAGAGGGAGGAAGGCCCCCAGACACCCTGCCCCACCCGCGCCCGGACCTCGAACTGGTAGCGGCCCGGACCAAGTTTGGGAAACCGCTCGGGCGTTCCATCGGTCAGGTGCCAGTCGGGTTCGAGGCCCAGGAGGCGCACCTGATACCGAAGGCCCCCTTCGCGGGCGAAGCTCGGCGCCGCGAAACGAACCTCGAAGGTATTGTCCCGATGGGCGGCCATGGGGATTGCCGATCCATCCGGCGAAACCGATCGACCTCCCAGACGGCATGAGAGGATTACCGCATGCGGAGGGGGAGGCACACCTCGGTAGGCCTGGGCCTTGAAATGGGCCAGGCCCGTACTCGTCCCGATCCA
>CAIPUA010000303.1 GCA_903868115.1 uncultured Holophagaceae bacterium
AGCCAGGGACGGATCACGGGAAACTCCTTCAGGATGTTTCCCAAAGTGTAGACTCAGCAGGCCCAGCGTGGTGATCGAGGATGGGAGGGAATCTCGCTGGGAAGCTCCTCATGGATTTCCCAAAGTAGTAGAAAGACCCTGCGCCACCAGCCCGCACCGATCAATCCGCAACTCATATCGCACCCTGGCCACCCACGCGGACTTTCAGCCCATGTGGTGCCCCGAAGGTGGGCCGAGTCTATCCACTACTTACCCAGGAGTCGTAAATTCCTGATGGGGACGCGGGGGGTGAACTGGATGCGCGGGGTATAGCGGTACATGCACTCCTTACCGATTTTCAGCACGGCCTGCTGGCCGAATTCATCCGGGGCGCAGATAGGGCTCCAGGCTACGATCTGCCATTCGGCCACATCCGAAGCAGGCACGGGCCACCTAGTGGATAGGGTCACTGTTTTGCGCTCCCCCGCCGCGAGGACACCGGGCAATACCTGGGTATTCTGCCAGACTAGGTTGGTGGTGATGTGGGCCTCAGCCTTGAAAATGTAGACGGAAACAGCATTGTAGGGCGTGCCCACGCAGCCGTAGGGCTTGGAGGACGTGTTCGCTAGCGACACCGTGATAGTCACTTGGTCGCCGCCCTTGAAGGTGGTGGGGGAGACTGTGATGCCTGTTACCTGCACAGGGGACGAACCCTGAGCCGCCGCGGCGGTTCCTACCAGCATCAGGGAAATACCAAGCAGTGCGTTGCGAATCATCGGACGATCCTTTCTGGGTTGGGTTTTGAGAATGAACCCAAAGGTTGGCTCTCCCACCCTGGCGTGTCAAGGGGAAATAGCTCCATCTCTGCGTCGGCGATGGGCTCGGTGCGGGACCGGCGGAAACCTCCTCCAACGCCAACTCGTGATCACCGATCCGAATTTCTACTTCAGCGCCTCCACGCCCCCAAAGACCCTACCCGGGCTTAGTTCTTCCAGGATGGCGTCATCGCCATCCTGGAACCGCCCCGTCACGAGGCGGGCCACCAGAGCCCCGAGACCGGGGCCGAGCATGTAGCCCTGGCCGCACATGCCGATGGCGTCAATGTAGCCTTCCAAGTCCTGCGAGCGACCCACCAGCGGACTGCCATCGGGCGTCATGGGGTAGAGACCGCGCCAGGTCCGACGCACCTTCAGGTTCGTCAGCTTGGGCATGAGGTCCACCATGCGCCGCGCCACCATGGGCAGGAAGGTGCTGGTCTCGCGGCGGTCCGAGCCCACCTGGGCAGGATCGGGCGTGATGCAGAAGACCACCTGGCCGGGTTGGATCTGATGGAAGTAGTAGTTCACGGACCCGGGCGCGGGGCGGATGTCCACGATCATGGGTTCCAGGAACCGGGCTGCGGGCTCGGTGATGCCCGCCTCGTGGCAGTCGGGCACCACGGGGGCGTCCAGCCCGCCGGCCTGGGCCAACTGCCGCGCCCAGGGGCCCGCCGCGTTGATTACACACTCCGTGGCGTAGCCGCCCTGGTCGGTGCGCACGCCCACCACCCTGCCCTTGCGGCGGATGATCGCAGTGACGCGCTCGTTGAAGCGGCATTCCAGGCCAAGCCGCACCGCCCGGCGATGAAAGGCTAGGCAGCTGAGCATGGGGGAGGCGCCGCCATCCTCGGGGCTGAAGGTGCCCCCGACGAGGCCCTCGGGATTCAGGGCGGGCGCGCGCTTCAGCAGCTCCGCCCGGTCGTACCAGTCGATATTCAGGCCGTGGCGTTTCTGCACCACCAGCAGATCCTGGAGGATCTTCTCCTCCTTGGACCGGTACGCCACGAAGAGGTAGCCGCCCTGGCGCCATTCGAGATCGTCGCCGTGAGTCTCCTTCCAGGTGGAGAAGGTCTTCAGCGAAGCGAGACAGAGCTTGATCTTGGCAGGGGCCGAATGGGTGGCGCGCAGGCCGCCGATGGCGGCCTTGTTGCTGCCCTGGCCGGGGGAGGCGAACTGGTCGATGCAGAGCACCTTCAGCCCCTGCTCCACCAGGCTCATGGCGGCGGGCATGCCCACGGAGCCCGCGCCCACCACGATGGCGTCAAACACGGCAGTGCTCATCACAGACCTCCCTGGAAGGCGCTGACCGCATGGCGGGGCTGGGCGTCCACGGCCGGACCCTCGCCGGTGACCACACCCGCGAAGGCACCGAGGGGCACTTCAATGAAGACGGGGCGTCGCGTGAAGTCCGTGACCTGCCAATCGGCCACGCCCTCCTCGCGGAAGATGCGCCTGATGAGGCTGGGACAGGTCTTGCCGCCGCAGGCGCCCATGCCCGCGCGGGTGGAGGCCTTCAGCTCGTTCATGTCGCGCACTCCCTTGCGGATCAGGGCCCGGATCTCGCCCGCTGTCACCCGCTCGCAGCGGCACACGATCTCGTCGTCCTCCAGTCGGTCCGCCCGCTCCTGAGCGGGTTCGGTAATCCACGGTTCCTGCACGCGAATGCCCGCAATGAGCTTCGCGATTTCAGGCGGAGCCTGCACTCTCACCAGCAGCGCGTGATCGGCGAACTTGGGTGACCGCACCTTCACCACCGGGACATTGCCCAGCGGCGTGCCCAGAGTGTCCAGCACCGTGACCACATCCCCCGCCTTGATCATGGCGCCCGGGAATTCGTAGGGAATGCTGACGATGGCATCCTTCGAATCCGCTTTCCGGAAGTCCACTAGGGTGATCGCCAGACCGGGGCACACCGCCACGCATTGTTCGCAAGCGATGCAGTCCTCCTCGTTGAACATAGGCAGGCCCAGGATGTCGCCGCCTTCGATCTGAATGGCACCCTTGGGACAGATTGAGGTGCAGGGATTGCAGGGAATCTCCTGGCTGCAGTGGAAGATCGGAAAAACGCCCTGCTCGTCCCCGGGGATTTCTTCGGTGATGGTGGCGCCGGGGCGGCTCTTCAGGACTTCCGCCGTGCGATGCCATTCCGGCGGCACCTCGCCCACATCACGGCCCAGCGCCTTGGCGATCTCCAGGCCGCGGATCTTGCCCGTGAACATGGCGGCGGAGGCTTCGGCGATTTCCTCCGCATCGCCCGCCGCGAAACAGGGAAGACCGAATTCCCTGGCCTTCTGCAGGAATTCGTCCACGGGTTCCAGGCCCACGGCCACCAGCACCGTGTCACAGATGAAGGTCTTTCCGGTCCCGTGAATGGTGTTCCAGCGATCATCCAGCTGGGCGATGGTCACGCTCTGGACCTCCTCGGTGCCGTTGGCGCAAACCACCGTGTGGCGCGTGTGGATGGGCACGCCCATGCGGACCAGCTTGTCCTTGTGCACCTTGTAGCCGCCGCATTCTTCCAGCGCCTCGCAGAGCCCCACTACCTGGATGCCCGCCTGGAGGGCGTGATAGGCACCGATGAGGCCCACGTTGCCGCCGCCGATCACGAAGAGCCGCTCCGAGGGGCGCACCCGAGCGCGGTTCACCAGGGTCTGGAAGGCGCCGGCGCCGTAGACGCCTGGCAGGGTGTTGCCCCTGAAGACCAGCGATTTCTCGCGGGCGCCGGTGGCCACCAGCAGCATCTGGGGCCGCACCAGCACATAGTGACCCTGGCGCAGGACGCCCACCTTGCGGTCGGAGAACACCGACAGCGCCGTGGTTTCGGTCCAGACCCGAACCTGCTCAAAACCGCGGACCTGGGCCTCCAGCTTCTGGCCGATGTCCATGCCCCGGGTGCCCGCATGGCAGGCATCGATGGAACCGAAGAACTTATGGGTCTGGAGGACGAGCTTGCCGCCAAGTGCGGCCTTGTCGTCGATGAGGATCACCCCCACGCCCGCTTTGGCCAGCTCGATGGCGGCGCTCAGCCCGGCCGGCCCGCCGCCCAGGATGAGCACTTCGGTTTCCACCGTCTCGATTTCGTGGAATTCCAGTGGACCCGCGGCCTCGATGAGCGAGGCCCTGCCCTCCAGGGGCTCCACTTCCATGCCGGGCTGCACCGGCACCATGCAGGACTTCACGGAGAGGCCATTGGCCACCACGGAACACTGGGCGCACTGGCCATTGGCGCAGTAGATGCCCTGGGGCGAGCCGTCCTTGGGGTGATGCCCGAAGATGCGCACCCCGTTGGCGAAGAGGGCCGAGGCGATGACCTCGCCCGGCCGCGCCAGCATGCCCCGGCCCTGCCAGGTGAAGGGCACGCTAGGTTCCCCGACAACGGGGAGAATGGGGTGTTCCTTGATGCGGAAATCAGGCATGCGGACACTCCTTGCTGCGGAACCGCTTCCAGGCGCATCGGGCGGCGCGAACCTGCCCCGCCAGCGGCTCGCTTCCATTGAACCATCGGCCTCGCCGGGGCTCGGATGGTTCGTGCGTTTGGTCACGGAACACGCAGCCCCCGGGTGAATCCAAGGTGTGATGATGGGGCCGGTGGGCATTGATTCGGACGGCATGGTCCTCAACCGCCCTGGGCAATGATATTTCTAGAGATGAATTCGCTGAATTCGTCGAGGAGACGGAAAATGACCAGCACAACGGCGGCTTTCCAGGTGGACGAGGATGCCATCCAGAGGACGCTGGACAGCGCCCGCGGACAGGACGACGCCCAGATTCGAGGCGTCCTCGCTAAGGCTTCCCTGATGAAGGGTCTGAACAGGGAGGATGTCGCCCAGCTCATGGACATCACGGAGCCGGCACTGCTGGACGAGCTCTACAACACGGCCAAGCAGGTCAAGGAGGAAATCTACGGCAACCGCATCGTGCTCTTCGCGCCGATGTATGTCTCCAACCTCTGCGGCAACGAGTGCGTCTACTGCGCCTTCCGCGCTTCCAACAAGAGTCTGGTGCGCCGAACGCTCAGCTATGCGGAGATCGCCGAGGAGACCCGGGCCATGATCCGCA
>CAIPUA010000304.1 GCA_903868115.1 uncultured Holophagaceae bacterium
GCATCACGAGCTGCTGGGCTGACCCCGAAAAGGTCTTGGCCATGAAGGCCGTTACCAGCTTACCTTTGGTGCCGCCCTCGGAAACCGCCGCGCGATACACGTGGCTGCGCTCGGAGGCATCCCGAGCCAACTGCCCCTTGTCCAGCATCATCTGCATCGTCTTGAGGACCGTGGTGTAGCCCAGGTCGCGTTCCTGGGCCAGGGAGTCGTATACCTGGCGGACGGTGGCTGGTCCGCGCTCCCAGAGGATGCGCAGGATTCCCAGCTCTGAGTCGGTGGGCATGGGGGGGATGGACATGGGCTCTCCTAGAACTACGATTTACATCGTACGATTCTAATCGTGGATGTCAACGGGAAATCTCGTACTTTGTTTTTTGGGAGGTTGGCTGTGGGATATTTTCAGCTCCAATGGGCATTCCAACCTTTTTCAGGGCCCCTTATTGGTTGATTGGCGCCCCGGCCCGTGGGAGCTTGGAAGGCTGATCACTTGATCGGGAGGATCGATGACCACGCACAAGATCATCTGGACCGAGATCGACGAAGCGCCTGCCCTGGCAACGCATTCCCTGCTGCCTATCATCCGGGCCTTCGTCAAGGGGACGGGGGTCGAGGTGGAGACGAAGGACATCTCCCTGGCGGGCCGGATCCTGGCGAACTTCCCGGAAAACCTCACGGAGGCGCAGCGGATTCCCGACTGTCTGACGCAACTCGGAGAACTCGCCCAGACGCCCGAAGCCAATATCATCAAGCTGCCCAACATCAGCGCGTCCATTCCCCAACTGATCGCGGCCATCAAGGAACTGCAGTCCCAGGGCTACGACCTTCCGGACTATCCCGAGCAGCCCACGAGCGAGGCCGAAAAGGCACTGCAGGTCCGGTTCGCCAAGGTGCTGGGCAGCGCCGTCAATCCCGTGCTTCGGGAAGGCAACTCGGACCGCCGGGCGCCGCTTTCGGTGAAGAATTTCGCCAAGAAACATCCGCACAAGATGGGTGCGTGGACCGCCGATTCCAAGTCCCGGGTCGCCTCCATGAGCAGCGGCGATTTCTACGGCAGCGAAGCCTCCGCCCTCATCCCCAAGGCTACGATCGTGAGGATCGAATTCGTGGCCGCCGATGGCACCGTGCAGGTGCTCAAGGAAAAGACGGCCCTCAAGGATGGCGAGATCATCGACTCGGCAGTGCTGAAGGTCGCCGCCCTGCGGGCCTTCTATGCCGAACAGCTCGAGGTTGCGAAGCGGGAGGGACTGCTCCTGTCGCTCCACCTCAAGGCGACCATGATGAAGATCTCCGATCCGGTCATGTTCGGCCACGCGGTCACGGTCTTCTACCAGCCGGTCTTCGAGAAGCACGCGGCCCTGCTGAAGGAGCTGGGCGTCAACGCCAACAACGGGCTGGGCGAGGTCTACGCGAAAATCCAGGCGCTGCCCGAGGCCAAGCGGGCCGAAATCGAGGCCGATATCCAGGCCGTGTACCAGAGCCGCCCCGCCCTCGCCATGGTGGACTCCGACAAGGGGATCACCAATCTGCATGTGCCCAACGACGTCATCGTGGACGCCTCCATGCCCGTGGTGGTGCGCGATTCGGGGAAGATGTGGGGGGCCGACGGGAAGCTCCACGACACCCTCGCCATGATCCCCGACCGTTGCTACGCCACCATGTACCAGGCCATCATCGAGGACTGCCAGCAGCACGGCGCCTTCGATCCCGCCACCATCGGCAGCGTGCCGAACGTGGGCCTCATGGCGCAGAAGGCTGAGGAATACGGCTCCCACGACAAGACCTTCTTCGCCCCCGCAGCCGGGATCATCCGCGTGGTGGACGCCTCAGGCGCCACGCTGTTGCAGCAGGAGGTCGAAGCCGGTGACATCTTCCGCATGTGCCAGACGAAGGACGCGCCCGTTCAGGACTGGGTCAAGCTGGCCGTTTCCCGGGCGCGGCTGACGGGCGCCCCGGCCATCTTCTGGCTGGATCCCAACCGGGCCCACGACGCCCGGATCATCGCCAAGGTGGATCAGTATCTGAAGCACCACGACATCACGGGTCTGGAGATTCGCATCCTGGCCCCCGTCGAGGCGATGAAATTCTCGCTGAATCGGCTCCGGGCGGGCCAGGACACAATCTCGGTCACCGGCAACGTCCTCCGCGACTATCTGACGGATCTTTTCCCCATCATCGAACTGGGCACCAGCTCGAAGATGCTGTCGGTGGTTCCGTTGTTGGGCGGCGGTGGCCTGTTCGAAACGGGCGCCGGCGGTTCGGCTCCCAAGCACGTGCAGCAGTTCCAGAAGGAGGGCTACCTGCGCTGGGATTCCCTCGGCGAGTTCTCGGCCTTCGCCGCCTCCCTGGAGCACGTGGCCAACACCTTCAAAAATGAGAAGGCGGCGGTGCTGGCTGAGACCCTGGACCAGGCCATCGCCATGTTCCTGGACACCAACAAGAGCCCCGCCCGCAAGGTCGGCGAGATCGATAACCGCGGCAGCCACTTCTATCTGGCGCTCTACTGGGCCCAGGCCCTCGCCACCCAGGCCAAGGATCCAGAGATGCAGGCCCGCTTCGCCAAGGTTGCCCAGCAGCTTGCCGAGAACGAAACGAAGATCAACGGGGAGCTGATCGCCGCCCAGGGCAAGCCCGTGGACATGGGCGGCTACTATCATCCGAGCTACGAGAAGACCGCCCAGGCCATGTGCCCCAGCCCGACCCTGAACGCCATCATTGGTGGGTTGCTGTAAAAGCAGAACGCCATCAAGCATAGATATTTGGCCCGCTTCGGCGGGCCAATATTTGTCTGTCTAATGATCTCCGGCGTAATCGCCGCCTATTCTTGCGTGGTGTAGCCAATTTGGCTACATTTAGGGTTGAGGTGGGCCATGCGCCAAGTGTCGCTGAGGGAGTTCCGCACCCGAGGAGCCAAGGCCCTCGAAGGTATCCCCAAGGGGGAAATGATCCTCTTGGCCGGTCAACAGGGGCCAGCGTATTTCCTCGTCCCGGTGCTCGGGGATGTCACCACTGAGGATCTCGAACTGCGGCGGGCGATGGCCAAGGCCAGCCTCAGGGAGAGCTGGCGCATCGCTGAGGAAGCGGGTCTGGACAAGTTGGATGAGGATGCGATTCAACATGAGATCGATCAGGCCCGTGGCGCCCGTTCCCGCAGGAAGGCTGGATGAGGCTTGTCTTACTCGACACCAATGTGATTGTCTCGGCAGGCATCAAGCCTGGGAGCGTGCCCGCCAGAATCGTCATGGATTGGGTCCTTGAGGGACAGGTTCAGATCGTGACCTGCCCTTCAATTACCTCCGAATACCGGGAAGTCTTGCGCCGGAACAAGTTTCGCCGCCATGGTTTTCCCCCGCAGTGGCTGGAATTCCTGATGGATATCAGCCTCAGTCTTCCAGAGCCAGGGCTGTGGCCCCACCCAATTCCGGATCCAAAGGATGGTCCGTTCCTAGCGCTTGCAAATCTGGCTGGAGCCTGGCTGGTATCGGGCAACCTCAAGCACTTCCCGGAATCATGCCGCCGTGGTGTCGTGCTCGTATCACCTGCTGAATTCCTGGCACAACTCGAAACAAAATAGCCACAAAGGGGCGATTGCCATGGGCCGGACCATCCGACTGAACGCTGTGCGGCACGAGGCGCCAGTGTGCGAAGACTACGAGGATCTGGGTTCCGTCCTGGACTTCGAGCGGGCCATGCGCGTCCATCGCGCCTATGTGGAACCCTTCGAGATCGCCTCCCCCGATGGGCACGTGGATGGTAGTTGGCTCGTGCACGGAACCAGCGCCGCCGCGTACGTCGTAGATATCGTGGACGGCACCGGAACGCGGGACGCGTGCACCTGCCCGGATTTTCTCGGGGGTGACCTGGGCACCTGCAAGCACCTGGAGGCCGTGCGCCGGGCTTTCCAGGTGAGGCGGGAGCTGGCTGCGGCCTATCGGCGCCTATCGGAGATCATGCAGCCCTGGTGGCGGCGATGTATTGAGATCTGATCCCCGCGGGGCTCCTTCCTATCGCCGCCCCGGGTATCCTTGCGCGGCTTCACGACCTCACGCTCCTGGAATCGTATGGCGTGGACGTGGATCCCGTCCTGGCTCAGGGCGCCGTCCGAGAAGCTGAGGAATGGGTGGAGCGCTTGGCGCAGGAATTGTGATCAGGCGAAGGCCATGAGGCCCTTGGGGCCGCCGAGGACGAAGCTCTCTGGACTTACGCAACAGGGGCCCGCAAACGCGGGCCCCTGTTGCGTAGTGGCAAGGACTATAAGGCTCGGCGCCGATAGGCCCAGATGGATAGGCGCAGGGAGGCGAAGTCGAAGAGCAGCACGCCCGCGCTGAAGGCGAGCGTGCTGGGAGAATGATCCAGGATGTGGTTTCCGAAGGCCAGCAGGGCCTCCAGGCAGCCATGCGCGCCCTTCCAGGCCAGAGCTCCGGCGGGAAGCAGGATCAGGGTGAGGGCGAAAAACAGCAGGCCTTTCGTTGGCCCGAAGTGATACACGAAGGGCAGGAAGTAGAAGAGCCCAAGGGCCAGGAGAAGCCCCGCCAGGGGCACGATCCCGAGGCTATCCGGGCCGAGGGCGGGCACCCGGGTGGGTGCCACGCCGTGGGCCGTCCAGGCCGTCACCAGGGGCAAGGCCAGGCCGGCCGCCAGCCCCAGGAGGCTCGTCACATATTTCGCCCGCACCACCTGGGCCCTGGAAACGGGCAGGGACAGGAGAAAACCTTCCACGGGCAGGGTCAAGCCCTGCAGCGTGACGATGGCGGTTGTAAGAGTCGCGATCGCCAGAAACATGAAGATGAATACCGCCGGTTCAGGGCCGCATTGGAGCGCCACGAGCTGAGCCAGGTACATGGCAAAGAGGGGCGAGAACTGGAATAGCAGTCTTCGATTGAGGGTCCAGGTCATGCGGATCAGCGGCAGCATGGAGCCTCCTCGCAGGGCAGAGGCCGGGTTGACTCCAAGCCCAGTTCACGGCCGTGGAAATAGACCAGATCCTCCAGGGTGGGGCGTTCCTGCAGGGCGTCCTGGGGGAGCATGGAACCCAGCGTTGCGGCCCCTTCGAAAAGGATTGTCAGGCCCACCTCCGTGCGCTGGCCGCCCCGACAGCGATCCCTGAGCGGCCCCGCAAGCAGTTCCTCACCGCCCTTCACCAGGGCCCAGGATTCCAGCAACTCGTCTTTCTCCCCCGCCAGCACCATGCGCCCTTCCTTGAGAAAGGCCACATGATCGGCCACCCGGTCCAGATCGGAGGTGATGTGGGTGGAGAAGAGCACGGCCCGGTCTTCGTTCTGGATGACTTCCAGCAGCAGATCCAGCACCTCGCGGCGGGCGAGGGGATCGAGGCCCGAGGTGGGCTCATCCAGCAGAAGTAATTCCGCCTCGTGGCTGAGCGCCAGGGCCAGCGCGGTCTTCATGCGTGTGCCCTGGCTGAGGGTGCTGAAGGCCTTCTTCGGAGGCAGTTCGAAGAGGTCGCAGAGGCGGCGGAAGGTGGCCTCGTTCCAGGTGGCGTAGAAGGGCGCCACCAGTTGGCCCAGTTCCTTCACCCGCAAGTGGCCATACAGTGTGGGACTCTCCTGCACGAAGCCGATGCGCTGACGGAGCAGGGTGCCATCAGCAAGGGCATCCTGGCCGAAGAGGCGGATCTCCCCGGCATTGGGTGCCAGCAGCCCCAGCGCCAGTTTGATCAGCGTGGATTTCCCTGCGCCGTTGGCGCCTACGAGGCCCGTGATGGTGCCCCGGGGAACCGCCAGATTCACGTTCTGGAGGGCGAAGGTCCCGTAGGACATCGAGAGGTTGCGAATTTCCAGCAGGTTCGTCATGGCTAGAGATCCCGGGCCGCGAAGGCCCTGATGGCCGCCTGGTAGCAGAGGGCGAAGAGGCCCAGGAGTAGCAGCGTGTGCAGGTGTGAGTGTGCCGCGAAGAACAGCAAAATCTTCATGAGGGCTGCCCACAGGCTCAGATGGATGGGCTGGGGCAGGTATTGCGTGAGGTTAAGCCCTAGGCCCAGCGCGAAGAGGATGCCGAAGGCCACCACGAGCCCTTTCCCATCCCAGCGCAGCGTGAAAGGAAGGAAGAACGCGAAGCAGTAGAACAGCGCCCAGCCCAGACCTCGCATCAGGTTGGCGTCGGGTAGATTCGGCCAGGTACGGGTGATCAGGGCCATGGCCAGATTCGCTAGGATCAGGAGGACGGAAGGTAGCAAAAAGGCTTCCAGGAAGCGCAACTGGACGATTCGCGTGCGCGCAACGGGAAGGCTTGCGAGATCCCCCAGAGAGCCTGTGCTCTGCTCTCGCAGATGCAGGGCCAGGGGCAGGAAGGCCGCGAAGACGAACCCCAGTACGGGGCCGAAGATGGGCAGATCCGGGTTGAAGGGATACAGGCACGCCATGGTAAGGGCGAAGACGAAGGGCAGCAGCAGTGCCCCGTAATGCAGCCGCAGATCGCGCTTCAGCAGTTCAAGCAGCATGGGGCTTCCTCCTTCCCAGCTGCACCAGGATGTCCTCGAGACTGGCGCGCTCCACCAGGGCGTGGCCTGCGAAGCGGCGGTGGGCCCCTTCCAAATCATCCGTCAGGGCCTCGAAGCCGTGGGCGTTGACGCGCAGGCCCTGGAATCCAGCCTTCACATCATCGTCCAGCAGTTCCAGCCCGCCTTTCACCAGGCCCCAGCGTTCCCGGATCTCATCCTGGGTCTTGCTGAAGACCACCTGGCCATCCCGGATCAAGGTGACGAGATCGGCCCGGACTTCCAGGTCCGAGGTGATATGGGTGCTGAACAGGATCGAACGGCGCTCGTTCAGGGTGGTGGCAAGGCGCTGGAGGAGTTCCCGGCGAAAGACGGGATCCAGGCCGGTGGTGGGTTCGTCCAGCACCAGCAGATCCGCTTCGCGGCTGAGGGCCAGGGTGAGGGCGAAGCGGGTGCGCTGGCCCAGGGAAAGGGTGCCTGCCTTGGCCCTGGGATCCAGGCCGAAGTCCGCCATCAAGCCCTTCCAGCGGGCTATGTCGAAATCAGGGTAGAAGGGCGCGTAGACCTCCTGGAGGGTGGCAAGCCGGGCGCCGGGTGCGAACCTGGGCTCATCGGCCACATAGGCGATGCGGCGCCGCAGTTCTGGACCTTCGCTGGCCAGATCTCGTCCCTGGAACAGGGCCGAACCGCCCTCCAAGCGGACCAGCCCCATGATGGCCTTGATGAGCGTCGTCTTACCCGCGCCATTGGGGCCGATGAGCCCCATCAGCAGGCCGGCGGGTAGCGTGAAACTGGCGTTGTCCAGGTGGAAGCCCTTGAAATGCTTGGTCAAGCCTTCCAGGTGAAGCAGGGCGTCAGTCATGATCCTGCTCCAGCAAGAGGGTGAGCATGTGGCGGATTTCCTTGGCGCCGATTCCGGCGGCTCGGGCCGCCAGGAGGGCCTCGCCAAGCTTTTCCTCCACGGCTCGCACCCGCTTTTCCCGCAGGAATTCGGCGTTGGGTGAGGCAACGAAGGTGCCCTTGCCGCCCACGGTATCGAGGAGCCCCTCGCGCTCCAGTTCGTCGTAGGCGCGTTTCGTCGTGATGACGCTGATCTGGAGGCTTTGGGCCAGCTTGCGGATGGAGGGCAGGGCCTCGCCTTCGGATAGATCCCCGGCCAGGATCTGGGTCCGGATCTGACGGGTGATCTGCTCGTAGATGGGGCTTGGCGACGCGTTGGAAAGGAGTATTTTCATGGGACCTCGGAGGAGTCTACTGTCTATATTCAATATGAACAGTAGACC
>CAIPUA010000305.1 GCA_903868115.1 uncultured Holophagaceae bacterium
CACCTGGTCCGGGATCTTCATTTCCCACCCGGGAAAGAGTGGCGATGTGTAGGAGCGCAGGGCCTCCAGGGCGATGCTCTGCCGGAATGCGGGCTGCGCCGCGCCCTTTGCTGCCCTTCCGTAAAAATCGTCCCAGGTGGCAGAGGGCGGTTCCAGCGTGGGGAAGTCGAACTCGCCATAGTTCCGGAAGGAGAGCCCCCGCAACAGGGCGTGATCCCACAAGAAGGGCGTGGGGGCGAAGGCCAGGGGGTCGTTGCCGAAGTCGTAGCCGCGGGTCCATTCGCCGAAGGCCTTCTCCTGGTAGGCGGTGGTGATGCCCTGGGTGGCCCACTGATGACCGTCGGCGGAGACGATGCCATTGCAGTAGTAGTTGTCCAGCAGCACGAAGTCCTCAGCCAGGGCGTGGTGGTTGGGCGTCACCTCGCGGCCGTAGATGCAGAGCTCAGGGTCGCCGTTGCCCTGCTTGAGGTCGCCGAAGACCTGATCATAGGTGCGGTTCTCCTTGAGCACATAGACCACATGCTTGAACACCGAGGGTGCGCCCGGTTGCTTCGGAACGGGCACGGGGCGCGAGGTCGACTGCCCGCGCTCAAGGGCCTTCAGAGCTTGGGGCACAAGGCTCAAAGTGGCCACCTGGCGGGTGAAGGCTTGGAGTTCGGCCCCGGCTGGGAGCAGCACCTTCTGCAGGGTGCCCCGCTGGAGACCCACGGCCCACTTGCGGTTGCCGGGTTCACCCTGGCGGGAGCCATCCCCCTTGGCGTTGGCGATGAACACGAATTTCCCGTCCGTGGCGAGGGCGGCGGGGAACCACCCCGTGGGAATGAAGCCGGCTACCCGCGCTGCCTGGCCGAGGTTGACCACCGCCACGGCATTGTTCCCACCGTTGGCCACGAGCAAGGTGCGCCCACCAGGGGTGAGGGCCAATGCGTTGGGCAGGCTCCCGAAGGGCAGGGCGGGGTCGGGACGCAGGGAGAGCGTTTCCTGCACCTTGAACGCCCCTGTATCCAGGATGGAAACCGTGTCGGAGTTCGCGTTGGCCACGAAGATCCGCCGACCCTCGCCATCCAAAACCAGTTGAGAGGGATGCAGGCCCACCGTAGTTTCGGCCACCACCCGGCGGGTCGTCAGGTCGATCTGAGAGACCGTGCCGCTGATGGGCATTCCCCGGGCATCCACAAGCACGGGTGTGCCCGAGGAGGTCATGGCAGGCTCGCCCTTCAAGGGGTGGCGTCCTCCCCAATTGGAAACGAAGGCGGTCTTCCCATCCAGGGAAAGCGCGACACCGTAGGGGGCGACACTCACGGGGATTTCCCCAAGCAGCTTCCCTTCCTCCAGATCTGCCAGAGCCAGGGCGTTGGCCCGAGAGAGGGCCACCAGGCCGATTCGTCCGTCGGGGCTCAAGGCTACGCCGCAGGGATAGGATGATCCCTTGTCCCGAGAAGGGAGTGTGATGCGCCGCCCCCAGGACCAGGTTGCTCCAATCCGGCGCAGTTCGACGAGGTGGCCGTTGGCCACGCTCACCCAGGCGGCGCGGCCGTCCCTGGCCATGGCCAAACCGTGCATGGAGGCACGGTCCTTCTGCGCATAGGGTAGGTGCTGGCGCAGAGTCCAGGCGAGGGCGTCCACTACGAGGATCCCTGTGTCCGTCTTGACCAGCAGGGTTTGGCCGTCCGGCGAGAGGACTTGATCCAGGGGGCGTCCGGAGAACGAGAGAACGCGCCCGGCGGGCCGCACCGTCTGCCCTGTGGCCACGTGCGTGGCCCGGCCCCGGGTTGCCCCGACAAGAGTCTGACCCTGCGCCCCAGGCAGGCAGGCCATGAGCAGCAGGAGCAAGGCCAGGGTTTTCATGTCACGGCCCTCAGCATATATGTTTTGGCACGGGTTCACGCGGCCGAACCTGGACTAGAGCGACCGGATGCGTTTCAGGAAGGCGTCAGCCTGGAGTTCCAGGCTTCGGACCAGGGCGAACTGGGTGCGGCAGCGGTCCATGTTTTGCCCGGGACGGTGGATGCGGAAGTAGGCGTCCCCCAGCAGATGATCCGAGAGGAAGCGCAGGCCACACTCGAAGGTGAGCAGCTGACCGGCGATGGCGAGGTGTTCGCGCTCCACCGGCAGGAGTGCCCCAGCTGTGCCCTTGAGGTAGCCGGTGGCGAGGGCCTCGAAGATGTCTCCCCGGGCCACCACCTGCGACACATCCGTTTCATCTTCGGCCACGGGATTGCAGGCCGACCTCACCAGATCGCCGAAATCGTAAAGCGAGAGGCCGGGCATCACCGTGTCCAGATCCAGCACGCAAACGCCTTCGCCGGTGACATCCTCCAGCATTACATTGTTGAACTTCGTGTCGTTGTGGGTGATGCGCTCGGGAATCGCCCCGGAGGCCTGGAGATCCAGCAGGCGCGTGGTCAGGGTCGCGCGGCTGAGCGCGAACTCGATTTCGGGCTCGGCGGCCTTCGCCCGACCCAGAGGATCTGCCGCGATGGCCTGCTGGAGGGCCTCGAAGCGGCGCCCTGTATGGTGAAAGAAGGGAATCGTATCCGTGAGCCGAGGCCCTTCATAGTCCGCCAGGAGCCGCTGGAAGGTGCCGAAGGAGCGGGCCGCCTGGAAGGCCTGGTCCGTCTGCTCCAGCAAATCATAGGTCCGGGCACCCTCGATGAAGAGGTACACCCGCCAGAAACCGAGCTCGGGATCGTCCAGGAAAAATTGGCCTTCCTGGGCGGGCAACAGTGTGAGGACACGGCGGCTCGCGTCGGTCACGCCGGAGGTCTGGAGCTTGTTCCGAATGTGCCCCGTGACATTCTCCACATTCGCCATGAGGCCGACCGGATTCTGGAAAATCGCGGTGTTCAGACGCTGGAAGAGGTAGCGGATCGGCTGCCCCGCCTGATCCACGGTCACGGCGTAGGTTTCGTTGATGTGGCCCGAGCCGTACCGCGTTCCCGAGAGGAAGTCCCCCCGGATCTGGAAGGCGCGGAAGACCCTTGCGAGTTTTGCCTGAGTTGCGCTCATGTTCGGCTCCATAGGTCTGCGGGATAGGTACCCAGCTTGACCAGTGCGCGGATCCGGGCCGCGGCCTCCTCCCGATCCTCCCGGTAGGTGACGCCGAACCAGCGCTCGGGCGTCTGCAGCACCTGCACGGTAGCCTTGCCCTCTCTCAGAAGGGCATCCACGACATCCGGCAGGAAGAACTCGGCCTTCGGATCCGCTCCCCGGGTTCGGAGAAAACCCTCGAAGCGGGCGGACAGTTCCGGGAACAGGCTGGGTCTGAAGCCCCAGAAATTCATGGAGACGAGCTCATCGCCGGTGAAGCACTGGAGCTCCCCCTGGCTATTGTGTTCCCTCACCCCTGCACCGTCACGCACCAGTCCCGTGTGTTCCGTGACACTCCGGAGCTGACCTTTCTCGTTCAATTGACAGACGCCCCGGGCCACCGAGCCGTTTTCCGAAAGGGTGTTTGCCAAACGGAAGGCCACCATCGCATAGGCCATCGACGTCTCGGCGCAGTCTTCAGTCAGCCAGTCAGTGAGACTGCGGAAGGCGTGCGCCCCGTAGAAATCGTCCGCATTGATCACCAGGAAGGGGGCCTGCACGCTCTGACTTGCCGCCAGCACCGCATGGGCTGTGCCCCAGGGCTTGGTCCGGTCGGGCGGAACCAGGGAGCCGGGCGGCAGGAGCTCCAGTTCCTGGAAGGCGTAGTCCACCTCCAGCCACCGCTCGTACTTCGATCCAATCTTTTCCCGGAAGGCCGCCTCGAGCTCGCGGCGGATCACGAACACGACCCGCTGCACACCCGCACGGCAGGCATCGAAAAGCGAATAGTCCATCACGGTTTCGCCACTGGGGCCAAGGGCCTCAAGCTGCTTGAGGCCACCGTAGCGGCTGCCCATGCCCGCCGCCATCACCACCATTGTGGGCCTCATGCCAGTCCATCCCCGAACTGTGACTGCCCACCGTTTCCGGAGAGGATCGGCGGCCGTTCCGGCCGCAGGCAGCCGTCCACTCTGTGACTCCAAGTGGAGCCGGCTCCAACGATGGCAGGGGCTCGCATGATTACTCCGAAGGGAATTTGGCTGTTGGATCTGGTCATGGGTGGGTCTAAAGGGGGAAGGAGCTGAGGACTTGAGGGTGGCGGTGGCTGAAATCATTTCGATGGATGCACTTAGCTCACAGGTATCCAATGAGTACTCAAAAATAATTTTTCAAAAACCTAAATTCTGCTTGACCCCATCCCTTTGCTCCCCGTACGCTACGGAAAATTCTTTGACAGCGCAATTCTTTTGTTTGCTCAAAAAAATATTGGCGCTTCGGGGTAATCAAACCCCATCATGTTTTCTTCCTGGAGGTATTCAATGTCGTTTCGCAACAAACTTCTAAGGTACGGCCTGGTCCTGGTGCCGGCCCTGGTGCTGCCGCTCGCGGCGCAGGACAAGCCTTTGTCCTTCGACATGAAGATTCGCGCCGGTCTCACCACCGGGGCGATTCAAAAAGATCATTTCGACAACAAGGCGATGGGCTTCGGCCTCGCCACCATCTATCCGCTTGGAGGAACCAAGGCGGTGACGGCCGAGTTGTCCTTCGACCTGCTCACGGGGCGTCACCATGATGTGTTATCCACCAGTGGTGCCGTTTGGGTGAATCCAGCCAACCCGGTTACAACCAATGGCACCACGCCCTACGTGCTCAATCCAACCTACTCCTACGATGACCGCAAGGAAAGTTCCCAGGGGTTTTCCCTGCGTCTCGGCTACACCGATGCGCTCCCCATCCTCGACGGCCTGAGCTGGCAGGCGGGCCTTTCCCTGGATCGCTACAAGCCCAAGAGCGAGTTCAAGTACACCTTCATCGCCGTGCCCACCCCTCCGAAAGTGACTCAGGCCGACGGCACGTTGGTCGTGCCGTACGAAGGCGGCACCTTTGTGGCGAGCGATCCCAAGCTGGTGCCCGGGTTTTTTGTCGGCGTGAAATACAGTTTCGACAAGGAAAAAGGGCTGGAGTTCAACATCCGCAACATCGGAGCGGCCCACTACGACTTCACCCCCTTCACCTACACGGGTAAGGCGGCTCGGTTGGACAGCAGTACCAGCCGTGGCTTCGTCTTTGAAATCGCCCTGTCCGTGAAGATTTGACGCGCCTCATGCATAGAAGGAGTGAATGGATATGACTAAGCGCTACATGCTCACCCACCTCGCCCTGCTCATCGCGGCGAGTGCACTGGTGGCCCAGGAAACAACCGGCACGGTGTCCGGCAAGGCCACGACCAAGGACGGCAAGGTGATCTCCGGTGCCCTGGTTCGCATCAGTTCGCCCAAACTGCTTGGTGAACGCACGACCACCTCGGATGCCAGGGGTCAGTTCCGCATTCCCCTGCTGCCCAACGGCGACTACACCTTTGTCGTGACGGCCAGCGGCTTCATCGGCAAGAAGGGCAGCTTCAACATTCTGGCTGGCCAGACCACCGGCATCGTCGCCGCGATGGCCACCGTAACGGAGGCTGAGGCGGTGGTAGCCGTGACGGCGACCGTGGCCCAGGCCGACAAGACGGACACGGTGACCCAGTCCAATTTCTCCATCGACACCATCACCAAGTTGATATCCCCCAACCTGACCGACTTCACGATGCTCGTGCCGGGTGTGAACAAATCCTTGACGGACCAGGGCAATCTCAATATCCGCGGCGGGTCGGGGCATTCGACCAAGACCCTACTGAACGGTTCGACGATCACCGAGGAAGGCGGCGGCTATGTCCTGGAGGTGCCAACCCTCAACGACATGATCGAATCCATGGCCGTGATCCAGTCGCCCCTGAATGCCAGGTACGGCAACACGGACGGCGGCATCGTCAGCGTCGTAACGACCCGGGGAAGCAATACCTTTACAGGCACCCTGCGAGCCACCTTCTCGCGCCCCTTCTGGAATACCACGAACCCGACCTATGCCGACCGCAAAGGCGTATCGAATATGCCGTCCCCCACCGGGGATGATGGTGCCAAGCGCTATGACATCACGATCAAGGGTCCGCTCTGGAAGGATCACATCACCTTCGCTTACGGCGGCAAGCTGACCCCCACCAACAACTGGGTGCAGCAGAACCAGCGCCTCCAGAGCGACATTCCCCAGCCGGAAGATCCCAACGGCATCTTCTTCCGCGACGCCGCCAATGGCAATGTGATCCGCAAGACGAATCTCTGGGGCCAGAACGCCGATTTTCACGGCCAGGAATTCAGCGAATTCAACCAGTTCATTGTCTTTGCCCAGCTCACGCCCAACCATGAACTGGAGTGGAACTACACCCAGTCCCTGGATTCGGGGCGCTATGGCGATGACTACCATGAAAACCTGGATGCGCCTGCGGGGAACCTCGAAACCTATCCCGTTCAGGTCTGGAATCTGGCCTACAAGGGGATCATCGGGAATCACGGCGTGCTGGAGGCCCGCTTCGGCCGCACCCACCGCGCCTGGTTCCATCCCTTCAGCGGCACGCCCGCCATCCATCTGCAGAGCTATCCCACCTACACGGCCTACCCGGATGGCAGCTACATGTCCGATAGCCTGCTGACCGGCTACGACAATGGCTCCGCAAGCTTCAACACGAATGGCTACCCCTTCGACAAGGGGGACTCGGTTCACAACATCTCCTCGGCGCTCAACTATCAGCACACCCTGGAGTGGCATGGTTCGCACCAGATCGATGTGGGCTACCAGGGCGAGAACTTCCAGTGGAACACCCAGTCCAATGGCAATCCCCAGCAGTTCTGGATTCCCGGGATGATCGCCAGTGATCTGACCGCGTCCGATATCTACAACGCGAACCCTCTGGCGACGAGGAATCCTGCCGCCTACGCCGGCCGGTATATCGTCTTCAACTATTCGGCCCTACAGAGCAATCTGGATCCCACCTTCGGGGGTGATCCGATGCTGGATAGTTCCTACGAAAGCCTGACGCCCAGGATGGTGCGACTTTCGGGCAATGCGGCCGGCTATTACAATACGGATACCAAGTCCATCTACGTGAACGACATGTGGATGATCAACTCGCATCACAGCGTCATGGGAGGCCTGCGCCTCGATGTCTTCAAGGCCTATGACACCGTGAAGACCATGGTGAAGTACAACCAGCCCACCGTCCGCTTCGAGTACAAGTGGGACATCAAAGGAGATCAGGCCCAGGTCGTAAACTTCTCCTTCGGCCAATTCCACACCCGCGAACCCGGCAGCCTCTTCTACGCCATGGCCCAGGCGCGCCTGGGGAACGTGGACACGAATTACTGGAACCAAGGCAGCGCCACCCCGTATCTGGTGGACCAGGCGGCGATCCTGAATCCTGCCAACTACGGGTATGTGAAGTCGCAAGTCGTTGCGGCGGCGGGCGTGGTCGCGGATCCCGCCTGGAAGGCGCCCGTCTCGACGGAAATCAATCTGGGCTATCGGCGCAACCTTCAGTCCGGCGGCTACTGGCGCGTGACCGGCATTTCCAAGACCTGGAAGAATCTTTTTGATTTCTTCCCCGGCAATGTGGTCGCCAATCCCAATGCTGGCGGGGCGCCGATCCTGCAGCGCGTGCTGCGCAATAGCGACGAATTCACCCGCACCTACAAGAGCGTGGAATTCGAATGGATGCTGCCCCTGACCAAGACGCTCACCTTCGGCGGCAACTACACCTTCAACCGCCTGATGAACAACGCGCGGGGCAGCGTGGACAGCCCCACCCGTGGGCTGAGCAGCATGTGGTGGGGCTCCTTCTATGACAACTACCTCACCCGGGGCCAGTACATGCCCTCCCGGCTCCAGAATCCAGAACATTATTTCAAGTGGTTCCTAACCTATGACATGACCAAGGGCAGGGTGCGCTCCAATGTGTCCCTGCGCGGGTCCTACACCACGGGCGTGCCCATCATGGACACCCAGACCAGCTACATCGGTCGCCCCACCGTGGCCGGGTACTACAACGGCACCACCCTGACCACCAACACCGGGCTGCCCACGACCCTGTCCAACTACCTCAACACCCAGGGCACGGGCCAGGACATCTGGGATGTGGCGCTGCGGTACAACCTCGAGGTGCCAATCGTCCGCAGCCTTGTCTGGTTCGTGAACATGAACATTCTCAACCCCTTCAATACCCGCAGCCTCGATGGCCGCAGCGGCTACTGGGGCCTACCCGCCGGACAGACTACCCAAATCATCCCGGCCAACAACACCGAGGGCAGGGTGGCCAGCAATCCCTACCCCTACGGATGGCGGAGCGGCACGGCGAGCATGCCGACCTATAACGGTCGCCAGGACGGTCGCTCGATCTCCTTCGAAACCGGCATCCGCTTCTAGCCCACGGAGAACAACGAGATGAACATTCGCACACTGATCGCCATTGGCAGCCTTTCGCTCCTTCCGGCCCTCCAGGCCCAGGAGACCAAGACCAACATCATCGCCTCGGGCGGCCTGACCTGGACCCAGGGCAGCAGTCGGGACCTCACTCAGAAGGCCGTCGGCGGCTACAACCTGGAGGTGGGCTACCTGTACCACGCGGAGGAGGATCTGGGCGTGGGGTTCCATCTGTATGCCGGGTGGCTGAAGATGCCCGCGGGCAATGTTTCGGCCAACCGCCGCGCCACCCTGCCCAGCAGCACCTACCAGCTCGTGAGCCCCCACGCCGGTCTGGATGTCGTCTACAAGCCCTTCGCGTCGCTGCCCATTGTCCTCACGACCGGGCCTTCCTTCCATGTCTGGCAGGTGGACGAGAAGGACGCCGTTGGCGATTCCAAACAGGGCGGGCAGGGCATCAAGCTCGGCTGGCGTGTGGGTGCCGGCTACGAGTTCAGCAAGTCCTGGAGTGTCAGCCTGAACTACACCTTCACGGAATGGCGCAGCAATTCGGAACTGGAGTATGTCGAAGGGCTGAACCCCAGTCGTCCCGCCTACTTCACCGTGATGGCCCACTACCACTTCTAGGCCATCGCGAAACTGCGGCAAGGACCCCTGGGAGCAAGTGCTACCAGGGGTTTTCTGAAAATTCGTTGGAGTCCCCATGAGCCAGAACACGCTCTCGCGCCGTTTATTCCTGCAAGCCACCGCCCTGACAGGCGCTGCCGCGACCGTGGGTGCGTCCGGCGGGTCGCAGCAGGGTTCAACCGTGCCGATCTCCCCCAAGACCATGCTTGGTGTTCCCTTCGAGAAGGTGGACAAGGTGCGGATCGGCATCATCGGTGCGGGCCGCCGCGGGCAGAGCGTGATGAGTGACCTGCTCAATGTGCCCCGGGTGGAGATCCGAGCCGTCTGCGATATAGATCCCCTGATGATCGCCCTTACGAAGAAGCGTTTTGCCCGCAAGGGCCTGCCGGAGCCCCGCTTCTACAGCAAGGATGAGCGCGATTTCGAGAACCTCTGCAGCCAGGATGATCTGGATTTCATCTACATCGCGACCCCGTGGGAATGGCACGCCAAGCAGGCCCTGTGCGCCATGCGCAATGGCAAGCACGCGGGCGTGGAAGTTCCCGCCGGGGTGACGCTGCCTGAGCTGTGGGACCTGGTGCGCACCAGCGAACAGACCCGCAAGCACTGTCTGATGCTGGAGAACTGCTGCTACGGCGACAACGAGATGATGGTGCTGGCCATGGCTCGGCAGGGTCTCTTTGGCACCATCACCCACGGCGAGGCGGCCTACATTCACGATCTGCGCATGGTCATGAACGAGCAGGACAAGGAGGGCCGTTATGTCAGCGAGGCCACCTGGCGCCGGGCCTGGCACACCCGGGAGAATGGCAATCTCTATCCAACCCATGGTCTGGGGCCCGTCTGCTGGTACATGGGCATTCACCGCGGGGATCGCCTCGATAGCCTGGTCTCCATGTCGAGCCTGGAAGCCTCGCTCAGCGAGGATCAGGAGGCCCGTTTCAAGGGGCGCGGCGAGAAGTATGTCTGCGGAGATATGAGCACGACTCTTCTTCGCACCGTCAAGGGCCGCACGATCATGATGCAGCACGACACGGTGTCGCCCCGCCCGTACACGCGCCACAACATGCTCCAGGGAACCAAGGGCGCATTCGCCGATTACCCGGAACGCCTGTATCTCGATGAGGTCGCCCGGAAGACCAAGAAACACGCCTGGATCGAAGGCGAGGAGGCCCTGAAGCCCTACCGCGAGCAGTATGTTCACGAACTGTGGAAGCGAGTGGGAGAACTCGCCCGGAAGAACGGCGGCCACGGCGGTATGGACTACATCATGTGCTACCGCGTGGTGGAGTGCATGCTCCAGGGTCTGCCTCCGGATTTCGATGTCTACGACGCGGCGGCCTGGAGCGCGCCGTTCCCTCTTTCCATCGCCAGCGTCAAGGGCGGCGGTTCCCTGCAGAAGGTTCCGGACTACACCCAGGGCCGCTGGGAGCGTCAGGCATGAGGACGCCTCCTCGATGGCATGAACCCGCGCTGAGACTCTGCGCCCGGGCGATCCTAGTGCTGTCGCTCTTCTCGGCTGCGGCTGTCCGAGCCGATGAGCGCCTGAAGGACATCGCCTGCCGCTCGGTCCACCTGGGGTATCCAACGTCGGAAGGGATTGCCTTCTACAACGAGGTCAAGGTCGAGAAGAGCGCCCCCGGTACCTACTTCATGGTCTGTGGCTGGAAGGACGGCTACTTCGGCATCCAGGAACTGGACCACGGTCGCAAGCAGCTCATCTTTTCGGTCTGGGACAGCTTCAAGACCGATGATCCAAGTGCGGTTCCTGATGGTCAGCGCGTGATTCTCGTGCATCGAGATCCGCAGGTCCGCGTGGGTCGCTTCGGCGGCGAAGGCACGGGGGGGCAGAGTTTTCTCTCCTATCCCTGGAAGGTCGGGGAGACGTATCGCTTCATGGTCTCGGCCAAGCCGAACGGACGACGTACTGAATTCACGGGCTGGTTCTTCATGCCGGAAGGGAAGGCCTGGAGGAAGCTCATCACCTTCAGCACGATCACCGAAGGGCGGGTCCTGCGCGGCTGCTACTCCTTCATCGAGGACTTCAAACGGGACCGGGCCTCCACCCGGCAGGTCCGCCAGGCCACTTTCGGGCAGGGCTGGGCGCTGAACTCCGAGGGTGAATGGAATGTCCTGGGCAGCGCCAAGTTCACCGCCGACCGGAATCCCGTGTTGAACATCAACGCCGGAATGCGTGACGGGCGGTTCTTCCTCACTACCGGGGGGCAGACTCAGAACAGTGGAACACCGCTATGGGACACCATGTCCCTGCCGCCGGCAGCCTGGGGGACTCGGCCGCTGGATTTGCCTTCCGGCCAGGACTGAGCAACCTCCCACTGCCGCCCAACCGCCACTAAGCCAGTCAGGAGTTCTCTCGCGATGCGCGCGGTCCGACTCTCGGGAAGGCAGGGCGGCCGTGCGCCGGGTCCCAACGCGCCCGAGAACCAGGACCGGATATGGTTAAAGACATGACTGGAAGGAAGAAAAGGGAGCTCCCGGCCTACATCCGGGGACGTCTCAGCCTGGATGAACTGCTGGCCTCCCGCCGGGTGTTTCAGCTGGTCTACGAACAGGGTCCGCTCACTCAGGGCGAGGCCAGCGAGGCCCTTGGCCTGTCCCAGGGCACCTGCAACCTGCATTTCCAGCGGCTGGAATACGATGGTCTGCTGCGGGCGCTGCGCCTCCAGCCCGAGGGGCGCGGCCCGGGTCGGCCCAGCTGCCACTGGGAACTGGTGCGCGAACAGAATGCCTCGCTGGGTCTCGTGTTCGATCCCCCCCATGTGTTCGTCCAGCTCGAGGACTTTGCCGCGACGCCCCTGCTCAGTCTGGACGCCAGCCTTCGCGCCTGCCGCCGCAGCGAAAAAATCGGCGAAAAGGTGTGCGTGCTGGTGGAACGCGCCATGGCGGAAGTTCGCACCCGCCGGCTGACCTTGCGGAATGCCTTCGCCGCGCTGCCGGGTGTGCTGGATCCAGCCAGCGGCGCCGTGAAGCGGGCCGTGAATTTCCCGGCTCTGGAGGGCTTGGATGTGGCGGGCCTGATGCAGACGAGGTTCCAGATTCCCACGCTCGCGCATTCCCTGGGGGCCGCCTACTACTACGGCGAGGCGGTCGATATTCCGGCCAACAGCACGGCCCTGGTGATCTACTGGGACTTGGGCCTGGGCTTCGCCTTCGGACGCAACCGCCAGCTCCTGACGGTGCAGGGAGGTGACGAAGGCGGGCGGACGATCTCCGAACTGGGGCACATCAGCATCGATGCCGAAGGCCCACCTTGCCACTGTGGCGAGCGGGGGTGCATCGAGGCCTATGCCGGTGGCTGGGTCCTGCTCCAGAAATACGCGCAACAGGGCGCGTCTTCTCTCGAAGCCCTCGTTGCGCTTGGGCAGGCGGGCCACCCAGGGTTCCGGCGCACCCTGCGGGAGATCTCCCATCTGCTCGGTCGCCATCTGGCAGGCGCCGTCCAGCTCTTCGGTGTGACCGAGGTGCGCATCACGGGCCCCCTGGCGCCGCTGTTCAACTATGGCCGGAAGGCCTTCTTCGCAGGTCTGGCCGAGATCATCGGCCTCCATCGTTCCTCCGGCGTCCAGGTCCAGGTGACGGCAGATTCCAAGGCCCGTCTGTTGGCGGGAGCCACTCGCGCAGCCCGCCGAGCCTATATCTACCCGGATGAATTCAATCGCCTTTCCCGACTCTCAATCACGCTTCAAGGCCAGCGACTGGCCGGAAACTGATCCTTCAAGGGCCTAGGACTTTCGAACATCATGCCGAACCGTTTTCAGCCAGGGCAGCGTTGGACCAGCGAGGGCGAGCCCGAACTCGGGCTGGGTCGGGTGCGGAGTGTCGGCCCCCGAACGGTCACGCTCTTTTTCGGAGCCTCCGAGGAGACCCGTGAATACCCGTTGGGAAGTGCGTCCCTGCGGCGGGCGGCCTTTCGGGTGGGCGACACCCTCGAGACCCCGGAGCACGCGGCCCTGACCGTGCAGGCTGTGATCGAGCGGGAGGGCCTGCTGCACTACGATTGCGGTCAGCTCGAAGTGTGCGAGCGGTCGCTCAGCGATACCCTCAGTTTCAGCGGGCCTCAGGAACGCTTTTTCGCAGGCCACTTCGATGCGCCGCAGGTCTTCGATCTGCGCCTCGCCGCCCAGAAACACCAGTACCGTCAGCGCAAATCGGAGATGCGCGGCTTTCTGGGCGGCCGCATCGATCTCCTGCCCCATCAGCTCAGCATCGCATCGGAGGTGACGGGGCGGATCCTGCCGCGGGTTCTGCTCGCCGATGAAGTGGGCCTGGGGAAAACCATCGAAGCCTGTCTGATCCTGCATCGCCTGCTGCTCACCGGCCGTGCCCGGCGGGTGCTGATCCTGGTGCCGGACTCCCTGGTGCACCAATGGTTTTTGGAATTGCTGCGCCGCTTCAATCTCTGGTTCCACATTTACGACGAAGCCCGCTGCCAGGCGCTCGAGACAGCCGCTCCCGGCACCAATCCCTTCCTGGATGATCAACTGCTGCTCTGCTGCCTCCGTTTGTTCACCGAGGATGGGCACCGCCTGCAGCAGGCCCAGGAGGCCGGGTGGGATCTCCTTGTGGTCGACGAGGCGCACCATCTGGAGTCCTCCAGTCGCGAATACGCCGTGGTTGCTGCCCTGGGCCGCCTCATTCCTGGCCTGCTGTTGCTCACGGCAACTCCTGAGCAGCTGGGCATGGCCAGCCATTTCGCCCGGCTGCGACTGTTGGACCCGGCCCGGTTCTGCGACCTCAAGGCCTTCACCCGGGAAACGGAAGGCTACCGGGACCCCGCGCGTCTGGCCGAAAGGCTTGGAGAGCCCCATTCGGTTGGAGCGAAGGAGGTGGCCAAGCTGGCTGAAATTTTGTCGGAACCCGAAGCGATGGTGCGCGAGAAGCTGACACGGATCGCCCGGGGGGACGATGCCGTTCGGAAGGCCTGGATCGACGCGCTCCTCGACCAGCACGGGACGGGACGAGTGATGTTCCGGAACACCCGCGTGACGGTCGCCGGCTTTCCCAGGCGCCTCGCTCACCTGTATCCTCTGAGGGCCCAGGCGCCAAGCCTATTCAACGCCTTGGCCAGGGAATGGGCGGCCGACACGGAGGCGGAGGCGGGACGCGGCTTCCATCCAGACTTCGCCCAGGATCCCCGCATCGAGTGGCTCGTCGCACTCATGCAAACCTTGGAGCCGGAAAAGGTCCTCCTGATCTGCCACACCCGGCGGAAGGCCGAGGCCATCGAGGCGGCGCTGAAACATCGCGTCACGCTGAAGCTGGCGGTCTTTCACGAAGGGTTGTCGCTGGTCCAGCGGGATCGCGGTGCGGCATGGTTCGCAGAGGAGACCGGAGCGCGGCTGCTCATCTGTTCCGAGATCGGCAGCGAAGGCCGCAACTTCCAGTTCGCCCACCATCTCGTGCTCTTCGATCTGCCCCTGGACCCCGCCCTGCTGGAGCAGCGCCTGGGGCGACTGGACCGCATCGGCCAGTCCTCCGATATCCAGGTCCATGTGCCCTTCGTCCTCGGCAGCCACCAGGAGGTGCTGGCACGCTGGTACCAGGAAGGGCTGAGGGCCTTCACCGAAAATCTGCAGGGCGGTGGCGAACTCCTGGTCCGGTTCGAGGCTCAACTCCGCGCGCTCGCCTCAGACTTCCACGCGCATCCGGCCACCTCTTCAGATGCCTTGGCGCGGTTGGTCGAAGCCGCTCGGGTCGTTCACAAAGAGGTGGCCGGGCGTCTGGAACAGGGGCGGGATCGGTTGCTGGAATGGAATTCTTGTCGGCCGGAAGTCGCGTCCCGCCTCATCCACGCAATTCGCCGCCAGGACGAGCGCCGCACGTTGGATGATTTCCTGTTGGCGATCCTCGACCTGTACTTCATCGATGTCGAGGAAGTGGCGCCCCGAACCTACCAGTTGGGGTCTGCGGGGGTGCTGGTGGACGCCTTCCCCGGGCTGACTTCGGAAGGCCTCACGATCACCTGCGACCGCTCCCGCGCCCTGGCCCGGGAGGACCTGCAATTCCTGACCTGGGATCATCCCCTGGTGACGGGTGCTCTGGATCTCCTGCTGGGCTCGGAGCCGGGCAACTGCAGCTTCGCTCGGTGGCCGGATGCCGAGTCCGGGTTGTATCTGGAGGCCGTCTACATCCTGGAATGCATCGCCCCACCACATTTCCACCTGGATCGTTTCCTGCCACCCACCCCCGTGAGGGTGCTGGTGGACCCGAAGGGCCGGGACGCGGGAATCCCCAACCATACACTCGCTCCCAACCTGAAGAGCGGTGAGGGCCAGGCATGGCTGGGGCGGCCGGAAATCCGGGAAGTCCTGCTCCCGCGCCTGATTGCACAAACCCAGGAACTTGCGAACCGCATGGTGTTGCGCATCGTCGCCCAGGCCCGTCAGGAAATGTGCACCCAACTGGACCCGGAAATCACCCGGCTCCGGGCTTTGCAGCAGGTGAACCGCAGCGTTCGCAGCGAAGAAATCGAGTTGCTGGTTCAGCAACGGGGTGCGCTGGATGAGCACCTCCGCACCGCCCGCTTGCGCCTGGACGCCCTGCGCCTGATCCATCGCGGGCCGCTCGCAAAGGGCAACATTCGATAGGCCATTAAGCCAAGCCGATCGCTACGCTTTGTGTTTTTTCAGGTCTTTCTCTTTTGCTTTTTCATCAGTGTCCATCGGTGTTCATCGGTGGCAAATTGCTTTCCCCTGCTGCGGTTCATGGCGCAGGCTCTTGGCGAAGGACGGTCTGTTGCACCGGCACTTCGCGGTGGCCCATGGACCGGGAGTTCTTACGGGTGTTGGCCGCAATCGCCCGTCCTCAGTGGCTTTCCGAGGATGGGCGTGTTGTTGAACTGGCTACATGGTGAGCTGGAGTAGTTCGAAGGCTCTCTTCTGGTAG
>CAIPUA010000306.1 GCA_903868115.1 uncultured Holophagaceae bacterium
AGCGCCTTCTGCATATGCTGCACGTGTGTCGCCTGGCTCTTGAGGAGCATGGTGCGCTGTCGCATGAAGGAACGCAGCACGCAGACCTGTTCGTCCGGGCGGAAGGCTCCGCTGAGCAGTCCATAGGTCACGAGTTGCTGGAGCCACTGGCAGTCCAGCACATCCGATTTGCGGCCCGAGACGTTCTTTACATGCCGCGCATTGACCAGCAGCACCTTGAACCCCCGCGACTCCAGCAGCTCGAATAGGGGAATCCAATACACCCCCGTCGACTCCATGGCGACAACATCCACCCCGCAGGCGCTGAGCCAGTCGGCGATGGCGGAGAGATCCGTCGTGAAACTGGGGAACTCCCGAACCGGATCATCCTCCCGATCCGGAGGCACCGCAACAAAATGAGAGGCGCTGCCGATGTCGATACCTGCGGCGTTTGGATGCGTGATCACTATACGCCCCGAGTAGCGACGCCAAAGAGGCTCCAAACGGCACCCATCGGGTGAAGAAAACGGCAGAGCAGGTGGCCGGGGCTATGGAATCTGGGGCGCCCTGTGTCGCGTGTCGGCCGGCCTATCCTGAACCCCACTCACAAAATTCGCAGGCTATTCATTCCCAAGGTATCCGCCCCAATCCCCACCTGGGATCTCGGTGGCGTGGCGCTCCAGGGTCTGGAGGCGGTCTTGGGGAAAGACATAAGCCCAGGCGGTGTAGCGCTGGCCACCATCCAGGAGGACGGGCAGGGCCGTGCGCAGAAACAGCTCTTCCTCCACGCCCTTGATTTGATCCAGGTCCATCAGGGCGGCTTCCAGCACTGCCTCATCGTCATAGCCTACGAATTCGCCTGTCACCCAGCCGCAGCCGGGAGGAGGTGCCCCTGGCTCTACCGCTGGGACCAGGGCCGGGTAGCCTTCCATGGGCAGATGGAAAAGCCGCCCAGCGACCCAGGCGCGGCAGGTTCCCTGAGGTTGGGTTCGTCGCAGCCACGCGTGGTGGGCGCCGCCTTCGCGCAGCGTGCCGTAGATGAAGAGGCCGTCAGCGAGGATGGTAGGCTCCAGGGAAAGCCGTTGTTCGGGACCTGCATGATAGCGGGGAGGCTCACACCCAAGAAGCAATCCCTTGAGGGCTCCTGGGGAACAGGCGAGGATGGACTGCGCAGCCCATCCCGCAAGCCGAGCGAAAGGACATCCCGATGAAGTTCATGGACGAGTACGAAGCCCAGTACAAGGAGTGCGTCTGGCTGGATTTCGCCTTTCTCGAGGCCTTCATGCGCGATGCGCTGGTGGCGGCGGGCGTGCCTGTGGACGATGCGCGGACCATCGGCGAGGTGTTGATCGAATCGGATCGGCGCGGCATCGATTCCCACGGCATCGGCCGCCTGAAGCCGATCTATGTGGACCGCATCCGCGATGGCATCCTGAACCCCAGGACCACCATCGAGATCGTGCGGGAGCGCAAGACCACGGCGGTGCTCGACGGGCACAACGGCATGGGCCATGTGGTTTCGAAGCGGGCCATGGAGATGGCCATCGAGAAAGCCGAGGCGCACGGCATGGGCATGGTGGCCGTGCGTAATTCCACCCACTACGGCATCGCGGGCTACTACGCCACCATGGCGACGCAGGCCGGGATGATCGGCCTCACGGGCACCAACGCCCGGCCCTCCATCGCGCCCACCTTCGGCGTGGAGAACATGCTGGGCACGAACCCGCTCACCATCGGCATTCCCACGGATGAGCCCTTCCCCTTCGTGCTGGACTGCGCCACCTCCATCACCCAGCGCGGCAAGATCGAGCACTACGAGCGCATGGGCAAGACGCTGCCCCCGGGCTGGGTCATCGACGAGAACGGAAATACGTCCACGGATACGGCCCAGGTCCTCCTCGATCTCACCAAGGGAAAGGCAGCGCTGACGCCGCTCGGCGGCATCGGCGAGGATGGCGGCGGGTACAAGGGCTACGGCTACGCCACGGTGGTGGAGATCCTCTCGGCGGCGCTGCAGGACGGCGCCTACCTGAAGATGCTCAACGGCTTCGACGAAGCGGGGAAGAAGATCCCCTACCCGCTGGGCCACTTCTTCATGGCCATTTCGGTGGAGGAGTTCATCGATCTGGACCGCTTCCAGGCCATCACCGGCGACATCCTGCGCCAGCTGCGCGCCAGCAAGAAGGCGCCGGGCTGCGACCACATCTTCACCCCCGGTGAGAAGGAGCATCTCATCTGGCAGCTGCGGAAGGCGAAGGGCTGCCCGGTGCCCTCCGCACTACAGAAGGACATGCGGACGCTGCGCGACTGGTACGGGATGCCCTATCGCTTCGATTGGGATTGATTCAGACGGAGATGTGGACCTCGAAGCGTTCCAGCAACCCCTGGATTAGCTTCTCCCGTTCCTGGAGGTGACCCTTGAACTCGATGTTCTTGGCGTGACGGTGTTCCACGCGGGTCTCCTCCATCTCTTTCGCGAGGAGCATCCTCAGGAAGTCCATCTCCTGGGCAGTCAACTCAGTATGCATGGCGTCCCTCCTTTCTCCGGCAACGCGTCGGGGTGAAACCATCCAGTAGAAGTGTAGGTCCCGGGAACCGAGTGGGGGAGATGGAGAGATAGAACCTGAATTTTTTCGGTTTTTATCACCGTCCATCACTGTTCATCTCCGGTTGACTGCTTTTTAACCAGGCCGCGCTCAAAATCTAAGTGCAACGTTCTTCAGAAAGAATGGTTGCATGGGAAAACACTACACACACCTGAGTTGCGAGGAACGAGCAATGATCCAGGCGAAGCTGGAGTTGGGGTTCAAGCCTCGGGCCATTGCCCGGGGTTTGAACCGTGCGGCTTCGACCATCAAGCGTGAACTCGATCGCAATGGCTGGCAGCCTTCTGTGAATCCCCGCCGACTCGGCCGCCCTCCATTGACGGGCGGCTATCGTCTCCAAGCGGCCCAGGCCAGAGCCTGCACGCTGGCCTCCAAGCCACGCGTAAAGCGGAAGCTCGTTGTCGGAAGCCTCGTGTGGCGCCACGTCATGGATGGACTTGGCCGTGGGTTGTCCCCCGAACAGGTGGGGGGCACACTCTCGCGTATGCAAGAGCCCATGCGCATCAGCCATGAAACGATCTACAGCGCCATCTACGCGATGCCCAGAGGTGAACTGCGCACCGAGGTCATAGGTTTGCTTCGCAGGTCCCACAAAACTCGCAGGCCCCGTGCGCGCGGGGAGGACCGGCGTGGCCTTATCGCCAATATGACCAGCATCGACGAACGCCCCCTCGAAGTCGCTGACCGGCTGGTTCCCGGCCACTGGGAGGGTGACCTCATCAAGGGATCGGCCAACCGCTCACAGGTGGGTACGTTGGTTGAGCGGAAAACCTTGTTCACGGTGCTTGCCCAAATGGACAGCGCCACAGCCACTTGTGCCGCGGAAAGTTTTGCGCGTGTGCTCACGCACATTGATTCCCAGATGCTGCGGAGCCTGACCTATGACCAGGGCCGAGAGATGACGGCCCACGAAATGTTCAGCCGAAATACAGGCATGGCGGTCTACTTCGCTCACCCGCATAGCCCCTGGGAGCGTGGCATCAACGAGAATACCAATGGCTTGCTTCGACAGTATTTGCCCAAGGGCTCAGACCTCAGCGTCTACACTCAAGACCAACTCGACGACATCGCCTGGACCCTGAATGTCCGACCCCGAAAGTCCCTCGGTTGGAAGTGCCCCGCAGAGCTTTTCCTTCCAGAAGGCGCTTTTGATTTCAAAACCTATTGGTCTACTGCACTTAACCTTGTTGCACTTGGAACTTGAAACCGCCCAGTGATGAACAGTGATGGACGGTGATAAAAACAACTGGGCGGGATTTATCAGGAATTGCGGTTTTCATTCTCAGCGCGGCCTCGATACCTCCCGATTTGGTCGCAGTCCCGGTCGCGCTGAGATTCCTCTTGTTCACGGGGGGCGAGCGGTCGATCCGGGCTCAGATCTGGTCCAGGGGGCTCTGCACGCCTCGCCCGCCACGGTTCAGCACATGGGTGTAGATCATGGTCGTCTGCACATCCTTGTGCCCCAGCAGTTCCTGCACGGTGCGGATGTCGTAGCCACCCTGCAGCAGATGGGTGGCGAAGGAATGGCGCAGGACATGGGGGGTGACCGGTTTGGCGAATTCCGCTCGCTGCGCGGCCTGGCGCACGGCTTTCTGCACGCTTTCGGGCAGCAGATGGTGCCGCCGCTCAACACCCGAGCGGGGATCCACTGAACGCTGCCCGGAGGGAAAGACCCATTGCCAACCCCAGGCCTTGGCCGCGTGGGGTGATTTCACCGCCAGGGCATCCGGCATGTATACTTCACCAAACCCCGCCTCGAGATCCCGTTGATGCAACGCCTGAACCTTTGCCAGATGCGCCTGCAACGGCCCGATCAGCCGCTCTGGCAGCATGGTCACGCGATCCTTAGCGCCCTTGCCCTCCCGCACGATGATTTCCCGGCGCGTGAATTCCACATCTTTCACCCGCAGCCGCAACCCCTCCATCAGGCGCAGCCCGGTGCCGTAAAGCAGGCGAGCGATGAGCCCCATGGTGCCGCCCAGCTCGTCCAGCAGGTGGAGCACCTCGCCCGGCGTGAGGACCACCGGCAGCCGCCGGGATTCCTTGGCCCGCACCACCTCGTCCAGCCAGGGCAGCTCGAGGCCGAGCATCTGCTTGTAGAGGAAGAGCTAGCGCGGCCTTGGCCTGATTCTGGGTGGACGCCGACACCCCCCGTTCCACCGCCAGGTGGGTCAGGAAAGCCCGCACCTCCGGCGCCCCCATAGTGTTGGGGTGGCGCTTATCGTGAAAGAGAATATAGCGCC
>CAIPUA010000307.1 GCA_903868115.1 uncultured Holophagaceae bacterium
AGCCCTTGTGTTGCTGCCGGGATCGCCTCAAAATTCAACAGTCGTTGAAATTGGAGCCAACCTTGCCCCATCCTCCACCTCTCCGGCCCCGAGGACCCAAGGCCACCAAAGTCCACCAGGAGCACATTCTGGATGCTGCCCAGTGCGTGTTCGCTCGGGAGGGCATCCAGGGCGCCAGCATCCGCGCCATCGCCAGGGAGGCTGGGTGTGATCCATCCCTTCTCTACTACCATTTCCAGGGCAAGGAGGGCATGTTCGAAGCCCTCCTGGATCGGACCTTCGGTCCGGTCGTCGCTGAGCTTTCAGCCCTCGGGGCTGCCCAGGATTCTCGAACCGTGGCCGAGCGGCTCTGGCAGGTCATCTGCATCTACCACACCCATCTGGCGGAGAACGCCGGGCTTCGCGAGTTGGTGCGCGGCGAAATCCTTCGGGGGGCCAACGGCATCCAGGAGAGCATCACCCAGCGCGTCCTCCCTGCCTTGGCGGCCATCGGGCGCTTGATCAGCTTGGGCATTGAACGCGGCGAGATCCGAGCCGAAATTCCTCCCCTGTTCGCGACCTTTTTCCTGGCCCGCATGGAGCTGGAAATTTTGGACCTGATTCCCGTGCTGGCGCCCCGCATCGCGGGCATTCCCGCAGACCGTGCGCTGCCCATGGCCGAGCGCGCGTGGTTCCGTCTGTTCTGGCGCGGCATCGCCACACGACCCGACGAAACCCTTCCCTTCCTTCCTGAAATCAAGGAGACCCGCCCATGAAACGAATGCCCTGGCTTCTTCCCCTCGCCCTGCAGGTGCTCGTCGGCGGAACGGTGCTGCTGGCCGTTTCCTGTCGGAGTCAAAGGGAAACCCACCTCAAGCTCTCCGGCAACATCGAAGTGATCCAGGTGGAGGCCAGCTTCCGCCTGGCGGGCAAGGTCCTCGAGCGCCCGGTGGATGAAGGCCAGGTGGTTCAAGCTGGCCAACTCCTGGCTCGCCTCGACGCCAAAGACCTGGAGCAGCAGGTCGCCATGCGCCGCGCCGATACCGCCACGGCCAGGGCCATCCTCGACGCCCTGCTGGCTGGATCACGCAAAGAGGAGATCGAAGCTGCCAAGGCCGCCCTGGAACAGGCCAGCGCCGATCTTCGCAGGCTGGAGCCCGAGGAGGTCCGTATCCGCGACCTTCATCAGAAGGGCATCGTTTCGGTGCGGGATTACGAGGCCATCCGGGCCGCGCTCGAGACCGCCCGGGCCAAGGTCCGGCAAATCGACCAGCAATACACGCTGGTGCGAAAGGGCCCACGCAGAGAGGACCTCGACCAGGCCCGGGCGCGTTTCGACCAGGCCCAACAGGCAATGGCTCTGGCCCAGACCCAGCTTGGGTACGCGACTCTCGCGGCCCCAACCTCCGGGGTGATTCTTTCCAAGAACATCGAACCCATGGAATATGTCGCCCCCGGCACCTCCGTGGTGACGCTGGCCAATCTTGGACAGGTCTGGCTGCGCGCCTATGTGGAGGAATCGGACCTCGGTCGCGTGAAGGTGGGTCAGAAGGCCTTCGTGACTGCGGACACCTTCCCCGGAAAGCGCTACGAAGGACGCGTCTCCTTCATCGCCTCGGAAGCCGAGTTCACCCCCAAGAGCGTCCAGACTCGCAAGGAGCGCACGAAGCTCGTCTACCGCATCAAGATCGATATCCCGAACCCCGCCATGGAACTGAAGCCCGGCATGCCCGTGGACGCCGAGATCACCCTGGAAAGCAGGTAATGGCAACCATCCAGACCCAGGCGCTGACGCGCCGCTTCGGGGATCTCGTGGCCCTGGATCAACTGACCCTGTCCGTGGAGGAAGGGGAGATCTTCGGCCTCGTGGGACCGGACGGAGCGGGCAAGACCACCACCATGCGCCTGCTGACGGGCATTCTCGAGCCCACTTCGGGCGAGGCCTGGGTGGACGGACTCCATGTGGTGCGGGAGACCGAGTCCATCAAGGACCGCATCGGCTACATGGCGCAGCGCTTCGGCCTGTATCCGGATCTCACCGTGCGGGAGAACATCGATTTCTATGCCGAGCTCTACGAGGTATCCCGAACCGGGCGGGAGGAACGGGTCGAACGCCTCCTGGCCTTCAGCAATCTCACCCCCTTCAAGCGCCGCCGGGCAGGCAATCTTTCCGGCGGCATGAAGCAGAAGCTGGGTCTCGCCTGCGCCCTGATTCACACCCCTCGGGTGCTCTTTCTGGATGAGCCCACCAACGGCGTCGACCCCGTTTCCCGCCGAGATTTCTGGCGCATCCTATACCAGCTCCAGCAAGAGCGCGTGACCATCTTCGTCTCCACGGCCTATCTGGATGAAGCCGAGCGCTGCAACCGCATCGGCCTGCTCCACCAGGGCCGCCTCATGGCCTGCGATACGGTGGACGGCGTGAAGAGACTGTTGCAGGGCACTCTCCTGGAAGTGCATTGCGAATCGCCCCGGGGGGCGGCGACCCTTCTGCGCTCCGCGAACCTCGGCTCGGTGGCTCTTTTTGGGGACCGCATTCACATCCTGACCGAGGATGCCGAACGCGGACGCACCGCTGTGGAAGCGGCCCTGCGCGGCAGTGGAATCTCCTGCCAGGACGTGCGGGTCATCGAACCCACTCTCGAGGATGTCTTTACCTCGGCCCTGCCGGGAGGCACCGCATGAGCGCCGAACCCTTCGCCGTCACCCTGCGGGACCTGGAGCGGCGCTTCGGGGAGTTCGTGGCCGTGAACCGCATCAGCCTAGACGTGGGCCGGGGCGAGATCTTCGGCTTCTTGGGGCCTAACGGCGCCGGCAAATCCACCACCATCCGCATGCTTTGCGGGCTCCTGGAACCCTCTGGGGGCCATGGCACGGTGGCAGGTTATGACATCCTCACGCAGCGCGAGGAAATCAAGCGCGGCATTGGCTACATGAGCCAGAAGTTCAGCCTCTACGATGACCTCACCGTGGAAGAGAACATCGACTTCTACAGCGGCATCTACGGAATCCCGCGGGAGAAAAAGGCCGAACGAAAAGCATGGGTGTTGAAGATGGCGGACCTCCAGGCACACCGCCGCACTCAGACGGGCAGGCTGCCGGGGGGCTGGAAGCAGCGCCTTTCCTTGGGTTGCGCCCTACTCCACGAGCCGCGGATCCTCTTCCTGGACGAACCCACTTCGGGCGTGGACCCCCTGAGCCGACGCACCTTCTGGGAGCTCATCTACCAACTGGCCGGCCTTGGCGTGACGGTCTTCGTCACCACT
This sequence comes from uncultured Holophagaceae bacterium, assembly GCA_903868115.1. Taxonomy (GTDB): domain Bacteria; phylum Acidobacteriota; class Holophagae; order Holophagales; family Holophagaceae; genus JAYREN01. The sequence continues at coordinate 3,246 of CAIPUA010000307.1, forward strand.
CACTACATGGAGGAGGCCGAATACTGCGACCGCCTGGGTCTCATCTACCGGGGCGAGCTCGTGGCCCTGGGGACGCCCGCCGAAATGAAGGGGCACCTCATGGCGGACCAGGTGCTGTGCCTTTCTTGCGACCGCTCTCATGAGGCCCTGGGCGTGGCCTCGACGGTGCTGGGGGTTCGGGATGCGGCTCTCTTCGGTCGGGACATCCACCTCATGACGGAGGACGCAGAGGCCCTCGCCCCGCGCCTGCGCGAAGCCCTCTCGGGAGCTGGCTTCCAGGTGGGCACCGTAGAGCGCATCACGCCCTCCTTGGAGGATGTCTTCGTCTCTCTCATCGAAGCCCGGGACCGCGCCGATGGCGCCCAGAAGGAGTTCGAGGCATGAGCGGAGGACTATGCCGAGAAGAGTTGTCCACGGATGCACACGGATGCACACGGATAAAAGCAGAGACAAGATTATTCAACCAGGGTGAAGCGGATAAATGGAGGGAGCTCCATCCTCGTTTGAAAACCCCCCTCAGCCCTGTTCACTTCTCTTTCTTTTTCCATCCGTGTTCATCCGTGTTCATCCGTGGACCATTTTCCTTCCGCGGAGGTGCGATATGAACCTTCGTCGCCTAGTTGCCGTGGCCAGGAAGGAATGTCTCCATGTACTGCGGGACTCACGTGCTCTGGGCATCGCCATCGTGCTGCCCATGATCATGCTGATGATCTTCGGCTATGCCCTGACCCTGGATCTGGATCGGGTGCCGTTGACGGTCTGGGACCAAAGCCGTACGCCCCAGAGCCGGGAACTGGTGGGCCGCTTCGAGGGGTCGCGCTACTTCTCCGTGGTAGCAAGGGCTGGAAGTTATGGGGACGTGGCAGACGCCATCGACCACGGCCGGGTCCTCATGGCCCTGGTGATCCCAACCGATTTCGGAAAGCGCGTTGCCTCTGAATCCAAGACCCAGGTGCAGGTGCTGGCGGACGGCAGCGACGCCAACACCACGACCCTGGCGATCTCCTACGCCGAGTCCATCGTTCGCACCTACTCCCAGGAAATCCTGGTGGAGAAGGCCAAGCGCATGACAGGCCGTGCTCCCACGCCGCCCCTGGAACTGCGCCCCCGGGCCTGGTTCAACGCGGACATGGAATCCAGGATCTTCATCGTGCCCGGCCTCATCGCCGTAATCATGATGCTCATCACCGCGCTCCTCACCTCCCTCACAGTGGCCCGGGAATGGGAGACGGGCACCATGGAACAGCTCATCTCCACACCCGTCCGCCGGAGCGAACTGATTCTGGGTAAGCTCGCGCCCTACTTCGTCATCGGCATGGTGGACATGCTGCTCTCCGTGCTGGCGGGTCGGTTCCTCTTCGCAGTACCCATCCGGGGCAGCCTGCTGCTGCTCTTCAGCGTCTCTGCCATTTACCTGGTGGGAGCACTTGCCCTCGGAATCTTCATCAGCACCATGGCCAAGAGCCAGCTCCTGGCCAGCCAGGCCGCCTTCGTGGCAACCTTCCTGCCAGCCTTCCTGCTCTCAGGGTTCATGTTCGATATCGGGAACATGCCCAAGCCCATGCAGATAGTCACCTACTTCATCCCCGCCCGGTACTTCGTCACCTTCCTGCGAGGGCTCTATCTCAAGGGCACTGGCCTCGCTCAGTTGTGGCCCGAATGCCTCCTCATGACGGCCTTCGGCGCCCTCATGCTCCTGCTCGCCATCCGCAGCTTCAAGAAGCGCCTCGCCTGAATCCGACTTCCCAAAGGTACAACATATGAACCACAGAGAGCTCAGAGCAACAAGGAGGACACAGAGAAAAGAAAGGTGAGATCACGCAACCCGTTTTCCTCTGTGCTCTCTCTTTTTTTTCTCTGTGCCCTCTGTGGTTCGTTTTTTCAACACAAGTCCAGACAAAATGCCGGGGATGATACCCATGCTCGAACGCCTCTACCGCATGCTCGTCAAGGAGTTCATCCAGGTCCTCCGGAACCCAAGGATGCGGGCCGTCATCTTCGTGGTGCCCGTGGTCCAGGTGCTCATCATCGGTTATGCCGTGAGCACGGATGTGCGGCATGTGCCCGTGGCCGTCTACGATCTGGACCGCACCCCCGCCAGCCGCGATCTCCTCGCACGGTTCGAAGGCTCTGGCTGCTTCGATGTGGTGCGCCGGATCACCTCCGAGCCTGAAATCCAGGAGATCCTGGATTCGGGCGAAGTCAAGGCCGTGCTGCGTATCAACCGGGGCTTCGCCGAGGATCTGGCGGGTGGCCGCAGTGCCTTGGCCCAACTCCTCCTGGACACTTCGGATTCGAACACCGCCAGCGTTGTGCTGAACTACGCCTCCCGCATCGCCGCCGAATTCAACCGCGCGCTCATGGAACAGCGGTTTTCGCGTACGGCGGGCCTGCGCCTGGAGGCCGAACCCGTCACGCTGGTCTGGCGGGCCTGGTTCAACCCCAATCTCGATAGCCGCAACTTCTTCGTGCCGGGGGTCCTGGCCATGCTCGTGGCCGTGGTCTCCATCATCCTCTCCAGCATGGCCATCGTGCGCGAGCGGGAGATCGGCACCATGGAACAGATCATGGTGACGCCCATCGGCCGTCTGGAGTTCATCCTGGGCAAGACCATCCCCTTCGCCCTAATCGGCTTCATCGATGTGGTCCTCATCTCCCTCATTGCCGTCTTCTGGTTCCAAGTGCCCCTCCTGGGCAATCCCCTGATCCTGCTTTTCGGCACGGGACTGTACCTGCTCAGCACCCTGGGGGTGGGCCTCTATATTTCCACCGTGAGCGCCACCCAGCAGCAGGCCATGATGACGGCCTTCTTCTTCATGCTCCCGGCCTTCATGCTCTCGGGCTTCGTGTATCCCATCGCCAACATGCCCGTGATAGTGCAATGGCTCACCTACCTGAACCCCCTGCGCTACTACCTCGTGATCATCCGGGGCGTGTTCCTGAAGGGCCTCAACCTCCATGTACTCTGGCCCCAGATGCTGGCCCTGGCCGGTCTCGGCACGGTGATGCTGGCCCTCGCCGCCGGAAGGTTCCGGAAGACCATGACCTGAAAGGGGCCGCGGGAAAACCCCGTAGCCCCTTTCATGGCTGCCAGATCGATCAGTTGAAATAGAGCCTCGATTCCTCGCAAGGGTTTAGCCCAGTCGAAAAAATGTGCGGGCTAAACTGGGGACCGGAGAATCTATGCCTGGCCTGAATCTGCCCTTGGAGCGCTACCTTACCGACACGCGCCTACGCCCCATCTGCGAAAAATTGCTTCGGGGAGAGCGCCTGAACTTCGAGGACGGCCTCCTTTTATACGAGACGCCTGATCTCACCGGTCTGGGCGCGATGGCCCACCATGTGCGACTCCAGAAGCATGGTCTCAAGTCTTACTATGTGGTCAGCCGCCGACTCTCCTACACCAACATCTGCCACACCCATTGCCAGTTCTGCGCCTTCCAGGCCAAACCCGGTGATCCTCGCGCTTATGTGCTCAGCGCCGAGGACATCATCCGGGAGTTGGAGAAGCCCGAGAACGCTGGTGTTCGCGAACTGCACATGACCTCCGGCCACAATCCCAAGCTGAAGGTTGAATACTTCGAGCATCTCTTTCGCTCAATCAAGGCGCGTTTCCAGGACATCCATCTCAAGGTCTTCACGATGATCGAGATGGATTACTACGCCCGCGTCTCGGGAATCAGCGTCGAAGCCTTTCTGGATCGCTGCGTGGCCGCCGGCCTGGAGAGTTGCCCTGGTGGCGGTGCCGAAATCTTCGACGAAGGCATCCGCGAGCAGATATGTATCGGGAAGAAGGAAGCGGAGGTGTGGTTGCGGGTTGCCGAGATCTGTCACCGCAAGGGCATCCCCACCAACTGCACCATGCTCTATGGCCACATCGAAGAGGCCCAACACCGAGTCGATCACCTGCTGAGGCTGCGGGAACTGCAGGACCGCACGCAAGGCTTCCTCGCTTACATCCCCCTGGCCTACCAGATCGAGGACAACGAGCTGAGCCGAACCCATGTCATCCACGAAACGACGGGCGTCCAGGATCTCCGGGAGATTGCCGTGGCGCGACTGCTCCTCGACAACATTCCGCACATCAAGGCCTACTGGGTGATGATCACCGAAGGTCTTGCCCAGGTGGGCCTGACCTTCGGCGCCGATGACCTGGATGGCACCGTGATCGAGGAAGAAATCGCCCATCTTGCCGGCGCCAAAACACCCCAGGGCCTTTCGAAAGGGGCACTGGAACGCCTGATTCGTGAGGCCGGTTTCGAACCCCTGGAGCGGGATAACTTGTACCAAACCTACACATAGGCCTTAGTGGCGGCAGTTGTTCTCTTCCCCCTTCCTCAACTTAGCTTGAGGATACTGGTTCCATCTGGATAGTCCTCCACCGGCGCTTCGCGCATCTTCTGCAGAACCTGCATCAGGCCACGAATGCGCTCGACCATCTCCGCGATCTTGCCGAGCTTCGGCTCTTCGGGATACTTCCTCTGCAGTAGTTCCACCTGCAAGGAAATGATTGCCAGCGGGTTGTTGATCTCGTGTTTGAGGGTGCCCGCCATCTGGCGGAAGGAATCCAGGCGCTCAGCGGCAAGCGCCTTCCGTTGGAGTTCATCGTGCCCCTTGAGAACCTGCAGGCGGTGATGGAGGGTCTCCCAACGGAAACCCTCGGGCAGCCAATCCGTAGCCCCAGCCGCGAGCAGCGTGGAGAAGAGATCCTCGGGAGCGCGTACGACCAGGATCGGCACCGTGGCGAAATTGGGATGGCGCCGATAGACCTGGATGCACTTCGCCGCATCCTGGACTCCGAGTGCGTCAATCACCAGATAGCGGAAATGGGGCAGCGGCGGCAGCGGCGGATCCTCTTCCAGAGGGAAGATGGCCAACTGGCCCGCTTCAGCCACGCTCTGGAAAAGTCCCATCAGCTCCATCTCCTCGGTCACGAGGCCCAGCAGGGGCAGGGGAGGAAGTTCCGGGACCGTGTCGAGGCCCCGGGGGAACGAAATCGAAAGGGCCTGCTCCGACCAGCGCCACACGATGCCGGTCTTCTGCAGGCTCTGAGCCGTCCAGGTACCCGGGGCCGGGCCGTGGCTTCCCACTGGGAAATGGAGGTAGAGCACCCAGTTGCCGCCCTCCTCCTGCCAGCTTCCGCGAACCGTCTGGGATTCCAACAAGGCCATGAGCATCGGTTCCACCAGCCCCGCCACGGCTTGCACCGCCAAGGTACCCACCATCCAGATCGTGCCCGGGGGCACGGGTTCCAGGGCCAAGACGGAGCCGCGAATCTTCATGAGGTTCTGCCAGGAGGGTTCGAGTGCGGCCAAGAGGGTCTCGAGGCTGGAGGAATGGGATGCCTCCCGGGGGGTTTCCATGAGTGCTTCCTGCACCGCGGCCTCCACCAGGTACTGCATGCGGTCCACTTGGTGGCGGAGGGCTTCAGAGATCTCGCCATGGGCCTTCTCCCCGTAGCTGTAGAGCCAGCGGAGGGAGGATTCCATGGCAGCGAGAATCTCCCCCGTGCGGGAGACCACCCGTTCGTTGATGGAACGCAGCCGCAGTATTTCTCCCTGGACCTCCGCCTGTCCCAGGGCCTTCTGGGCCAACTGAGCGTGGCGAAGCGCCACCGAGCCCTGGCGCACGAAGGCCTGGACGAGCGATAGATCGAAGCGCGTGAAGGGGCGCCCCTCGCCCATCCTGTCCAAGTACAGCAGACCCTTCACCTCGCCTTCGATCTCCATCGGGGCACAGATGAGAGCACCCCTGTGCAGTTCCAGCAGGCTGGCCCCGCCGAAACGCGGATCGGCCATGGGCGAATTGGAGAGCACCCCGGTTCGGTGCGTGATCGCATAGCGAAGCACGGAGTGCGAGAGGCCCGCTTGGTCCTCCACATCGCCGATCCGGTGGACGGTCTGCCAACTCCCGTCGTTCCCCACCATCACCAGAAAGCCGCGCTCCGCGGCCAGGAGCCTGATGGCTTCGCTCAGCAGGCTCTGGATGAGCGCGGAGGAGGAACTCTCCATCAGCAGAGCTTCCGTCGACCGATGCAGCAGTTCGAGACCCCGGATCAGGATCAAGGCCTGGGAGGGTTCCGGTCGGACTTCAGAGAAGAGGTCCCCCACCCGTTCGATGAAAAGCTCCGGATCCAACCCCGGAAAGCCATCCGTGAAGTGGATGAGAAGATCCCCCAGGAGAATCTCGTCCCCGCTGGCGAGTCGGTTGCCCATCGGCGTACTGAGGGGAAGCCCATTGAGGCGAGTGCCGTTCTTGGAGGCTAGATCCCGGATCCACCATGCGTCCCCGCTCTGGGTGATGTTCGCATGTTGGCGCGAAACGCTGGTCTCCGCTGGGAAGCTCAGCTCGCAGCCCTCCGGATCCCGCCCCAGCGAACAGTCCCCCTCCAACGCATGGCGCTGAAGAAGCTCCCCGTGGAACCACGAAAGATAGGGCATGCGGCCTCCTTCAGAGGCTTATCGGAAGATCTGGTTCATGGTAAAGGAAATCCGGTCGGCTTGTTGCGGCTGGCCCGAAAGACCAGAATCGTGCGTCCGATGGTCCACACATGCTGCAGACCGTCGACCTTCCGGGTGAGGGCATCCAATACGGAGTCCAGGTCCTCGAAGGTGTTCTGGTTGAGCTTGAGCTTCAGGAGTTCCAGGCTTTCGAGCATGACATCCAGTTCCTGGGCCAACGCCTCGGTCACTCCAGCTTTGCCGATCTGGACTGCGGGCTTCAGGTGATGAGCCTCGGCCTTCAAAAACTGGCGTTGCTTGGGCGTGAGCATGGTGCCTCCGGACCCGCCATTGTCCCACGACTCGGCGTTCTCCCCGAGGTATCCTGCCTGCGAGGTAGCCAAATGAATGCACTCCGAATTCTCGCCCTCGTTTTGACGACGGCCTTCCTTACAGCGGCCCCGCCACGCACCTTGAGAGTGGATTACTTCCACACTGGCACCGCCAATTCCGAAGTTTTCAGTCTGGACCGGGTTATACAGGAGCCCCTGCCCTGGCCTGGAAATCCTTCGAAGGCCCTGGATGAATCCAATCTCGGGAAGTATTTTTTCGAGGTGGTGGACCGGACCACGAACAAGGTTCTCTACTCCCGGGGCTTCTGCAGCATCTTCGGTGAATGGGAGCTCACGGAGGAGGCCAGAAAACAGGCCCGCACCCTCTCCGAGTCCCTGCGTTTCCCTGAGCCCATCGGTCCCGTGCAAATCAACCTCAAGAAGCGCGATGCCCAGAACGCCTTCAAGGAGATCTGGACCTTCACCCTGGACCCCAAGGACATCTTCATCGATCGCGCCCTGCCCCCGGCCCCCGGGAAAGTCATCGCATTGCAGCAAAGCGGAGATTCTGCCGAAAAAGTGGACTTCCTGATCCTCGGCGATGGCTACACCCAGGCCGAACTGCCCAAGTTCGAGAAGGATGCCCGCCGCCTGATGGCCCAACTTTTCGCCACCTCCCCCTACAAAGAACACCGCCAGGACTTCAATGTGTGGGGCCTCTGTCCGCCCGCCCGGGAATCCGGGATCGCCCGCCCCTCCACGGGGGTCCAGCGGCGCTCACCTCTGGGCTGCACCTACGACGCCTTCGGCAGCGAGCGCTATGTACTCACCTTCGAGAATCGAACCCTGCGGGATGTGGCCTCCTTCGCGCCCTACGAGTTCATGGAGATCCTCGTGAACGGCCAGACCTACGGCGGTGGCGGTATCTTCGGGCTCTACGGCACCGTGGCCTCGGACAACGCCTTCGGCCCCTATATTTTCGTTCACGAATTCGGCCATCACTTTGCAGGACTGGCCGACGAATACTACACCTCTGATGTGGCCTACGAGACGGGCAAGGAACGCCTCGAGCCCTGGGAACCCAACGCTTCCGCAGACCCGAAGAACCCCAAGTGGAAGGCGCTGCTCAGCGCTGGGGTACCCTTGCCGACACCCTGGAAGAAGCAGGAGTTCGAGAAGGCCAGCCATGCCTTCCAGAAGGAGCGACGCCAGATCCGGGCCGAGGGACGCCCCGAGGCCGAGATGGAGGCGCTCATGACCCGGGAGATGCAACTCGAGACGAACCTGCTGGGCAAGGATGTCTGGTCCGGCAAGGTCGGGGCCTTCGAGGGTGCCAACTACGAAGCCACGGGCTACTTCCGCTCCCAGGAGGACTGCATCATGTTCACCCGGGACGAGGTGCCCTTCTGCGCCGCCTGCAAGGCCACCATCGAACAGGTGATCCGCATGTACAGTCGCTGAAAAAGTGAATGAAGGTAGCTGTTTCCTGGCATTCCACCGATCCCCCCAAAGGACCGTCCCACTTCTGGGACGACAAGTCCCAAAATCGATACAGAAAAAAATGATACAACGAATCAAGTCTATATATTTCTTACTTTAATTAATGGCACGCTTCAGGCAATAACCAAGCTGGAGTCCTAGCTCATGGATATTGCCATCGCCCCCCGTCCTCGCCGCGCCCGCTGGATCGTTGCCGCCTCTCTGGGGCTAGGTGTTCTGGCCCTCACGCTGGCTCTGGCCCGCCTCAAACCCGCTGCCCCCCAGGCCGAGCGGTCCAGTCTGCTCATCGATGTCGTCAAACGGGGCGCCATGGTCTTCCAGGTGCGCGGCACGGGCACGCTGGTGCCGGTGGAGGTCCGCATGATCACGGCCCAGGTGCCCTGCAAGGTGGAGCGCATTCTCCTCTACCCAGGCACCCCGGTCACGGAAGGCAGCATCATCGCGGAGCTCTCTTCGCCGGAGCTGCAGCAGGCGGCCGAGGACGCTCTCTGGCAGATGCGCCGGGCCGAGGCCGACTACGAAGTGGATCACCTGAATCAGCAGGCCACATTGAATGCGGCCAGAGCCAATACCCAGGAAGCCCAGGCCGTCCTCCTCGCTGCGGAACGCCTCCGCAAGGAAGGTCTCCAGAGCGATCTGGATGTGCTGCGGGCCCGGGTCAAGAACGAGGAAGTCAACGGCCGCATGGCCGCCGAAGAGGCCCGGATGAAGCTCTTCGAGAACCGGGCTGGCCAGGTGGGCCCCGCCCGCGCCCGCCTGGAACAGGCCAAGGCGCTCTATGCGCTGAAGCGCGAACAGGTGGCTTCCCTCAAGGTGCGGGCGGGCATGGCGGGCATCCTCCAGCAGGTGCCCCTGCAGGTGGGCCAGCAGTTGGCTCCGGGCGCGAATCTGGCCAAGGTGGCCAAGCCCATGCCCCTGAAGGCCGAACTCAAGGTGAGCGAGACCCAGGCCAAGGACATCCTCATCGGCCAACCCGTGGAAATCGACACCCGCAACGGCCTCGTCAAGGGCAGGGTGATTCGCATCGACCCCGCAGTATTGAACGGCACGGTCGCCGTGGACGCCAGCATGGAAGGCGAAATGCCCAAGGGCGTGCGCCCCGATCTGAGCGTAGAAGGCATCGTGGAGCTCGACCGCGCCGCCAGTGCCCTCTTCACGGGACGCCCCGTCCAGGCCCAGTCCTTCGGCTCCCTGAGCGTGTTCAAGCTCAGCCCCGATGGCACGGAAGCCACCCGCGTCAAGGTCAAGCTCGGCCGCGCGTCGGTGTCCACCGTCGAGATCCTCGAAGGCCTCAAGGAGGGTGACCAGATCATTCTCTCGGACACCTCCCAGTACGACGCCGTGGATCGCATTCGCCTGAAGTAATTCCGGAGCATCCTGATGTTCAACTTTCTTCTCGATCTCAAACTCGCCTTCCGCCGCCTCCGCAAATCCCCGGGGTTCACGGTCGCGGCCATCCTCACCCTGAGCCTCGGCATGAGCGCCGCCACGGCCCTCTTCACCATCGCGAATGGCGTGCTGATCAGGCCCCTGCCCTACAAGGATCCAGGTCGCCTGGTGGCCATGGGTGAGATCTCCGCTCCCATGGCCTGGGATCTGCAACGGGACTCTAAGACCCTGGAGGAAGTGGCCATCCAGCGGCTGCGCGGGTTTGAGCTGAACAATCCGGGGAGGCCGGAGCGGATCCTGGGGCTTGAAGTGAGCGCGGGCTACTTCGATCTCCTGGGCTACCAACCCGCTATTGGTCGCTTTTTCCAGCGCGCCGATGAAGACGCTCAGCAGACCTCGGTGATCCTTGGTCATGGCATGTGGAGGCGAGCCTTCGGGGGGGATCCGACCATCGTGGGGCGGAGCATCCAACTGGATCGTCGGTCCATGGTTGTGCTGGGTGTCGCCCCGAAGGATCTTGAACTCCCTTGGAATCATCCCGCGGACGTATTCCTGCCCGTGGATCGCAGGAATGAAATCACCGCCGAGCGTCTGAACTACATCTATGACTCAATCGGTCGCCTGAAAGCGGGCACGGACCTGGGAGCCGCCCGCAGCGAGATGGCCGCGATCTTCCAGGGATGGCTGCAACAGTACCCAAAGACCCCGCGGGATGGCGCCCTGACGGCGCAGAACCTCCAGTCCTTCCTGCTCGGAACGAGCTTCCGCCCGGTGACGCTGCTCCTGGTGGCCGTTTGCCTGCTGCTGCTCATCACCTGCACCAATGTGGCGGGGCTCTTCCTGGCCAGGGCACTGGGTCGCCAACACGATACGGCCCTGCGGGTCGCGCTTGGTGCAAGAAGGGAACAGCTGTTTCGCCAGCATCTGTCCGAAGGCCTCTGGGTGGGCCTCGTCGGTGGCCTCTGCAGCCTTCCGCTGGTGGCCTGGGCCTTGCGGATCGTCCCGATCTGGCTGCCGGGCGCCCAATCCATGAACGGAGTGAACCGCCTGTCCCTGGATGTGCGAGTTCTGGCCTGCGTGTTGTGCCTTGGACTTGGGGTGAGTGTTTTCCTGGCCTTGATTCCCATGCTCCAAACCCCTTTCCTGAATCTCCAGCACGCCCTCAAGAACCGAGCCTGGGGCGGTGGGTCCCGAGGCAACGGGCTGCGGACCACCCTCATTGGTG
>CAIPUA010000308.1 GCA_903868115.1 uncultured Holophagaceae bacterium
CTGGTTCCGTTTTTCTCGGTGAAGAAAAGAAAGTTCAACTGGTGATGAACAGTGATGGACGGTGATATGAATACCGAACGCCGCGCTCCCTGGGTGAATTCGTGGTCCCCGCCTGCCCTTGCTCTATTCGCGTCCATTCGCGTTTATTCGCGGTTTCATGTCTTTCTCTTGCCAGGAGCCAACCCATGAACGGCGAGCCCTTTCTCATTCTGCTGGTGGAGGACGACCCCGCCCATGCCGAAATCGTACTCCGCAATCTCGAAAATTTTCGTGTGGCCAACCGCATCGTGCATGTCAGCGATGGGCAGGAGGCCCTGGATTATCTGTTCCACCAGGGGCAGTACGCGGACCCCAAGCACTTTCCCCGACCCGGGCTGGTGCTGCTGGATCTGCGGCTCCCCAAGGTGGACGGTCTCGAGGTGCTGAAGATCGCCAAGTCCGATCCCGCTCTGAGCAAGATCCCGATTGTGATCCTCACCACCTCCGAAGCGGAAAGCGACATGGCCAGGGCCTATGAATGCCAGGCCAACAGCTACCTCGTAAAGCCCGTAGATATGCCCCGCTTCGCATCGCTGATGCAAGCCTTCGAATTCTACTGGCTGGACTGCAACAAATTTCCCGGCGCGAACGCCTAGAGGCCTCGATGCCCAGCAAACCCACCCGCATCCGAATCCTGATCGTCGAAGACGAAACGGCCCATGTCGAAGCGATCAGCCGTTCGCTCGAAGGCATGAAAGGTGCGGAACTGCGGGTGATGAACACGCTGCGGGAATTTCAGGATGAGGCAGTAGCCTGGAACCCGGATATCGCCCTGATGGGCCTGAACCTCCCGGATGGCCGGGCCACAGAGGTGCTCGCGAACCCCCTGGATTCCCGCACCTTCCCGGTCATCGTCATGACCAGCTACGGCAGCGAGCAGACAGCGGTGGAGGCCATGAAGTCCGGGGCCCTGGACTATCTGGTCAAGTCGCCGGCAACCTTTCTAGGTCTTCCGCATACGCTGGAACGGCTGCTCCGCGAATGGTCGCTCCTCGCCGCACACAGGCGGGCGCAGGAGGCGCTGCGGGAGAGTGAGGCACGCTACCGGACTCAATTCGACCTGGGCAGCGAGGGAATCTGCACCCTTTCTCCAGAGGGTGACCTACTCGAGGTGAACGAAGCCTTTGCCCGGATACACGGCTACAGCCGGGAGGAAATGCTGAAAATGCATCTGGGGGAGCTCGACACACCCGACTCCTTGAAGTTATCACCCGAGCGGACGCGCCGTATCCTGGCCGGGGAGGCCCTCACCTTCGAGGTGGAGCACTTTCACAAGGATGGTCATGTTTTCCCGATGGAGGTCTCGGCCAGCCGGGTCTCCTCCGGCGGAAATTTCATCATGCTCTGTTTCCACCGCGACATCACCGAGCGCAAACGGGAGGAAGAAGAGAAGGCGAAGCTCCAGGCGCAGTTGCAACAATCCCAGAAAATGGAAAGCCTGGGTACGCTGGCGGGCGGCGTGGCGCACGACATGAACAATGTGCTGGCGGCCATTCTCGGCATGGCCCAACTGGGCATTGATGAACAGCCGGCGGGAAGCCAGGGCTACCGTTCCTTCGACACCATCATCCGCGCGGCCACGCGGGGCGGCAAGATGATCAAGAGCCTGCTGAGTTTTGCCCGGCAGAGTCCCGTCGAATCCCACGAACTGGATATCAACGAGATCCTCCGCGAGGAAGTGCGGATGCTGGAACGCACCACCCTGGCCAGGGTCCGCCTCCAGCTGGATCTGGCCGGCGACCTGCGGCTCATTTGCGGCGACGAGGGTGCCCTGACGCACGCCTTCATGAACCTCTGTGTCAACGCAGTGGACGCCATGCCCGAGAATGGCACCCTGACGCTTCACACCCGCAATGTCGGCAACGGCTGGATCGAAGTGAGCGTGGAGGACACGGGGAGCGGGATGCCCAAGGAGGTTCTGGAGAAAGCCCTGGATCCCTTCTTCACCACGAAGGGCGTGGGCAAGGGCACGGGACTGGGCCTGTCCATGGTCTACAGGACCGTGGTGGCCCATAAGGGGCAGATCGAGATCCAGAGCGAACCCGGCCAGGGAACCCGGGTCCGGATGCGCTTCCCGGTCTGTGCGGTCGCGCCCCTGACGGCTGAACCCAGGCCTGAAGTTCGCTCAGAAACGCCCCACGGGGCGCTCAGCGTGCTGCTGGTGGACGATGACGAACTGATCCAGACCACGCTGCAGGGGTTCTTGAAGAAAATGGGTCACAGCGTAACCGCTGTGATCAGCGGCGAGGAGGCCCTGGCGAAGCTCGAAGCAGGGTTCCAACCCGAGGTGGTGATCCTCGACATGAACATGCCCGGCCTGGGCGGCGCGGGCACCCTGCCCCGCCTGCGCGCCCTGTACCCCACGGTGCCCGTCCTGCTCGCCACGGGCCGTGTTGATGAAAACGCAACGGAAGTCGCAGCGGCGTATCCCTTCGTGACCCTGCTGCCCAAGCCCTTCGGCATGCAGGAACTCAGACAGTACCTCGCATCGCTGGGGCGGTGAACGGGAAAAGAGGGCTTCTCGTTTCAGCAAACCCCTCAGCCGCTAGGCATCAGCAGGCACCGCTTCAGGAGGCTCTGGGAATCCCGCCGCCCGTCCGCAACCAAGTAGAGGAAGCCACGAAACTTTATCCGTCGGAGTTTCCATTGCCCGCGCCGCATTGTATACGCAAGTTTGTGGGCGGCGGCAGTGACCGCCTTGGACGGTTCACATCTGCCCGCCCAGGGCCTTGAACAGGGCGATCTGGTTGGCCTGAAAAGCCAAGCGGGTCGCCACGAGACCCTGCTGGGCCCCGTAAAGCGATCGCTGGGCCACCAGGACACCAAGGTAGCCGTCGAGGCCTTCCTTGTAGCGGGCCTCGGCTAGGCGATGGCTCGCGTCGAGGGCTTCCACGAGAGAAGCTTGCGCATCCAACTGGTCCACGAGCGCGCCCCGCCGAACCAGGCCATCACTCACTTCCCGGAAGGCGGACTGGATCGCCTTCTCGTACTGGGCGACGGCGATCTCCCGATCGAGTTTGGACACCTTCAAGTTCGCCCACAGGGATCCGCCCGCGAAGAGAGGCGCCACGATCTGGGGCGTGAAGCTCCAGGTGCGGGTTCCGGAACCGAACAGGCTGGAAAGCTCCGGACTCATGGAACCCACTCCGGCTGTGAGGCTCACCCGAGGAAAGAAGGCGGCGCGCGCCGCACCGATACTGGCGTAGGCGGCCTTGAGCTGGAACTCGGCCATGAGCAGGTCGGGGCGGCGGAGGAGGACGGCCGAGGGCAGACCGGCGGCCACATCCTTCAATTCCCCAGCCGCCTTGAGGCCCTTGGGCATCAGGTTTTCGGGCACGCGGGTGCCCACCAGCAGGTCCAGGGCGTTCCGGTCCAGGGCGACCGCGCCCCGGAAGCGCGCCACATCGGCCCGGGCGGAATCCATCTGACTCTGGGCCTGCCGCAGAGTCCTTGGCACATCATCAAGGCGCCTAGTGGAACTATTCCCACGCACCGAGAATCTGGTCCAGCCTTGTCACGGCGGCATCCAGGGCAGGGTTCTGCAGAGGCCCGGCCGCCTGTCGCAACTCGGCAGCGGCGGCCTTCAGGGCCGAGAGATCGCTGGAAAGGGTATCGACGGCCCGCCCGAGTGAGGTGGCGACTTCCACCAGCTGGTCATCGGGGCGGATCTGGGTGTGGGTCGCGAGTCGGCGGCCCGCGAGGTCCTCCAGCACCGTGCGGAAGCGGAACAGGGGGCCGGCGATGCGGTGGCTAAGGAGCACTACGAAACCCGTCACCATCGCCGTGGCCAAAGCCAGACTGAAGGCGGCCAGCACCAGCACGATGGGGAGCAGCATCTGTTCCAGGCTGCGGAAGCTGGCGTGCGTCGAGGCCAGACCGGCCTTCAGTTCGCTGTCCATGAACAGATACAGGCCGAACCCGAACAGGCCGGTCAGGATGACCTGGAGGATGAGAAAGGCCCCGGCGAGGCGCAGCTGGAAACGAGTGTCGATCAGGACGATGCGGCGGGTTTTGGTGGGAAGCATGATGGCCCTCAATGGCAGATGCGGCACAGTTGTCCGCGCTCATTGCGCTGGACGAGGAAGAAGGTCTTGTAGCGGCGCTGCTTGCGAAAAAGGCGGTCGAAGAGGCTCTCTGCCTTCCAAGGGATGCCGTCTTCCCGCGCTCGGGACAGGTCGTGGCAGGTGAAACAGGCCATCCGTTGTTCCTTGGTGAGAGGGAGCGGAGCGGGCAGCGCCTTCCGAAGGGGCACGTCCACGGAATGATGCTGGGCCATATCGGCCTTGGCGTGGCAGGTCAAACAATAGGGCGTGCACGGTCGCCCGCGGTGCATCGCCCAGCGCCCCTGCCCATCCTCTTTGTGGCAGGTCTGGCAGGCCGTCGCATCCTTCAGGGCTCCGTGACCCGGCATATCCGCAGGCTCCTGGCCGGCGAGGGACAGTGTGGCGACAAGTACCATCAGCCAGCGCATCAGAACACCACCACCAGCTGGGCCACCCAGAGATTCCGGCTGTAGCCAGGCGTCTCCATCGACGCGGCCGTGGCTTGGAGCACATGCTGCCACTCGACCTTGAGTTGCAGGAACCCCGCGATGCCGGCGCTGGCGCCCGCCACCAGTCGGGCGTCGCGGTCCTCTCCGGGCAACACCAGGGCTGACCGCTCGATGACCCGGTCGTAGCGCAGGAAGACGGTGGTGGGCATGGGAAGGTCCGGAAAGGCGAACTCCTGAGTCAGATGCCAACCCTGTTTCGTGGAACCTGCCTCGACCGCTCCGGGTTCGCGGCGGCGCCAGAGATATTCCGCCCGGATCTGGTAGGCGCCCAGACGGCCTTCTGCATCCGCGGCCCAGGCCATTTCCCGTTTCCGACGGTTGTGATCGGTGTCGTAGAGCATCGACAGCCCGAATTCGGCCACCTTGGGTTCCCGGGTGTCCTTGAGGGAGAAGGGGTTGCCGAAGGGCGTGAGCCCGATTCGGCCGCCCAGGAGTCGACCGTCGCCGAAGCCGCGCAGGATGAAGGTGTTGAAGTTCACGGCCCCGTTATTGCCCAGCACCCGCAGGCCCAAGTCGTTGTAGCCGCCGTCCATGATCCCGTCGGTCGTGAGCGGGCGGGAGATGGAGGCGCTGTCCTTGCTCGCGAAGAACTGCCAATCGTTGCCGAAGGGCACATCGAAGCGGCCCACCTGGATGTGGAACCCCTTCTCCACCCAGAGCCGACCCCGGGGGGCGATGGTGCCGCCGAAGGGATGGAAGTCGAGGAAGCCGACCGGCAGCTGGGTTGACTCCCGGGTGGCGACCACGGCCAGTGCGGCGTCCAGGTTCTCGTGGAACTTGCCTTCCAGATCGAGTTCAAAGGCGCCCCAGTCCAGCTTCCTTCTGCCTTCGTCATTCGGAGCCACCAGGACATCGCCGAAGGCCGACGCCTTGATACCGAACATCGCTTCCGCCAACTGGTCTCGCCGCGCGTCGAAGGCGGCTCGCAGGGTGGGGGTGGGCTTGGGGTCCGCAGAGGGAACGGCCTAGTTGGGCACAGGTTCCTGAGCCGCGCTGAACAAGGCGGATCAGTGACAAGGCAAAACCCGTAGCCAGTTCCGAGGCTTCATCGTCGGGATCCGCGCATGATTGATACCTCCGATACCTCCGGGAGAGCGAGGCTCCGGGCTGTTAAGAGTGGAACTATAGTTAAAATTTGAATGGGGTAATCCATGAACCTGAATCCACACCTTACACCCCTTGCTGAAGTCCGGCGACATGCAGCGGGTTTTTTCAGGTCCGCTAGGCTCGGCTTGAAGGAGTGACCTTGGTTGAAGGGCATCCGCTACTCTCCCCCAAGAAGGCTTTTGGCCAGAACTTCCTGGTCCAGCGAAGCGCCATCGACACCATTCTGCGGGAGGCCCTGGCCTCCCCGGCGCTGGGCCTCCTGGAGATCGGCCCGGGGCCAGGCACGCTGACGGAGGGACTGCTTGTGGATGGGCGGCCGGTGTGGGCCATGGACCTGGACCCGGAGGCCATTGCGCTGCTGGCGGCGCGCTTCGGGGGGCTCTCCCACTTCCATCTTCTGCAGGGCGATGCCGTGCGAGCGGCTTTGCCCGAGGGTGACTCCTGGTCCGTGGTGGGCAACCTGCCCTACAACGCGGCCACGCCGATCCTGACGCGCTTCCTGCTGGAACCCATACCCTGGGAGCGCCTCGTTTTCATGTTCCAGCTCGAGGTGGGCCAGAAGATCCTGGGCAGGCCCGGGACCAAAGAATTCGGGCCGCTTTCGGTGCTCTCGCAGCTCTGCTGTCGCGTCACTCGGCTGATGAAGCTGGGCCCAGGGGCCTTCCGTCCCTCGCCGAAGGTGGATTCGGTCGTGCTTCGTTTCGATCCCCACCCGGACGCGCCGGATTACGCCACCCGAACAACTCTGCTGGACCTCCTGCACCGCAGCTTTGCCCATCGGCGCAAGACGCTGGCCAACAATTGGCAGGGCTTCGTGGATGCTGGGACCACCCTGGAAATTCTCAAATCGCTGAAGCTGCCAAGCCAGGTTCGGGCCGAGGCGGTACCGGTGGAAACCTGGAGGGAACTGCTGAAACGGGTGCAGGACCTCGAACGTGGGAAGATTGCCACGGAGGTCTCCGGGTGATTTTCTGAATTGAGGAGACGCGTTGCTCTTTCCGTGTGCTTCCGTGTGATCCGTGGTTGAAAAATA
>CAIPUA010000309.1 GCA_903868115.1 uncultured Holophagaceae bacterium
ACCCTCCTCCTTCACCTCGATGCGGAGGGCCTCGGGGTGATCCAGGACGGGCGTGAGCACATCAGTGAGGAAGGCTTCCAGGTTCATGGAGGCTCCAGAGGGGAGACTTAATCTTACTGGAGAGTGCCAAGTTCTCCAGCCGATTCAAGCACGGTTTTGGATCAGGCGAAGGTTGGATAGTTCGGTAGCGAGATCGATCCAGCGGTCTACGAGTTCCTTCATGCGTTCGTAGTTCTTCAGTTGCTTCTCGATGGCGGGCAGATCCTCGATGCGAACGAACTTGGAACTGCTCTTGCCCTTCCGGCTGAAGCTGACCTGGTAGTAGGGGCCGTGTTTCTGCGGTGGCGTAGCCTTGCAGCGGCACCCGGGGGTGCCACAGACATTGTATTGGGTCGAGAGACTCCCTGGCCGCAGATCGCCCAGCGCGGCTAGGTCCCGCTTTACCTTCTCGATCTGCCGTTCGAGTTCAGCTTCGCTTCGGGCTCTGGCCTTCGGAACCTGGGGCTTAGCCTCCGCCACTGGCTGCGCTGACTCGGATCCATCCGCTTTTTGAAGGAGCTTTTTCATGAGAAAAATCATAGCGCAAATACGCCGATAGCAGTATACTGCTATCGGGCTACGCTCTCGACTGAGGAGGGCAACTCATGTCGCTTTGGATCTCATGGATGCAGGCCGTTCACCTCCTCCGTCCTGCCTGCAGCAGGTCACGCACCTTCCTCTGGATGACCCTCATCCTGATGGGTCTCTGCTGCCGCGTGGATCTGGCGGGCGTCACCAGCTTCGTCCGCGTCCTCGGCTTCCGGGGCAAGGCCTACCACCGCTTCCTCCACCTCTTCCACAGTAAGGCCCTGGACCCGGACAAGCTCACGGCCTGCTGGGTTCGCCTGTGTCTCAGGCTATTTCAACCTTTCGAAGTTGGGTCCCGACTGGTGGTTCTCGCCGATGGCATCAAGGCGCCCAAGGAAGGCAAGCGCATGCCCGCCGTGAAGCTGCTCCATCAGCAATCGGCCAGCAACTCCAAACCCGAATACATAATGGGTCATTCCCTTCAGGCCATCTCGCTGCTGGTCCAGGGGCCTTCCGGTCATGTGGCCGCCGTGCCGCTGACCTCACGCATCCACGAGGGCCTCGTGTTCTCCAACCGAGATCACCGGACGCTGCTCGACAAACTCGTCACCCTGCTCCTCTCGATCACGAGTGTGTGGAATCGAAAGGTCCTGCTCGTGGCCGACGCCTACTACGGCAGCGGCAAGCTCATCCTGGCGCTGCTCGGCAAGGGCCATCAACTCGTGACACGCGCCAAAAACAACGCCGTCGCCTACCTCCCGGTGCCTGCACCTTTGCGCCGCCTGCGTGGGCGGCCCAGAATCTACGGCTCAAAGGTCCGCCTCAAGGACCTCTCCCAGAACGAGGCCGCCTTCACCGATGGCCCCAGCCCCGTCTACGGCGAACACAACGTGACGCTTCGCTACCGCTGTCTGGACCTCATGTGGCGACCGGTAGGCCGCGTGGTCCGCTTCGTCATTGTTCGCCATCCGCATCGCGGCACGATCTTTCTGCTGTCCACGGACCTCGCCCTCGCGCCCCTCGAAATCCTCGAGCTCTATGGCTACCGATTCAGGATCGAGGTTGGTTTCCGCCAGGCCGTGCATGTCCTCGGTGCCTACGGTTATCACTTTTGGATGAAGGGAATGAAGCCCCTTCGACGTGGGGACGGTAACCAGTACCTGCATCACACCAGCGATGATTACCGCACCGCAATCCGCCGAAAGTTGGCCGCATACCACGCCTTTGTCCAACTCGGCTGTATCGCCCAAGGCTTGCTCCAGCACTTGGCGCTCAACCACACCGCCGAAGTCTGGCGCTGTTTCCGTAGTTGGCTCCGCACCATGAACCCCAGCCTTCCACCATCCGAACTCGTCGTCGCAAACGCACTGAGAACAGGTATCCCCGAATATTTCTCGTCTCCGGAAATGGACCCAAACCTCACGAAAATCTGGCAAGATTACCGAAACCCAGACCCTGACTTGCATACCGGAACTACCGCTGCCTGATAGGATGGGGCGAACTTGTCACTGTCCAGAATCTTAGAATCCCTTACGAAATTACCAGTGCATTTCTGGTTGTTTTCATCAAGGTTCCCTATGCCGTTCTCACCATCGAGCCGACACGACGATGTTGCCACGGCGGCCTACTGCGCGAAAAGCCGGGACGAGCCCGGCCTTCCG
>CAIPUA010000310.1 GCA_903868115.1 uncultured Holophagaceae bacterium
GCCGCTTCTCGTTGGGGAAATGGGTTTCAATTCTCGTTGAGTTCGGGCCAGCAGGATTCTCTGGCGCCGCGCCCCAGGGCGGGTGCGACGGCGGTCCCCGCAGAGGCGTTCTTGGGGTCTAGGAGCCGGATGATCTGGTCCTTCAGATCCTCAAGGTGCGCCTTCGTCGCACGCTCCGGAGCCGCGGCGGACTTGGCGGCGGCCAGGGCCTGCAGGTTCTTCAGTTCAGCGCGGACCACGCCTCGCGTATCGTCGACCTTGTCGTAGGGCTTGGGTTCACCCTCCGCCGGTTTCGGCGCTTCCGGCTTCACGGTGCCCGGCGAGAGAAAGTAAGGATGGATCCAGGAGGGGTATCCTCATGATGCGAGGCATGTGTAATTTTGGCCAGACCCATTTCAAGGTTCCATCGCGTTGCTGGGCGGCACCAGGCGACTGAGACGCGCGGTCTCCTCGAGCCGCTAGGATGGAAAGGCATGGCATTCCTGGACCCCGATCTTTTCCCCTACCGACAGCTCCACGGCGCCAAAGGTTCCCTGCATCCCGAGGCTGGGCCATGCTTTGTTTGCGAGGGGCGCTTCCTGGTGGAAGCGGCGCTGACGGCGGCTCGCGAAGGCAAGTTGCGCATTCTGTCGGTGCTCGCCGCGCCGGAGGCGGCCGAAGGCATCGTTTCCCAGCTTCCCAATGGCACTGGATTACTATGCCTCGAGGAGGAAGAACTTCAGGCCCTGGTGGGTTTCCCCTTCCATCGCGGTCTGCTTTGCGCCGTGGCCACGCCACCGGAGCCGCCCGAGGCGCGGCTCTTCGCGGCAAACCGCCTGGTGGTGCTGCCCCACGTGGACAATGTGGACAACCTGGGACTGATCCTTCGCAGCGCGGCCGCCCTAGGCATGGATGGCGTCCTCGTGGGCCGCGGGCCCGGCGTCTTTGAACGCCGGACGGTGCGCGTCTCCATGGGCGCCGTCTGGTCCCTGCCGGTCTGGCAGCGCGAGGATCCAACCCAATTGCTCGAACAGTGGCGCGCAGGAGGTGACGAAGTAATCGGTGCGGCCCTGGTGCCAGGCGCTCTGGACGCCCGCTCCTGGGTTCCCGCAGCGCGCACGGCCCTGGTGCTGGGGCCCGAAGCCCACGGCTTGGATGCAGCTTGGCTGGCCCGCTGCGACCGCCATGTGGCCATCCCCATGGCCCAGGGCATCGATTCCCTGAATGTCGCCGCCGCCGGAGCGATCCTGATGTACAGGATGCTGGAGGGCTGAGGCGATTCAATGCTAGCCTTGCTGCAACCTTTCTGAACGCGGAGCATGACTATGGCTAAATACCGAATCTCATGGTTGCCCGGCGATGGCGTCGGAATCGAAGTGATGGAGGCGGCCCGCCTCTGCCTCGATGCCCTGAAATTCGACGCGGAGTACATCCACGGCGATATCGGCTGGGAGTTCTGGCGCACCGAGGGCGAGTCCTTTCCCCAGCGCACCATCGAGCTGCTGAGGAACTGCGATGCCGCCATGTTTGGCGCCATCACGTCCAAGCCGGTGAAGGACGCGGAGAAGGAATTGATCCCGGAACTGCAGGGCAAGGGTCTCGTCTACCGCAGCCCCATCGTGCGCATGCGGCAAATGTTCGACCTCTTCACCTGCTTGCGCCCCTGCAAGGCCTATCCGGGGAATCCGCTAAATTTCAAGGAAGGCATTGACATGGTGGTGTTCCGCGAGAACACCGAGGATCTCTACGCGGGCGTGGAGTTCACGCCGGTCCCCGACGAGATCAAGGAAGTCCTGAAGAAGCACAGCAAGCCCTTCGCCCACTTCGCGGACATCCCCGGGGATCAGTTCGCCATCACCTGCAAGATCAACACGCAAAAAGGTTGTGACCGCATCATCCGCGCGGCCTTTGATTACGCCAAGAAGTTCGGCTACCCCAAGGTGACGATCATCCACAAGGCCAATGTCGTGCGCGCCACGGAGGGCATGTTCCTGGAAACAGGCAAGCGCATCGCCAAGGAATACCCGGGCATTCAGGTGGATGACGCCAATGTGGACGCCATCACCATGTGGATGCTGAAAAATCCGATGAACTACGGCGTGATGGTGGCCACGAACCTCTTCGGCGACATCATCAGCGACCTCGCCGCCCAGATGGTGGGCGGCCTGGGCTTCGGCTGCAGCGGCAACATTGGTGAGAAGCTGGCGGTCTTCGAACCCAGCCATGGCAGCGCGCCGAAGTACGCGGGCCAGAACAAGGTGAACCCCATCGCCACCATCCTGGCCGCCAAGATGATGCTGGAGTGGCTTGGCGAAACCGAGAAGGCCGCCCGCCTCGAAAAAGCCACTGCCGAAATCATCGCCGAGGGTCAGGTCCGCACCTACGACATGGGCGGCAGCGCGACCACCTTGGAAATGGGCGAAGCCATCGCAAAGAAACTATAAGGAATGTCCACGGATACACACGGATGAACACGGATAAAAATCAAACCCGCTTATCGGGAAGGCGCCGATGGGAGGGGCGTCAGAACCTACCGGGGACGCACGACCCAGGTTCTCAGGCTGTGACGCAGCGCCAATCAGGAAACCAAAAAATGGAATTGCCCTTGTCCTTCTCTATCCGTGTTCATCCGTGTTCATCCGTGGACATTTCATTTTGAAGGACACCATGACC
>CAIPUA010000311.1 GCA_903868115.1 uncultured Holophagaceae bacterium
GATCCCCTACGCCTACAAGCGGGTCTACAAGCTGGATGACATCGTGGAAATCGACTACTACGTACCAGGGTGCCCCCCCAATCCTGCCCAGATCAAGGCCGTGCTCCTGGCGGTGGCTACGGGCAACCTGCCCGCCCGAGGTTCAGTGGTGGGGGCCGGCACCCACACGGTGTGCGATGACTGCAAACGGTCTCGGGAGGAAAAGAAGATTACAAAATTTTACCGCCCCTGGCAGATCCTCCAGGACCAGTCCAAGTGCCTCCTGGAGCAGGGCATCATTTGCGCGGGAAGTGCCACCCGCTCCGGTTGCGGCGTGCGCTGCCCCAACAGCGGGATGCCCTGTCGGGGCTGCTACGGTCCCGCCCCCCACGTGAAGGACCAAGGCGCCAAGATCATCAGCGCGCTGGCCTCCATCATCGACAGCAAGGACCCAGAGGAGATCGACCGGATCCTGGAGGACGTGCCTGACATCATGGGCTATGCGTACCGCTTTGGCCTTCCGGCCTCCCTGCTCCAGAGGAGATTCTGACCATGGCCCGCAGCATCAAAATCGACCCCATCACGCGTCTGGAAGGTCACGGGAAGATCGAAATCTTCCTGGACGATGATGGCGGCGTCACGGACTGCTATTTCCAGATCCCCGAATTAAGGGGCTTTGAGCGCTTCGTCGAGGGCCGCCCCATCGAGGAGTTGCCCCGCATCGTCACCCGCATCTGCGGCGTGTGCCCTGCCAGCCATCACATGGCCAGCGCCAAGGCCGTGGACGGCTGCTTTGGCAACGAGGTCGCCCCCCTGGCCCACAAACTCCGGGAGATGTACTACCAGGCCCACTACATCCACAGCCACATCGCCCATTTTTATGCCCTGGCGGCTCCGGACTTCGTCTGCGGGCCCGACTGCGAACCCGCCACCCGGAACATCCTGGGCGTGGTGGCCAAGGTCGGCCTGGAGATCGGGGGCCGCGTCATCAAGGCTCGGGCCATGGCCCAGGAAATCCAGACCATTCTGGGAGGGCGTTCCACGCATGTGGTTTGGTGCCTTCCCGGTGGTGTGTCCAAGGGGCTTTCCAAGGAAGAACTGGAACGTATCAAGCCCATGGCGAACGAACTGTATGACTTCTCTCTCTTCAGCCTCCAGCTGTTCAAGGATGTCGTCCTCGCCAACCCCGGCTATGTGGATCTGATCCTCAACGGGCCGTACACCTTGAACGTTCACAACATGGGCCTGGTGGACGCCAACAACGCTCCCAACTTCTACAACGGCCAGGTGCGGGTGGTGGATTACGAGGGCAAGGAGATCCATCGCTACCATGCCCACGAATACACGCAGTACGTGGCCGAGCATGTGGAACCCTGGACCTATCTCAAGTTTCCCTACCTCAAGCAGCGCGGCTGGAAGGGTTTCACCGAAGGTATCGATTCCAGTCTCTACTGCGCCACCCCGCTTTCCCGCCTGAACGTGGCCGACCGCATGGCCACCCCCAAGGCTCAGGAGGCCTTCGAGGAGATGTTCGGCATCCTGAACCAGAAGCCCTGCCGGGCCCTGCTGGCCCAGCACTGGGCCCGCCTGGTGGAGATGGTCCAGAACGCCGAGTCACTCCTCGACTTCTGCGCCGACCCCGAAATCACCGGCCCCGAGTTCCGCGTGGTGCCCCAGCGCATCACCGGCGAGGGCTTCGGCATCGTGGAGGCCATGCGGGGCACCCTCACCCATCACTACACCTGTGACGAGAAAGGCATCTGCACGTCGGCCAACCTCATCGTAGGTACCACGAACAACAATGCGCCCATCCAGATGGTCACCAAGAAGGTGGCCCAGACCTTCATCAAGCCCGGCGTGGAAGTGACGGAAGGCGTGCTGAATCGCGTAGAAATGGCCTTCCGCGCCTTCGACCCGTGCTACAGCTGCGCCACCCACACGCTCCCGGGACAGATGCCCCTGGAGGCCCACATCCACCAGGGTGGCCAACTCGTCAAGACGCTCAAGCAGAACCTGTGACTGCCATTCGCACCCTCATCCTGGGCCTCGGCAACCCCATCCTCCGGGATGACGCGGTGGGCATTCGGCTCGCCACGGACCTTTCGGAGCGGATGGGGGTTCCGGACGGCATCCGCCTCGCGGAGGGAGTGCCCCTTCCGGGGGTGCATGTCCTTCAGGAGTGTTCCCTGGGGGGTCTAACGCTGGTGGAAAACATCGTTGGCTTCGACCGGGTGGTGGTCCTGGACTCCATCGCCACCCATGGCGGGATTCCAGGTGACTGGCACAGCTTCACCGCCGAGGCCCTCAAGGTCACCATGAACCTCAGCAATGTCCACGACGCCAACTTCGCCACGGCCCTGGAACTGGGGCGGCGCATGGGTTTCCACCTGCCCAAGGATGCGGACATCCAGGTCTTTGCGGTGGAAGTAGAGGACACTCTCACCTTCGACGAAGCCATGAGCCCTTCCATGGAACTGGCCTACCCCGTGTTCTCCGAAGGAATTTTCGAGGAGCTTGCCCGGGTCATGCCGGACATCCTGGTGGGCGCGACCGGAGCCTGAATGCACGAAATGGCGCTGATGGCCAGCATGCTGGAAATCATCCAGGACCAAGCGCGCCAGGAGGGATTCTCCCGGGTCCTTCGGGTCGTCCTGGAGATTGGCCGCCTGTCGGCGGTGGATCCCGAGGCCATGCGCTTCGCCTTCGATGTGGGCACCCAGGATTCGGTGGCCCAGGGGGCGGAACTGACCATTCAGGAGACCGAGGGTTTGGCCCGATGCATTTCCTGCGGCACCGAGGCCCAGGTCCTGGCCTTCTACGACCCCTGCCCCGCCTGTGGTAGGGTTCCTCTGGAGATCGTGGCCGGCAGGGACATGAGGCTCGTTTCTCTGGATGTGGAGTAGCGCATGTGCATCGGTATCCCCGGGAAGATCCTCGACGCCACCGAGGGAAGCCTTCGCATGGGCCGGGTCGCCTTCGGCGAGGTCATCAAGCAGGTCAGCCTTGCCCTGGTTCCCGAGGCACAGGTTGGCGAATACGTTCTGGTCCACGCAGGTACCGCCATCCAGGTGCTGGATGAGGCCGCCGCTCAGGAAGTGCTGGACCTCCTGGAGGAACTCGCCGAGTCCATGGAGGACCGTCCGTGAAATACCTGGACGAGTTCCGGGACGGAGAAAAGACCAAACCCATTCTGGCGGCCATCCGTAAGACCGTCACCCGCCCCTGGTCCCTGATGGAAGTCTGTGGAGGCCAGACCCACAGCATCCTGCGCTTTGGCATCGACGAACTCCTGCCGCCCGAAGTCACGCTGATCCACGGCCCTGGCTGCCCCGTCTGTGTGACGCCGGTCGCGCTCATCGACAAGGCCCTGGCCATCGCGGCCACGCCCGGCGTGATCTTTTGTTCCTTCGGCGACATGCTCCGGGTCCCTGGATCGGAAAAGGATCTCTTCCGCGTCAAGTCGGAGGGGGCCACTGTGCGCATCGTCTACTCACCCCTGGACGCCCTCGAGGTGGCGGAGGGGCATCCCGAACGGGAGGTGGTCTTTTTCGCCGTGGGTTTCGAAACCACTGCGCCGGCCAATGCCCTGGCCGTGAGCGAGGCCAAGCGGCGAGGCCTGCGCAACTTCTCGATGCTCGTCTCCCATGTGCTAGTACCCCCGGCCCTGGAAGCCATCCTGTCCTCGCCGCGCGCGAAGGTGAACGGCATCCTGGCCGCGGGCCATGTCTGCGCCATCATGGGCACCGCGGAATATCGACAACTCGCGTTCCATTACAAAGTGCCCATCGTAGTAACTGGCTTCGAACCCGTCGACCTGCTCCACGGCATCCAAAGTTGCCTCGTCCAATTGGAGGAGGGCCGTCACGAAGTGGAAAACCGCTACGCTCGCGTGGTGAAGGATGAGGGCAACCCCAGGGCCCGGGCGCTCATCCGGGAGGTCTTCCAGGTAGTGCCCCGGACATGGCGCGGCATCGGACCCATTCCCGAGAGCGGGCTGGGTCTACGGCCGGAGTTTTCAGAATTCGACGCAGAGCTTCGTTTCGGCGTGCAGGGTGTGGGTGGGCCAGAGTCCAAGGTGTGTCAGAGCGGCCTTGTTCTCCAGGGTCTCCTACGACCCCAGGAGTGCCCTGCCTTCGGCACGGACTGCACCCCCGAGCGCCCCCTGGGTGCCACCATGGTGAGCGGCGAGGGCGCCTGTGCCGCCTACTATCGCTACAGGCGCGCCGGAACCCGGAACGCCTGATATACCTCACCCGAAAAATCCGCTCCCCGCGTCTCACTCAGCCACGGGGAGCGGCGATTTTCAGCGCTCTTCGATGGGCACGTAGTGGTTGAGGGTCGGCCCTTGGTAAATCTGGCGGGGGCGATAGATGCGGCTCTCCCCAGATTCGAGCACTTCCTTGTAGTTCGCGATCCAGCCGGGCATCCGGCCGATGGCGAAGATGACCGTGAACATCTCGGTGGGAATGCCGATGGCCTTCAGAATGATGCCGCTGTAGAAGTCCACATTGGGATACAGCTTCCGCTCGATGAAGTAGGGATCCTTGAGAGCTGCCTCTTCCAGCTTCATGGCGATATCGAGAAGGGGATCGTGGATGCCCAGTTTGGTGAGCATCTCATCGCAGGCCTTCTTGATGATCTGGGCGCGAGGATCGAAATTCTTGTACACGCGGTGGCCAAAACCCATCAGTTTGGCTTGGCCATCCTTCTGTTTGACGCGTTCCAGGAAACGGCTGCCATCGTCGCCCTGGATCTGGATCTCTTCCAGCATCTCGATGACGGCCTGGTTGGCACCGCCGTGCAGCGGACCCCAGAGCGCGCAGACCCCTGCTGCGGCGCTGGCAAAAAGGTTGGCCTTGCTCGAGGCCACCATGCGCACCGTGGAGGTCGAGCAGTTCTGCTCGTGGTCGGCGTGAAGCAGCAGAATCAGGTCCAGCGCGTCCACGACTGCGGGATTGAGGTGATAGTCCTCGTCCGGTTCCGAGAACATCATGTGGAGGAAATTCTCGGTGTACCAGTATTTCCGCTTGGGGTAGATGCTGGGCAAGCCCTGGGATTTGCGATAGGCGTAGGCCGCCAAAGTGCGCACCTGGGAGATCAGTCGTGCCGCCTGCTGCTCGAAAACGGCAGGGTCGTAGCGGCTCATCAGTTCGGGAATGAAACACCCGGCGGCATTGATCATGGCCGAAAGCATGGCCATGGGATGCGCGCCCGAAGGAAACCCCTCGAAATGGAATTTCATGTCTTCGTGGATCATCTGGTATTTGGTCAGGAGATCCGAAAAATGCTGGCGCTCAAACTCCGTGGGCAATTTGCCAAAGATCAGCAGGTACGCGGTTTGGACAAAGGTGGAACCGTGGGCCAGTTCTTCGATGGGGATACCGCGGTAGCGCAGGATGCCCTTCTCGCCGTCGATGAAGGTGATCTTGCTCTGGCAGCTGCCGGTGTTGCCATAGGCCTCGTCGTAGGTGATGCAGCCGGTCTTGGCCCGAAGGTCCCGCACATCGATTCCAAACTCCTCCTCGGTTCCCTCGATCACGGGAAACTCGAAAGTCTTCCCTTCGATTTCCAGCTTCGCGGTCTTGCTCATGGGTGCCTCCAGTGGTGAAAAGAATCGGCCAGTGTCAGAACTATTGCATCGCCTTGGTGATCTCGGAGTTGTTCACTCGGCTCCGACCGCGTTGAGCGCGGACCCCGCCTGGAACCACTGGATCTGCTTTTCAGTCAGACTGTGGCGCGCCTGAATGGCGACGGTCCGGCCATCCGCCTTGTGCAACCGAACCTCCACGGGCTGGCCCGGCGCGAGCCTCGTAAGGTTGACCACACTGATGCGGTCACTCTGCTCGACCTTGTCCCAATCCGCGGGGTCCGCGAAGACCATCGGGAGCACGCCCTGCTTCTTCAAGTTGGTCTCATGGATGCGCGCGAAGCTTCGCACGAACACCACCTTCACGCCCAGGTGCCGAGGCGACATGGCCGCGTGTTCGCGACTGCTGCCTTCGCCGTAGTTCTCGTCACCCACCACGACACAACTCAGACCCTGAGCCTTGTACTGGCGGGCGATCTGCGCAAAAGTCAGACCCCCTTCGCCGGTGAGGACATTGACACCCTTCCCTGCTTCGCCGGAGAAGGCATTCACGGCACCCAGGAACATGTTGTCGCTGATGCGGTCGAGATGCCCGCGAAACCTCAGCCACTTGCCCGCCGGGGAAATGTGGTCTGTGGTGGTCTTGCCCTTGGTCTTCACCAGCAGGGGCAGCTTCTCAAAGTCCCGGCCGTCCCACTTCGGGAAGGGCGCCAACAGACTGATGCGCTCGCTGTCCGGGGCCACCTTCACCGCGACCTCGTCGCCGTTTTCCGCAGGGGCCTGATAGCCTTCATCACCCCCGGCAAAACCTCTGGGCGGCAGCTCATCGCCCTGGGGCGCGGTGAAGCGGAAACCGCCCTCCAACTCGCCCTGGATCGGGTCCACGGCGAAGGTGCCTGCGAAGGCATAGGCCATGACCACCTCCGGCCCCGCGAGGAAGGAGTGCGTTTCCATCACGCCGTCATTGCGACCTGGGAAGTTGCGGTTGAAGGTACTAAGGATGGAATCCGCCCGGCCGGGCACGGCGTCGCTGCGGTGCCACTGGCCGATGCAGGGACCGCAGGCATTGGTGAGGACGACGGCACCCATCTGCTGGAAGGTCTGCAGGAACCCGTCCCGGGCCATCGTCCGATAAACACGCTCCGAGCCTGGCGAGATGAAGAGCGGCACCTTGGGCTTCACGCCCGCTGCCAAGGCCTGCCGGGCGAGACTCGCGGCGCGGCTGATGTCCTCGTAGGAGGAATTGGTGCAGCTGCCGATGAGGGCGGCCCGCAGTTCCAGGGGGTAGCCCTTGGCCTTGGCTTCCACCGCCATCGCGGAGACGGGTCGCGTAAGGTCCGGGGTGTGCGGCCCCCCAATCTGAGGTTCCAGCGCGGAGAGATCAATCTCCACCACCTCATCAAAGAATTTCGTGGGATCCGCCAATACCTCCGGATCGGCCCGCAGCATCTCCGCGTGGGCCGCGGCGAGGTCGGCAAGGTCGGCGCGATTCGTACCGCGGAGGTAGTCCGCCATCTTCGAATCAAAGGGAAAGATGGAACTCGTGGCGCCCAGTTCCGCACCCATGTTGCAGATGGTGGCCTTGCCCGTGCAGCTCAGAGTGGCCGCGCCTTCGCCGAAGTACTCGACGATCTTGTTCGTGCCACCCTTCACCGTGAGCAAGCCGCAGAGCTTGAGGATCACATCCTTGGAGGAGGCCCAACCGTTGAGTCTTCCCGTGAGCTTCACGCCGATCAGCTTGGGATGCAGCACCTCCCAGGCCAGCCCAGCCATCACCTCACCCGCGTCCGCGCCGCCCACCCCCACGCCCATGAAACCCAGGCCACCGGAATTGGGCGTATGGGAATCCGTGCCGATCATCAGGCCGCCGGGAAAGGCGTAGTTCTCCAGCACCACCTGATGGATGATGCCCGCGCCCGGCTTCCAGAACCCGATACCGTATTTGTTGCCCGCCGAAGACAGAAACGCGAAGACCTCCTGGTTCTCCTCCAGTCCCCGCGGCAGATCCAGGGTGCCGCCGTCCCGACCCTGGATCAGGTGATCGCAGTGGATGGAACTGGGCACTGCCACGCGCTTGCGGCCGGACTGCATGAACTGGAGCAGGGCCATCTGGGCCGTGGCGTCCTGCATGGCCACGCGATCGGGCCGCAGGACCAGCATCGCCTTGCCCCGCTCCCAGGTCTGGCTTGGGAAGTCATCCGCGTGGGTGACCAGGATCTTCTCGGCCAGCGTCAATGGGCGACCGAAGCTCTGCCGAGCCTGGATAACGACCTTGTCCATCCGTGCGTAGAGGGCGCTCGCGAGCTCGGTGGTCATGGTGACTCCCGTGGGAAGGTTGCTGCGTCATTGGGGGAAGGGAACCGACCCGATGTTCCCTGTCCTCCAAATCCGAATCGGGACCACCGGGATGAGCCGGGGCGATCCCTCTTCGGCTGGAGAGTAAGGGTCATTCGATGCCTACGGCGTGAGGTTGTCAAGTGGGAAAGGCCGTATTCCAGGGCAGGCATGCCGCGGCTCGAGGCCCATGAAGAAACTCAGCGCAGCCAGGACCGCAACCCAATCGGAAGGTAAGGAGGCCGAGCTGAGGATGATCAGGTGAGCGGCAGCGGCTCCAACTGGTCCAGCAGATCCACAGCCGCGCGCTCATCCAACTCGGATACGCGCACCCACCGAGCCGCGTCCAGCTGCACCCACAAGGTTTTTGTCAGACCCTGCCACCAGCCTCGGCGGCCATTGCGCGGGCTCTGGAAAGCCTTGGAGGCATTCAGCTGAACCGCCGACGGATGGGGGACTGCCTCGACAGGATGGGTGCCTCTCCAGATGAGAGAAAGCACACCCTGCGCCAGCTTCCAGCCGGCGTTGGGAAGCCGCAGGCCAGCGCCATCCGGCAGGAAGACACGTTCACCCCGGATGCGAATACCCTCGGCCCAGGCCCCTTCAGGAGCCCAAGTCCCACCGATGAAGCGCGTGGCTACGGTGTCCCACCCCACGCTGCCCAGGTCCGCCAGATCGGTCGTCCCCAGCTTCAAATGCAGGGCCGATGCCGGAGCCTCATCGAAGGTCGGATCGATGGGCACCCAGCGTCCTTGCAGTTCCACTTCCACCCAGAAGTGCAGCCCCAGCACGCCGCCCGCGCCAATCCACCCCAGCGCTCCCCGGGAAGGCACGCCCAGCTTGCGGAGCAGGGCCACAGCGAGGACGCCGTGTTCCGTGCAATCGCCCTTGGGCCGGTGCGCCACTTCCAGCGCCGAGGCAAAGCCCACGGTGTAGTCCTTCTCGGTGATCCAGTCAAAGACGAAGCGGTTCACCCGCTGGGCCAATTCCCAGCGCGAAGCGCCCACCGGTGCCCGCAGGCGCGTCAGCAGGCCCTCGAAGGCGGGGTCCTGGAACTGGAGCAGGGGCGAAGGTGCGAGGAAGGGCGCGTCCTGGGCTGCGGGAGGCCCCTGCACCGGGGGCTCTGTGGCCTCCTGGCGGTTGGGCTGGGCCGCGCGGGTCAGGTGAATTCGCCCGGGTCCAAGGCGCTTTTGCTGGGCGTCTTCGGGAAGCAGCTGATCACCCGGTCCTTCCCAACGCAGGGTCGCCTGGGAAAGCCAGGGCAGAAAGGGATGGGGCGGCAGCGTCTTCAGGGTCCGCTCGAAAAAACCCATGGTGGGCTTCACGCCAGCAGGAGTGGGGAGTTCCACGCGCTGCACGAGCAGCGGAATGCCTGCGAGATTGCTGGAATCCTTCACTTCGCCCGCCGTGGGCGAGACCCACAATTCAGTGTCGGTCTGCATGGCCCCCTCGCGGCTGCGCCCCTTGAAGCGCACGGCGTCCGGGAAGCCCGGCAGAGGCTCCGCTCCGATCACCTTGAGATCCAGCTCAGTCGTCTGCTGCAGGGCGGGCATGTAGCCCTTAATGTGCAGGGAACTTCGAGTCCTCGCGGCCTCGCGCAGACGGGCATCCTGCGCCAAGGGCCAGAGGACCGTGCCAGCTTCGAGTGCGATCACCCGTTCCGGCAGATTCTTGGAGTGAATGAACAGCCGCGTGGGGTCGCCAGGCCTCCAGAGAGCGCGGCCTTCCATGGGCTCCTGGGCGAGGTGGATCGACCAGGTGAATTCCAGACTCCCGTCCGCATCCCGGAAGGCCGTCTGACTCACCCTTTGTTCCACCACCATGCCCAGCCGTTCGAGACGAATCCACTCGCGGGTCTGGATGCCTTCCCGCGTCCCGGATTCCATGCGGGTCGCCTCGCGCCCACCCACCTCCTGCCCCGCCATCCACATCCGGAAACGGGTTGTCTCCTGGGCCGTGGCCCAGGCAACAAAAATGAGAAGACACAAGACAAGGCGAGATGCAAAGACCATCACAAGCTCCGGGCTTCAGGGTAGCGGGTAAGGCGTCACACTGGATGGGCATGACCATGATCCGCACGCACGATGCCATCGTGCTTCGCCCCACACCCTTTCAAGAGGGCGGACTGATCGTGTCCTTCCTCACCGAGCAAGGTGAACGCCTAGTGGGGCTGGCCAAGGGCGCAAAGAAACCCACGGCCAAGTGGGTCTCTGCCTTCGAGCCCATGGGTCTGGTGCGCGTGAGTTTCTTCGGCAAGGAGCATGTGGAGGTCCGCCGCATCACGCGCTGCGAGCTGCAGCACACACCCTTGATCCTGGGCCACCTGGAATCCAATCTCGTGGTGGCCTGCCTGGCGGACCTCTTCGACCGCATCGCCAAGGAAGGTGTGGAGGACGAGCGGCTCTTTCGGCTGCTCTCCGCCTGCGGCCGGGCGATCAAGACGAACCCCGACCGCGCGATGGCGGTGCTGGCCTATGCCGAACACTGGCTGCTCCACTGTCTGGGGCTGCTGCCCCATCCCCGCACCTGCGGCTACTGCGGCGGTGACGCCGCCCCGTTGGTGATGTTGGCGGATGAGCGCGGCTGGCGCTGCGCCGCCTGCACCCCGGTGGATCTTGCGGAGGCTCTGCCCACGGGCGCACGGGAGTACCTGCGTCTGCTCCGCACGGCCTCGGCGGAGGAGGCCCCGGATCCCGACGCAACCGACGCCGCCCGCGCCATCACGGAGCTCTTGCGGGGACGACTGCTGCGGGAACTGGGCGGACGCGTCGGCAGCTACGAAGTGCTCCACCGGATGCTGGCCTGAGGTCCAAAATCGGCTTCGCCGATTTGGACATCGGGAAACAGATTGTCATTCGGTGGTGTGACGAAGGGGTGGAGGCGGCGGGATTCATTGGATCGCAGCCATGACGAAGGCGTGAAGAATCGACGCGAACGCCACGGACCTGTAATTTTTCTCGGCTCGCATTGACGGACCCTGGCGCAGACCGAAGCTAGTGCAAACGATCTTTGGGACATCGAGAGCGGGTGCGGAGAACCTGCAAGGGTCCGCACTTCCTCCGACGCGCGGTGCTCCCGAAGCCTTGCGGCCCGGGAGCACCGAAGGCGGACGGCGCACCCCAGGATCCGGATGATCCACCGGCGGTGCCTCGATGGTCCGGGATCCCCTGTTCATGGAGGTTTTCATGTTCGCCCACGCCCTGCCCCTGGGCAGCCTTCGGCCTGCGGAGGTCCTGCCGCCGACGCTCACACCGAATGCCATTTTCGCGATGGCACCTCCCGCACCCCGGAGCATGTGCCTCCTGGGTGCCAGCCTGGTCTACGCGGCCTGCGCTGCGGGGCTCCTGCTCACCCCGGCCATTCAGTCCAGGGGCAACCCGCCCCCCACCGTGCGTGTCGTCTTCGATGACCCCACGACCGCCGTGGAGGTTCCGGTCGCGGCGCGTCCGGTACCGCCCGCGCCTCGGCCCGGCCTGATCGTCAGGAACGCACCCCAGCGGCCGGAAGGCTGGACGCCTCCCCTGGACAACGCCATCGTGCCACCCACGCCAACGACGCTGCCGACCCGGAACGATAGCTGGAACAGCACACGGGCAGGAACGCCCGAGGACGCGCTGCGGCCCACTCTGCCTGCCTCGCCCGAGGGCCTCGGCCCTGGCTCCACGCGGCCGACCACAGTGGATTTCGATTTCCGCCAGATGCGCATCCTGCAGCAGGTGGAGCCTGTCTATCCGGCCCTGGCCAAGGCCGCCAAGATCCAGGGCCAAGTGGTGCTCCTGATGGCCGTCGATCCCCAGGGCATCCCCACGGGCGTCAAGGCGCTTTCGGGGCCGCATGCTTCCCTGGAACAGGAAGCCATGCGGGTCGCCCGGCTTTGGCGCTTCGAGCCCGCCAGCCTCAACGGCCAGCCAGTGTCCGCGCAGTTCAGGCTTACCATCCTGTTCCGGCTCAGGTAGAGACTTCAGAAAGGCTGTCCATGGAAGAATGGCGGGGATCCTTCACGCCATTCTTCCTGGGGGTTTCGCCATGGCTCTTTCCGTTACCGACCCCATCGAACAGGCCATTGATCGCACCAAAGCCATCCTGTTCGAGCCCTTCCAGGCCTACAAGTGGTTCGCCCTGGGCTTCTGTGCCTTCCTGACCCAACTTGGCAGCGGCGTGGGCCAGCTGAACTCCTTCAGCCGTTTCGGCGGATTCAAGGATGGGGGCGGCAGCCTGAATCCCATCGTGGCTTCCGCCCGCGCCTGGCTCCTGGACCACCTAGCCCTGGTCATCCTGGCTATGCTGGTCCTCCTGCTCGTGGGCCTCGCCCTCGCGTGGGTACAGGCCCGCGGCCAGTTCATGCTGCTGGATGGTGTGGCGCACAACCGCGGCGAGGTCGCCGCACCCTGGAAGGACTTCGCGGCCGAGGGCAACAGCCTCTTCGGGTTCAATCTCGTTTTCGGCGTGA
>CAIPUA010000312.1 GCA_903868115.1 uncultured Holophagaceae bacterium
ATATACGGTAATACAGATGCACTAGTGTCCCGATCCATGTGAACCGTGCAACGAAATAGCCAATCCCCACAATCATTTCTTCGCGCCAAAGCGCAGTGCCGATTCGAATCGGAGTTTGCGCCCCCTGCCCACGATGGCGTGGGGCGCCGATGAACTCAGCGTAGACGCTGTTCGCACAATCGATGGCCTGGACTCCAAGGGCCACCTTCGACGAACTGGAGCGATATGGCAGTAATTGGGGCGTTCGGACCAGCGAATAAAGGAACCGGGTTCACGTCCACGGCCCCGCGTCAGTCGTCCTCTCAAATTGAAGCAGGATGCAGCTGACAGCCCCCACGACCATCTGGATTCGCTCGGTCTGGCCCTTGTGCGGCGACGCAATAGGCGATTTGTTGATGCGGGCACGGACAGCAGGGTCTTCAACCCAGGCGATTGTCGCCCAGAAGGCCGGGTGACTAGAGAGCCCAGTGCGAAGCTCCTCCAATAATCTGGCAAGAATCCATTCAATCTCCTCCGTTGGGCTAAGAGTCAGGCGACCGGCCGAGATCGCTTCTAGGCAGGCTGCGATTTCGAAGAGGATCGCATCGGTCAAAAAATGCTTGGCCATTTGGGTTGGGCTCATAGGGACCTCCGTGCCTCCAGTCGGGGCACAAAAGGCCGGGTGCCAAAGCTCCCCAGGCAAGGAGGTGCATTCGCGGAGGGATTCCCGCTCGGCGGGAGACCGCGAAAGCAGAGCCTCCGCAGGCGCAGGGCGCGCCAGGCAGCGGGCCGTGTCCGGCTGGTGGCGGAGGAGGTCGCAGCCGCTCAGAATGTTCTGACAGTGCCCGCAACCGCGCTCCGTGGCGCTCTAAGCAGAACGAGCGAAGCCGCTACGGCACTTCAGCGCTGGGATTGAGTCGTCGCGCGCTCAGGATCTTCACGGGCGGTGTGAGGGTCTGCTCCAGCGCTGGCCGGGCCTGGATTTTGCGAACGATCGCCATGCCTTTCACTACTCGCCCGAAGGCTGCGAAACCTTGGCCATCCGGGTTGCGCTGGCCGCCGAAATCCAGTTCCGGCTGGGTCCCGATGCAGATGAAGAAATCGCTGGTGGCACTGTCTGGCGTGTCCCGCGCCATGGATAGCGTTCCATCCAAATGACGCAGTCCCGTGTCACGCGTGCGTTCCAGGGGGATGGGCGGATAGTCCTTGTCCTCGCGCACGGCGCCGCCTTGAATCACCTCGATTTTGATCTTGTCCAGCGGTTGGTTGCCCGCTGTCACCGTGCGGTGGAAGTGCCCGCCTACGTAAGCCATCGAATCCACATATCGCAGGAAGTTGGCGGCGGTCCCAGGTGCCTTGGCAGCTTCCAGGGTGATCTCGATGGTGCCCAATTCGGTTTTGATGGCCACTCGCGGAACTTGGGCAGCCAACGGGAGGCCAAGGATGAAGGCAGCCAACAGAAGATGCCGAATCATAAGGTCTCGCAGCAAGCTGACGCGGTTTAGGGGCTTGGTCATCGGTACAC
>CAIPUA010000313.1 GCA_903868115.1 uncultured Holophagaceae bacterium
AGCGTCTCGGCCAGGCTGAGGATGGCCTTGATCTCCTCGGTGGGATGCTCCCAGGTGAGGAGGAAATCCTTGTGGAAGAGGTCTGTCTTCAGGGACTGGAAGGCGGCGAGCTGTTCGCGGATGGACACGGTGACTCCTTGGAGTGGGGTTTCAAGTCAAGGTTGAGGCTGGAGCAGGATTCCAGTGGGTGATTGGGGATGCAGCAGTCGTCCATCGGCCGCTACCGGCTCACCTCGCAGCAGCACATGGCGGAAGGTCAGATTCGACGTGAAGCCGGGATAGGTTTCATGGACATCGGCAAGGGAGGAAACCAGAGGTGTTTCGGGACCGGTCGGATCCAGCACCACGAGATCGGCGTCCAGGCCGACGCGGAGCGCCCCCTTGCGGTCCTCAATCCCCGCCCGGCGGGCGGGATTCTGGCTGAGGCGTTTGGCCAGTTCCAGGGCCGCGCGATCCGGGGTGTCCGCCCAGAGTTTCCAGGCGAGGTGGGGCAGCGCGCCCAAACCCGCGATGCCATTGGCCGCGGTGCGGACATCTCGGTGATCCCAGGCGTCCTTGTCCTGCTTTCGGAAGGCGCAATGATCCGTGGCCAGGAGGTCGAACGCCCCGGCTCGGGCCAGTTCGCGCAAGCGTTCGCGACTTCCCCGCAGGGGCGGCGAGCAGAGCCAACGATGGCCATCCGGCCGATCGAGCCAGGTCTCATCCAGCCACAGATACTGAGGGCAGGTCTCGCAGGTGACATCCGCGCTGCCCCGGGCGCGCAGCAGAATTTCTGCGGCCGTCACCGTGGAGACATGCACCACATGGAGTGGCACCCTGCGATGCAGGGCCAGATCCAGCAGCGCCTCCACCGCCAAGAGTTCAGCGAATTCCGGCCGCAGGCGCCCGTGGGTGCCCGGCGCGGAGAGGTCCAGGTGCTCGGCATCCACCGCAGCCATCACATCGTCATCCTCACAGTGCACCAGGAAGCGCGCCCCCAGGGGTCCCAGACGGCGGAACACCTCGTCCAACCGCTGTTGATCGGCGAAAATGCCAGCAGCCTGGTAGGTCGTGTAGAACTTGTAAGTGCGATAGCCGGTCGCTGCAAGAGCCTCGAGATTCGTCCAGTCTTCGCCCTCGAAGCGCGTGGGCGTGAGGTGCCAGAGGACATCCGTGTGAGTGGTTCCATGGGCCTTGCGCCGCGCCGTATTCAGGGCCTGAATCAGCGATTCTTCGGCCCCCTGGGTCACGAAGCTGCAGAGCGTCGTGATGCCGTTTTGCAGGGCCACCCGGGAGCCGCTTCCGTAGGTATCGGCCAGATAGAAGGGCCCGATCCTATCATCCAGATGGACGTGGAAATCGATGAAGCCCGGCAGCACATAACACCCCGCCGCGTCGATCATTTGGTCAGCCACAGCTGTGGTTCCCGGGGGCAGCAGCGCCGCGATCTGACCATCCTCGACGAGGATATCCAGGGGCTCGATGCCCTCGGGCAGGACCGCGCGTCCGTGGCGAACAAGGGTCTTCATAGCGATTGCCCGCAGGGAATAAAAATACTGCCGACCCATTCAAAAGGTGCCGGTGCCACTCTTCTTATCGGTGTCCATCGGTGTGCATCGGTGGCAATTATTTTGTTTCTTTGCAGAGGTTCGCTGCACCCCAATTTCATGCCTTGGCAAAAATTTCTTCGCTTCGCAGATGCCCCTGAAAAGAACATTGGCCACCGATGTACACCGATGCACACCGATGAAAAGACGCCCAAGTTCACCCGCAGTCTGGTTGTCCTTTTCATGCTTCCACCGCTTCCAGCCGGGGTTCGATGGCGGCCGGGATGGAGACACGGGAGAGCGGCGTTTCCACATCCTTCAGACCGTGGCCTGTGGCCAGGATCACCACACAGGCATCCGCAGGCAAACAGTGAGGGCTCTGCTGCAGTTTCACAAGTCCTGCCGCCGCCGTGGCCGCCGCAGGCTCTCCGAAGATGCCCGTGGTGCGTGCCATCTGCGCCTGGGCTTCCAGGATCTCGGTGTCGCTGACGAGCACCGAACAGCCACCGGTCTCCAGCACCGCCCGATGCGCCCAGTGGGCGTTGCTGGGGCAGCAAACAGAAATGGAGTCCGCCCGGGTGGTCGGGTTCGCGGCGTCGGCGTAGTGACCGGTCTGGATGTAATTATGGATGGCATCCGAAGTCTCCGCCTGGACGCAGATCAGCTTCGGAAGCCGTTCGATCAGCCCCGCCCGCTGGAGATCCAGGAAGGCCTTGTGCAGGCCCGCCAGGATGACGCCATCTCCTACGGAAACCAGAATCGCATCGGGTACCTGGAAGCCGAGCTGCACCCAAATCTCCAGTCCCGCGGTTTTCTTGCCCTCGATGGTGAGCGGATGGTACGCCGTGTTGCGGTTCAGCCCACCGCGCTTTTCCGTGTATTCCAGCGACAACCGGAAGGCGTCGTCGTAGGTGCCCTTCACGGGGATGACCCGGGCGCCGTAGAGCACCATCTGCACGAGCTTGGCCTTGGGGGCCTTCTCGGGCACGAAGATCAGCGCCTCGCGATCCGTGCTGGCACACACGGCCGCCAGGGCGGAGGCGGCATTGCCCGTGGAGGCGGCCACGATGCGCCTTTCTCCAAGACGGGTGGCTTCGGCCACCACCAGGAACGATGCGCGGTCCTTGAGGCTGCCACTAGGGTTGAGGCCGTCATTTTTCACCCAGAGGTTCGTAAGACCCAGTTCCGCGCCGAGTTTGCCCGCCTTCGTCAGGGGTGTGTTGCCGACGGCAAGGGGTGGATGGAACTCGGGCTCCACGGCACAGAAAAGATTCCAGTCCGGACAGTTTGTGTCGAATTCAGACCGGATCGTGTCGTAGTCGAAGACCGCCTCCAACACGCCCGTGAGCGGTATCCCGGGCCGGTAGCTCTTCCCGCAAGCAGGACAGAGGTAGCGCACCTGCTCCCGAGAATAGGATTGGTGGCATTCAGTGCAGCGGTAGATAAAGGGGGCCATCTTCGACTTTCGGATGAATTCAAACCTTTCCGTTCAGCTTCGCCACCAGCGAGGCATAGAAGGCCGAGGCGCCCGAGAGATGCTCCACGGGGCAGTGCTCGTTGGGGAAGTGGGCCAACACTTCGTTGCCGGGGCCGAGGCCGAGGCAGGGGATGCCTTCCAGGCCGGCGATGGCGATGGCGTTGGTGCTGAAGGTCCACTTATCGACGAAGGGCGCCTTGCCCAGGGCCAACTGGTAGGCCTCCTTGGCCTGGGCGAGCCAGGGACTGTCCTCGCTGAGCACCCAGGTCGGATAGTACTTTTCCATGGGGTACACTAGGCCGGTGTAGGCGGGTTCGCGGTATTCGAGAATGTTGACCTCGGCTTCGGGATAGCCGGCGCGGGTAGCGGCATCCTTCACCTCGGCCACGGCGCTGTCCTTGGTCTCGCCCAGAGTGAGACGGCGATCCAGGCTGATCGTCGCGCTATCGGGCACGGCGCACTGGCTGGGGCCCGTGAAGAAGACCTGGCTCACGCAGATGCTGCCCTTGCCCAGGAAGGGATCGACGGCCAGCCGCTCGTGCAGCTTTTCGATCTCCAGCGCGATGCGGCTGATCTTGTAGATGGCGTTATCACCCCGCTCGGGCGCGCTGCCGTGGCAGCTCAGGCCCTTGACCTGCACCTGCATCTCCATGCGGCCGCGATGGCCGCGGTAGATGTTCATGTTGGTGGGCTCGGTGATGACCACCAGCTCGGGGCGAATCTTCTCTTCGTTGATGAGGTAGGTCCAGCAGAGCCCGTCGCAGTCTTCTTCCATCACCGTGCCGGTGAAGTAGATGGTGAATTGATCGTTCAGGCCCAGCTCCTGGATGATCTTTCCGGCGGTCACCATGGAGGCCATGCCGCCCTCCTGATCCACCGTGCC
>CAIPUA010000314.1 GCA_903868115.1 uncultured Holophagaceae bacterium
ATCACCAGCGGCACGATGATGCCGGACAGAATTGCCACGACCGCGATGGCCACAGCGGCTTCAATGAGGGTAAAGCCATGCTCTTGGGTTCGAGTCATAAAAGTGCCTCCATAAAATGTCCCTTGCAACTGGGGTACCAATGATGATTGCGGAGAATATTCGGAATAACAAGAACCGCGCGTCGCGGATTCCAGTCCGGCGGAACTCTGGCTTTCTCCCTTTTGCCCCGCTAGTATAGGCCTTGCGATCCGCCGCGGGCGTAGTTCAGTGGTAGAACGTCAGCTTCCCAAGCTGAATGTCGACGGTTCAATCCCGTTCGCCCGCTCCAACAACATAGGCCCCCGAAACCGGGGGCCTATGTTGTTGGAGGTAAAGGGATTGAATCGCCGGAAGGTGGCCCCTACTCCTTGGTCGGGGCAGATTCGATTGCCATCAGCGTCAGCATGGGGCTGTTTATTTCCAGGGTGGAGCCTTCCTCGACATGAACGCGGGTCACCTTGGCGTTCATGGGCGCGGTGTACTCGTTCTGCATCTTCATGGCTTCAAGGATGAGGACCGGCTGGCCTTCTTCCACGATTTCTCCCTCGTGGACCAGGAGCTTGAGCACTTTCCCGGGCATCAGGGCCTTCATCAGGCCACCCCCGGCCAGCTTGGCCCGGGCCATGGCGGCAGCGAGCAGCGTCTTGTGGGGATCCTGCAGGGTGAACTCGTAGGCACCGTCGTAGAGGCTGGTGCGGAAGCCGTGGAGATCGGGGTCCATGGTGCGAACACGGTCGACATTCACGCCCACGGAATGGCCCTCCATGATGATGGAGTAGCTGGTGGGCTCGACCTTGACCAGGTCCAGAGGAATTTCCTCGCCATCCCACACCATGAACACATTTCCATGGTGCCGATGGATCTCGATTTCGTGGGTTTCATCGCCGATCGTCAGGGTGCGTTTCATTGTTCCATCCTGCGTGATTCATCATGGGGTTAGCAGCGGTTGAACTTCCCGTGGCGCTTCCAGGAGGCACCTGGTCCATCGGCCGCCACAGGCTGCTGCGCTCGCCGTTCCTCAAGCTCCAGCTCGTCGTAGAGGGCCGCGGCCACTGCGAACTTCAGGTTGGGCCCCACGCCCTTCTGCTTCCACCAGGCGTGGTCGAGCAGGTTCGTGCAGTATTCGCCCTTCAGGTAAGGCTTGTGCTCGGTGAGCGCCTTGTGGAAGGCCACATTGTTGCGGACACCGCCGATGCGGTACTCGGAAAGGGCCGCGTGCATCCTCGCGATGGCCAAGTCCCGGTTGGGCCCCCAGCCGCTGAGCTTCGAAAGCAGGGGCGCGTAGAAGGCCGACAGTTCCCAGCCATAGTAGACCCCGTTGTCGTCGCGGAGATTCCGCCCTGCAGGGGTGCGGAGGTAGTTGATCCGCCCGGCACTGGGCGCGAAATTCCGGTTGGGATCTTCGGCATTGATGCGGCATTGAACGGCGTGGCCCCACAGGGGGATTTCCGCCTGAGTCAGGGGCAGGGTCTCGCCCCGGGCGACCCGGATTTGCCAGCGCACGAGGTCTTCGCCGGTGATCCACTCCGTGACGGCATGACCTCCCTGAATCCGGCAGGTCATCTCGAGGAAGTGGAAATTGCGGTCCTCGTCCAGGAGAAACTCGACCGTTCCTGCGCCAACATAGCCTGCCTCCCGAGCGATGGCGACGGCGGCCTGGCCGAGTTGAAGCCGAAGTTCCGGGTTGACGAAGGGCGAGGGAGCCTCCTCAGCCACTTGCTGAAAACGGCGCTGGATCGACCCGTCTCGTTCCCACATGTGCACATAGTTCCCGTGGGTATCGCCCACAATCTGCACCTCGATGTGATGGGGGCGCGTCAGGGCCTTCTCAACATAGACCCGCTCGTCCCAGAAACTGAAGATGGCATCGCCCTTGACCCTGGGAAGGGCACGACGCAATTCGCCCGCGGACTTTACCAGGCGCATACCCTTGCCATCGCGGCCGAGGACGGGCTTCACCATGAGCGGGTAGCCCAGTTCCCCGGCCTTCGCCACCAGGGTCTCGTCATCCAGCGTTTCGGCGATGGCGGGCAGGACCGGCACACCCACCTTCTGGGCGATCCCCCGAGCCCTCACCTTGTCGCCCATCAACTCCAGCGTTTCGGGTCTGGGTCCCACCCAGGTGAGCCCGGCCTCGATGATCCTGCGGGCCGCTTCGGGGTCCTCGCTGAAGAACCCATAGCCCGGGTGGATGGCATCCGCTCCGGAAAGAAGCGCCGCCTCGATCATCTTGTCTACGCGCATGTAGCTATCGCGACTCGGCGTGGGCCCGATGGGGTACGACCCCACCGCCAGACGGACATGCATCGAGCCTCGATCGGAATCCGAGAATACCGCCACGGTGGGAATGTTCATCTCCCGGCAAGTCCGCATGATCCGGCAGGCGATCTCTCCCCGATTGGCAATGAGCAGCTTGGTGACGGGCATGGTTCCATCCTTCACGAACTTCGGCACCGTCCGGAGCGGACGCAATGGGGCATCATAGGATGGTGCGAACTCCCAGCCTACCAAAGCCAGCCCTCGCCCTCCTAGTTTCAATCCCCCTGGGACTCGGGAGTGTCGCGTGCGCACGGAAGGGGGATCCCATTCCCCGGCCACGAACCGAGGCCCAAGCCTGTCTGGCTCGATGGGAGGGTTTTCGGCTGCTGGAAGTGACCCTGCCCGCCCTGGATATCAAGGGGAATTCCCTGGTGGGCCTTGAGTCCGTGAGGGTCTACCACCTGCCCCTTGGAAGTTCCCGGCCCAGCCCAGGCGAGGTGCTCGCCAAGGGCGAGGTCGTCCTGGAGCAGAGGCGCCCGGACCTGCCCTCACCCGGAAGGACTTTCCGCATGGACCTGGAAGGTATCGGGCGCCCCGCCGGATGGATCGTGGTGGCTGCCCTGCGCACAGGCAATGTGGTGGGCTCGCCCAGCGCCACCCTGCC
Source organism: uncultured Holophagaceae bacterium (assembly GCA_903868115.1). Lineage (GTDB taxonomy): Bacteria > Acidobacteriota > Holophagae > Holophagales > Holophagaceae > JAYREN01. The sequence continues at coordinate 2,963 of CAIPUA010000314.1, forward strand.
CTGGCTCCACCCGGCGCTTTAAGGCACCTTTTCGAGAATTCCCTTGCGCATCCCGTCAGGCGCCCTTCGCGCTTTCCCATGTAATTGCGTCCATCTCCGTGCTAGACTGATCGGCTTCGAGGACCGTCCATGAACCAGCGCACCGTCGTTCACATTCCTGAAGAAATCGGCAACAAATATCGCTTCGTCATGGTGGCGGGCAAGCGCTGCGATCAGCTCCAGCGCGGAGCCTACCCCAAGGTCGAGGTGATCGTTCCCATGAACAAACTGGGCCTAGCCCAGGATGCGCCCAAGCTCGCCTCCTTCTGGTCCCAGTTCGCCGTGAGGGAAGTCGAAGAGAGCCGCATCGCTTTCGAAACCCCTGAGATCACCATCTTCGACTACACCACCGAGGTTCCGGACCTGACCCCAGGCAACACCACGCCTGATGTGTCCGTGATCGGTGCTGAAGGTGATAACTTACTTAGCTTTGCCAGTACGGGCCCACTGCCTGCAGACTTTGGCGTCACCACCTTTGATGGCGATGATGACATCACCACCACATTCGGCGATGACTCCATCGATGCCGGCGAGGGTAACAACTCCGTTAATGCCGGAGATGGAACCAACGAAGTTACCGCTGGCGACGGTGACAACACTGTAATCACTGGCCTTGGTAACGATTTGATCGTTCTTGGTGATGGTGACAACTCTGTGTCTGCCGGAGCAGGTGATGATGGCATTGAGGTAGGGGATGGTGACAACACCGTTATTGCCGGAGAAGGCGATAATGACGTTGTTGCAGGGGATGGCGATAACGAGATTGTTTCTGGTGCGGGTGAAGATAATATCTTCGCTGGTATTGGCTCTAATGTTATCAGGGCTGGTGACGGCGATAATGTCGTCAAGGCAGGCGTTGAGCTGGATGGCACTCCTCTGGACGCTGGCGATAACAAGGTCATCACCGGTTCAGGTATTGATACGGTTGATACTGGCAATGGCGATGACATTATCGTCGTTGGCGACGGAGAAGATTTCTCTGCTGATACGGTCAACTCCAATGGTGGTGATGATCTAGTTATCACTGGCAATG
>CAIPUA010000315.1 GCA_903868115.1 uncultured Holophagaceae bacterium
CACGCCCGCCATGATGCGCAGCACGGTGGACTTGCCCGAGCCATTGAGACCCAGCACACCGATCTTCGCGCCATAGAAATAGCTCAGCGAGATGTCCTTGATGACGGGCTTGCTGTTGTAGATCTTGCTGACCCGCATCATCGAGTAGATGATCTCGGGCTGTTCGGTGGGCTGCTTGGCCATGCGGAATCCTTGGAGAAAGGTCGGTCGGAACCTCCATCTTAACGGGAGCCGAGGGCCGTTCAGTCTTCGGGCCTGGGATATGCTGGATCCATGATCCAGTGCGTGGACCTGCATTTCGCATTCGGTTCCAAGCCCATCCTGCGTGGGATGGATCTCCATGTGCAGCGCGGGGAACTCGCGGTGCTGCTGGGGCGCAACGGGGCCGGTAAATCGACGACCTTGCGCCTGCTGGGCGGACTGCTTCGCCCATGTTCCGGGGTGATCCGGGTGGCGGGATCGGATCCCTTCGGGGCCGGGACGCACCTTCGCCGCCGGGTGGGACTGCTGCCCGATGGGTTGGGTCTCTTCGAGGAACTCACCCTGGAAGAACAGCTCACCCTGGTGGGACGCCTCCACGGGCTCCGTCCCGAGGAATGCGATACCCGCATTTCGGAGCTGGTGGAGCTGCTGGGATTGAAAGAGGCCCGCTGGGGCAAGGCCCGAACCGCCAGTCATGGGACCCGGAAGAAGGCCGCCCTGGCCATGACCCTGCTTCCGGATCCGGATGTGCTGTTTCTGGATGAACCCTTCGAAGGCGTGGACCCTTCCGGGGTGCGCCGCATCGAGAATCTTTTCCAGACGCTGATCGCTCGGGGGCGGACGATCCTTTTCAGCGCCCACGATCTGGCGTTGGTGACCCGTTTGAAGCCGCGCATCCTGCTGTTCGACGCGGATGGGAACCTTGTTGAGCGTCCCCTGGAAGGGTTTCACTGGCAGGATTTCGAGGGCGCCGAGCCCGCGCTGGAAATACCCGCATGGCTCGGGTCCTCCTCCTTCTAGCCGCGCTCCTGCGGGAGGTGCGACGCGAGTCCGAGGGCTTTCTGGCCTTCGGGCGCAACCATTTCGGCGCCTTCGCGCTCTTGTTGCTGGTCCTGATGCCCCCCGCAGGCGCCGGGCTGCAAGGGCTGATCCTCCTCCTCCTGCTCCCGGCCCTGGGGCGGGATCCTCTGCATCTCCTGCCCCGGGATCGTCTGCTCCTGCTTCCCTTGGACGAGACACAGCGGTTCCTCTTTCGGATCCTGGCGCGGCTTCTCAATCCTCTCCTTTGGGCGACCCTGGTCCTTGCTTGGTTCCTTCGCTGGAACCCGCTTTGGCTGCTCCCCTGGCTGCTGCTGGTGCCACCCCTGCTCGAGGCCCTGGCGCAGCGTATTCGACAGAGGAAGCCCCGGCAGCGCAGCTTCCTGTGTCCCGGCCGCTTCGGACCGTTCTATCTGCAGGGGTTGAAGGGATTTCTCCAGAGCCTGGATCCCTACCTAGGTTTTCTGCTCTCTGCCTGGGCCGTGGGAACCCGGATCTGGGGCTCGGACTTGATTCGTGGGATGGAGATGGGCGTCAGCCTGCTCATCGTGCTGAGCCTCGGGACCCAGGCGCAATGCCTGTTGGGGGTCGATTCTGCGGGCGAAAGACTGCGTTTGCGTCTCCTGCCTCTGCGAGGCTGGCAGTGGCTGCTGGCTCGGGACGCGGCCTGGCTGACGCTGCTCGTTCCCTTGGTGGCGCCTCACGATTGGCGGGTGGGCCTGGGAGCAGGCATCACGGCGCTGATGGTGGGCCACGGTGCCAGCCTGTGTCCGGCACCACCCCGGCAGCGAGGGCATTTCCTGCAAGGACCCTCCCTTGGACTCGGTGTCCTGCAGACGATCCTGATGGCCGCCGCCGGACTGGCCGTCCATCAATACGGCGGCTGGCTGTTCCTGCCGATCCTGGCGCTCTGGGGCGTGTCGCTCCTATGGTGCGGCGTTCGTCTCGAGCGTGCGAGTTAACCGAGCCAGAATGCCAAAGGGGTGCGCATGAACCAGATCTTCATCTTCCTCGGCATCGCGGCGGTGGGGAATGCCATCTACCACCTTGGACAGAAGACCCTCTCGTCCTCGGCCAATCCCATGCTTCTGCTCATGGCGGTTTACGCGGTGGCCTTGGTGCTGGCCGCGGCGGCCGCGCCGTTTTTTCAGGCGGCCTCGGGTGTTTCCTGGAAGGCACAGGTATTCAGCTGGCCCGTGCTGGTTCTGGGTGCGGGCGTCCTGCTGATCGAGATCGGCTTCCTGCTGGCCTACCGGGTGGGCGGCGGTCTCCAGTGGTCCGGCGTGGCGGTCAACGCGGTATCTGCGCTGCTACTGCTTCCCATCGCGGTGCTCCTGTTTGGGGAGAGGTTCTCTCCCACCAAGGCGCTGGGTTTGCTTTTCACCCTTGTCGGAATGGCCCTGCTGACCCGGCGTTGAAGGCATCCAGCCTCAACCCTCCAACTGCTGCACCACCCACCTCGCCACCGGGATGCTGAGGCCGTTGCCCAGCAGCTTGTAGCGCTTCTCCTGTGGCGTATTTTCCGGGAATCGGAAGGCCTCGGGCAGGCCCAGCAGTCGGGCCACTTCGCGGGTGGAGAAGCGCCGGATGCCCCGTTCAGTGACCAGGAAGGAACCGCTGCCGACATAGCGCTGGCCGTAGCCGCCGATGAAACAGGCCGTGCGGTGATCCTGTGACCGCACGAGGTCGAGGCCGGGCTTGTGGCGGGCGAGCACTGCGGCCCCGAGATAGAGCGAGGCATCTTCCTCGGAGTCCAGGAAGGGGGCGAGGGGGCCTGGTTTCAGCCCGGGGGGCGGGTCGTGCGGCAGCCGTCGTTTGGAGGCGAGGACGAAGACCCGAGGGCGCTGATTGGGGAGGCCGAACTGGGTCGGGCAGAGCCGATATTCCTGGGTGTGGAGACCGTGGCGGTCCAGGGTCGCGATCAGGAGAGCGTGGGCATCGGAACCCAGGAAACCCTCGACATTTTCGAGCACCAGCTGTTTCGGAGGCGCCTCCTCGAAGATCGCCATGAGCCGAAGGAAGGCCTTGCAGCGGGGGTCCGCCAGCCCTTGGCGGTTGCCCATGCGGCAGAAGGGCTGGCAGGGCGGGCTCAGGAGCCAGGTATCGGTGCCATGGGCCTTGAGGCACTCGGCGGGCAGGGTGGCCAGTTCCCGGGCGTGGGGCCGTTCGCCGTGGTTCAGTTCGTAGGCCGCGTTCGCGGCCGGGCTGATGTCGTAGGCGGCGACGACGCTTCCCAGTTCCCCCAGGGCGTAGCGCCAGCCGCCGAGGCCGCTGAAGAGTTCGAGGGCCCGTAGGGTCACGAAAGCAATTTCCGCGCAGGCACTCGCCGCCCCATCAAGGCTTCGGCATGCGGGCTTCCGCCAGTTCTACCGCCGCGGCCATGAATACGGGGCAGCGGCGGGCGAAAGCCCCCGACGAAGTCGCCAACTGGTATTGGGCCGGGTCCGAAACATCAAAGCCCAGGAGATCGCGGCAGCTCAATCCCTGACAGTGGCTCTCGAAAGCCTCCAGGTAGCTCTTCCCTTCCGCGTAGCAGCGGTCTCGGGCGGCGTCGTCCGTGGGTTCGGTTTTCCCATGCATCAACCCCAGGGCCATCAGGCCCCCCGACGCCGCCCCGCAAGGACCGCAGCCGGTGCGTGCCATGCCGCCACCGAAGGCGCCCGCCACTTGCCGAGCATGCTGGAGGGACATTCCGTATTCCTCGGCAAAGGCGGACAGCACGGATACCGCACAGTTGAAACCCGAGGCGTGTGCCTCCTGGGCGCGTTCGCTTCGACTCTTCATGAAAGCCCTCCGGAATCTATGGTAAGGCGCTGCTGATCAATATCCTGCAATCATCAGGGAAGGTGCTGACAACGCCTAAGGGTCCGTTCAAAAATAAGGCTCTTCGCTGAATTGTGTGGGTAGGGCCTCAGGATGAGGTCAGTTCTTGGTCCAATAGAGGCATGGACACGAACCTGCTTTTCACGGCGGC
>CAIPUA010000316.1 GCA_903868115.1 uncultured Holophagaceae bacterium
CGCATCGAGCATCAAGGCGCGTTGGCTATCCCAGCGGGTCCGGCATCCCAGCAGTCGTTGCACGAGCAGTTGGTCAGTACCGTGGGAGGCCATGGTCAGGAAGGTCCCGCCCAGCAATCCACCCAGCAGCGTGTAGGGCGCCATGAGAAACGCCGTCAACGAGGTGCCGGTATAGCCATTGATGAAGGCGAATTTGTCTTGCCCATTCGATGCGGCGAAGGCGACTACATCCGACCAGCCGTTCGGCAGACGATGGAGGATCAGCCACATCGAAGCCACGGCGCCGCCCAAGTAAATGAACAACTGGACCACATCCATCGCGACGACCGCCTTCAGGCCGCCAAGATAGGTGTAGACCAGCGTGAATCCGCCAATGAGCAGGATGCTCGCGGGGTAGTCCAGACCGGTGATGAGGTGTACCGGAATCGCCGTGGCGAACAGGCGGACCCCGGAGGCGAGCACCCGGGTGACGATGAATACCGTGGAGGTAAACCTGCGCAGAGGAAGGCCGAATCGTTTGCCGAGAAAGTCGTAAGCTGTCTCCAGATCCCCGCGGTAGTAAGCCGGGATGAACAGGACGCTCACGATCAAACGGCCAATAAAATAGCCGACCACCAACTGCAGGAAAAACAGGTTCCCCTTGAATGCCAACCCGGGAATGCTGATGAAGGTCAGTGTGCTGGTTTCGCTGGCGACGATGGAAAAGCCGACCGACCACCAGGACATGTCCTTCCCACCAAGGAAATAATCGCGCGAGGAGCGCTGGCGGCCAGAGATCAAGATGCCGGCGACGGTAACGCCGACGAGGTAGACGATGACGATCACATAATCCCAAAATCTGAAGCCCATGGGCTAACCTCGCGTCAGTTATGAATATTGGGAAAGGCAGAAGAGGAATTGCGCAAGGGCCCGCGTCCGTTGCGTCATTCGGCCGCCTGCTGCACCCGGCGCACCCAGGTGTCCCAGGCCAGTTGGTCAAAGGGAGTCCTGCTCAGGGGTTCCAGCTCGGCCCGAAAGCGTCGACCGGCCAGGATCGCATCCTCGAGGGTTGCCGGGGAAAGCGAGCGGAGGGCGGCCACAGTTTGGTCGATGGCTTCCTGGGACTGGCAGACCAGCAGGGCCTGATGCCCTGCTTCCAGGGCGAGTCGGACCCGGTCGGGCCACGGCCACGCCCCGCAGCCACCCATCTCCAGGTCGTCGGTGATCCACGCGCCTTGGATCCCCCAGGGATTGCCGACCACATGCTGCCGGTGGAGACTCGCCGGCAGGCCCTCACTCCAGGGCGTGCGGACATGGGCCACCATCACAAGGCGACCAGGGTGTGCGAGCCTCCGGAAGGGCTCCAGGCCGCGCTCCACGGCGCTGGGGTCCGTCAACTCGGGCAAGGCATGGTGGCTGTCCACCCGCGTTCCCCCGAGGCCGGGAAAGTGCTTGAGACATCCCTTCACACCCTGGGATTCCAGACCGCAGAGAAAGGCCTCAGCGGCTTCCGAAGCTTCGCCTGGATCTTCAGAGGCGCGGCGTTCCCCCAAGCCCGTGCCAGGTATTCCGTCGTAGAGGTCAACGAGGGGCGCGAAGTTGATATTGAAGCCGAGCAGACTCAGGCCTTCGCCCCACAGCCGCCCCCAGGCTTGCGCGCCCGCGGTTCCCGAGTCGATCCAGATGCGCCGGAACGATGGCGTCTCCCCCACCCAGAGTTTCAAGCGGGAGACCGGCCCACCTTCCTGATCGATGGCCATGCCGAGGGGAACGGCCTTTCCCCAACGATCCTGGAGGCCCCGAATCAGGGCATGGCAGCGCGCCGGACCCCGCACCGGATCGGGATCGAAGTTGCGGGCAAACAGCACGACGCCACCCGGAACAAGCTCGGTGGGAACATCGACCGCATCCTGAGCTTGGATGCCCATCCAGATCGTGCTTCCTAGGTCGGACAACAGCAGCCTCCTCATTTAACGGGTCGCCCATTCGAGCAAGTATAGAAAACTTCGGTAGACCTCGCCGGTGGCGCGGGTCATGCCCACCTCGCAAGTGCGACTGCTGGCGTAGTGGCCGTCAAAGGACTGGGCCTTCACCTCGTGGGCCTCGTGCTGGGTGGCAGAGGCCGTCAATTCGGGGTGAGTGAAGCCCCGGTCGCCCGCGAAGCCGCAGCAGCCGGCATCCCGGGGGACCTCCACCGTATCGGCACAAGCCCGGGCGACGCCTTCGAGTTTGGGCAGCAGGTCCATCTTGGTGAGGGAACAGACAGGATGGAGCACCACCGCGTTCACCTTGCGGGCCACCCGGAGCCTGGGCAGCAATACATCGTGGGCGAAGGCCGTGCTGTCGATAATTTTCAGCCTGTCGAACTTCGTCTGGTTAGCCGGTGTGAGGTAGGCGCGGCTGGTGACCATGCCAAAGGTGCAGGGACTGGTATCCATGACGACGGAAAGACGACCCCCCTGGCTCCATTCCCAGAATTTCTCGATGGCCCGGTTCACGGTGTAGCGGTGGGCCTCGTCGTAGCCCTTGGAGGAAAAGGGCACGCCACAGCAAGTGCCTGCCACGTCGAGGGGAATGTGGACGGGCACCCCGGCCCGCTCCGACACCTTCACCAGGGCTTCAACCAGGCTCATTTCCTGAGGCTCACCGGGCAGGTGGCCCATCATGCGGGAGATGCAGGCCGGAAAGTAGATGGCCTGCGCGCCTTCCAGGGAGGTCGTCGGTAGCGGCGCCTTGGCGGCTTTCGGCATCTCGGGGCTCCACTGGTGGGAGGCACCGAAGGCCTTCAGGACCCGGGTGATGAAGGGCATCACCTTCGGCCCGAAGATGCTCTGCACCAGGTGACCGGAGCGCAGGGCGACCCGCATGATCGGTTCCACGGTGGCGAAGTTGCGCGCCACCGAAAGGGCGATCTTCTGGGCGCATCGGCGGTGGCTGGCCTTGCGGAAGCGCTTGGTGAGCTGGCCCGTATCGATGCTGACGGGACAGGCCGTGGCGCAGAGGCCGTCCACCGCGCAGGTGTCCAGGGCCATGTAGGGGAAAGCCTCCTGCAGGGATGTGAGCAGGGCAGGGTGCTCTCGATTGGCTTCCAGGCGTGCCATTTCGCGGCGCACGACGATGCGCTGGCGGGGCGTGAGCGTGAGTTCCCGGCTGGGGCACTTGGGTTCGCAGTAGCCGCACTCGATGCACTTGTCGACCTCTTCCTCCACACCGGGCATGGGCTTGAGGTTGGTTAGATGGGCCTTGGGATCGGCGTTGAGGATGACGCCGGGGTTGAGTAGGCGCAGGGGATCCACTAGGTTCTTCAGCTTTTCCATAACGGCCTTGGCCTCGGGGCCCCATTCGGCCTCGACAAAAGGCGCCATGTTGCGGCCCGTGCCGTGCTCGGCCTTTAGGGCTCCGTCGTATTTCTTGACCACCAGTTCCACGACATCCTCCATGAAGTTGGCGTAGCGGTCCACGGCGATCGGGTCGTTGAAGGATTGGGTGATGACGAAGTGCAGGTTGCCGTCCTTGGCGTGGCCGAAGATGATGGCTTCCTCATAGCCATGTTTGGCGAAGAGCTTGGTGAGATCCAGGGCGGCATCCGCCAGCCTGTCAACGGGGAAGGCCACATCTTCGATGAGCACCGTGGTGCCCCGCTTGCGGACCGCACCCACGGAGGGAAAGGTGCCGGAACGGAGCTTCCACATGAGGGCCTGCTCCGCGGGATCGTGAGTAAACCGGGCAGGTTCCAGTAGCTTGAGGCCGATAGTGGCGACCAGGGCCGTGCGTTCCAGTTCGGCCCGGATCGCTTCCTCTCGGCCATGGAACTCCACCAGCAGGGCGGCGGCGCCTTCCGCCAGGGACTTGATGCCGGGGGGGATGCCGGGTTGGGCTTCCACGGACTTCAACGAGGCGCGGTCCAGCAGTTCCAGGGCTGCGGCCCCGGCATCCCGCAGGGGCACGATGGCCGCGCAGGCGGCGTGCAGATCCGGGAAGAGGAGGAAGCCCGTCACCTTCACGGGGAGATCGGGCACGGACTTCAGCACGGCTTCGGCGATGAAGGCCAGCGTGCCTTCCGAGCCCACCAGGAGGTGGCGAAAGATATCCACGGGGCGATCGAAGTCCATGAAGGCGTTCAGGGAATAGCCCGTGGTGTTCTTGGTGCGGTATTTCGCGCGAATGCGGGCAGCCAGGGCAGGGTGGGCTTCCAGGTCGGCCTTGATCCGAAGCAGACCTTCGGCCAGGGCTGGTTCAGCCAGCCGGAACTGCTCGTCCGCGTCGGGCGCGGCGGTGTCGATCACGGTGCCCGTGGGCAGCACGAAAGTCAGGGATTCGAGGGTGTGGTAGGCGTTCTGGGCAACCCCGCAGCACATGCCACTGGAGTTGTTGGAAAGGATGCCGCCCACGGTGCAGGTGTTGATGGAGGCGGGATCGGGGCCCATCTTGGCCCTGAAGGCGCGGAGGGCGTGATTCACCTGGGCACCGATGACCCCGGGCTGGACCCTCACCTTGGCGCCGCCTTCCAAAACCTGAAGGCCGCGCCAGTGGCGGGCCACCTCCACCAGGATGCCGTCTGAGATCGCCTGGCCGGAGAGGCTTGTCCCCGCCGCCCGGAAGGTCATGGGAACCTTGCGTTCATGGCTCAGGCAGAAGAGTCGACGGATGTCTTCCACGCAGCCCGCGAAGACCACGGCCTTGGGGATGAGCCGATAGAAACTGGCATCCGAGGCGAAGGCGATGAGCTCAATGGGCCGATCCAGGACGGATTCGGGCCCCAGAATGGCGAGGAGGGCATCCCTCAGGGCAGTCGCAGGGGTGGTGTTCAGGAGCAACCCTCCCCCGATCCTGGGACTTCGTACCAATCGAGCGCACAGAAAATGAGGGCCGCTCCTGCTTCGAAAAAAAGTAAGGTGTCGAAACGCTTCGGTCGACTTGCGAACAGGGATTCAGAGCGGTGGGGCCTCACTTTCACCCGCAACGGCGGGGACGGTTCCGCCGGAAGTGGCACGACCTGGGCGGGGTAGATGAGGAGGCTGGGGACCATCATGGATTCCAGGTTAGACGGTGTATCCCCTGTCGACCAACGATCGCTGTTCAGATCGGCCAAGTCCCTGCACCCTGACGGAGCAGCACGGGCTCATCCTTGGTCAGGTCCACCACGGTGCTCGCGAGGCCCGAGGGATCGCCGCAGTCCACGACCAGGTCCACCAAATGCCCCAGCTCTTCCTGGATTTCCCAGGCGCTCATCATTGGGGCTTCCCCGGCACGGTTGCAGCTGGTGGTTATGATGGGTTCCCCCACCAATCGGGTGATGGCCAGACAGAAGACATGGTCCGGAATGCGCAGGCCCACCGTCTGCTTGTTCTGAAGGTGGCGCGGAACCTCGCGGCTGGCGGGCAGGACCGCCGTGTAGGGGCCGGGGAACATCTGCTTCAGGATTCGAAATGTCGCGGTGTCGAGGGGCTGCGTGTAGCGGCAGAGCATCGACAAATCCGCGCACAGGATGGACATGGGCTTCTTGGGGTCGCGCCCTTTCAGCTCCTGGATCCGGTCCACCGCCTTCTTGCGCGAGACCAGACAGCCCAAGCCAAAGAGTGTGTCCGTGGGATACGCGATGACTCCATCTTTTTGCAGGAGTTCGGCGATGCGCTCAAGATGGCGCTGCTGGGGCGTTTCGGGATGAAGCGTGACGATCATGGCGTTTCCAGATTACTCCAGCGGGCTCGTCCGGAGCTCGGATGCTCGGCGGGACGCTGGAAGAAACGTTCGGCGAAGGCAGGGAGCAGGGGCTCGGAAACGCCGCTCCGTCGGGCCTGGAGCGCCAGGAGGGCGATGACCGTGAGACCGTCCGCGATCTCGCCTGAGAGTACGCGGCGGAGGCAGGTTGCGAAGGGCTCGTGGTGGACGCGAAGTTCCTCTTCCGCGTCGGGTTCGTGGCCCTGGGCTGCCGAGAGATCGGATGCAAGGAAGAGGAAGGCCTCTTCGTCCGTAGAGGAATTGCTGAGATTGGAATAGGCCAGGGGTTCCCACAGGCCAGCCTGCAAATTCGCCTCCTCGCCGAGTTCCCGCTGAATGCACTCGAAGGGCGACTCGTGCTCCTCGCCGCCGCCTTCCACGATCTCCCAGGAATACTGTTCCAACGGATAGCGCCACTGACCCACCAGCACTACGCGATCCTGGTCGTCCAAGGCCAGGACACCGCAAGCCGTGCGCCGGAACCCGCAGATCGGATAGCGGCCTTCGACGCCCTTGCGATGGCGGAAGCGATCTTCCCGCAGGCGGATCCAGGGTGACTCGAAGACCATCTCTCGGTTCGTCACCGTGTAGGGATTCGGGTGCTCGGGGTCGGGCAGGGGCGGCAGCTTGGACATGGTTCAACCCTAACGAAAAGCGCCCGCTGATGCGGGCGCTTTTCGGTGAAAAAAGAGCTTAACGGCGCAGACCGAGGCGCTCGATGAGTGTGGCGTAGCGGGTCTTGTCCTTGCGCTTCAGGTAGTCGAGCTGGCGGCGGCGCTGGCCCACCATGACCATGAGGCCCCGGCGGCTGTGGTAGTCCTTGCCATGCACCTTGAAGTGCTCGGTGAGGTCATTGATGCGCTTGGTCAGCAGCGCCACCTGCACCTCGGGCGAACCCGTGTCGGTCGCGTGGGTCTTGTAGTCGTCGATGATGATGGTCTTCTGCTGAAGGTTGAGGGCCATGGGAGGCTCCTTTTCGGGGGTTCGCCCGTCACCGACCACGCAGCCCCGGGCCGAGTGGTGGTCGCAGTCCGGAGAAGGGCCGGACACCCATTTCAAGCATTTCGAGACTCAATGCGGCACCGCGGGTGCCGTGTTGAAGGTGGTGCGGATAGAGGGACTCGAACCCCCACGACCGTGAAGCCACTAGCACCTGAAGCTAGCGCGTCTACCAATTCCGCCATATCCGCAAAGACCCAGTGGCTCCCTCGAGAGACCGCTTACGGGAAAGGAAAGCCTAGCGCGGCAGTGGCCATCGATCAAGGGAAAAAGCGCCTCACCACTCTCGATAGGGGGTTCCGTTGGAACCCGTGCCGGTGGCGTTGCTGTAGACATCGTAGACGCTGCCGCCACTCCAACTGGAGCTATCCGGATCATCCGTGACGGAACGCAGCCCCCATTCGGCTTTTCCTGTGAAGGGGTCCGTGGGGATCCGCCGCAGGAACCGGATCTTCAGCGAAGCCTTGTCGGTGGGAGCACCTTCCACCAGGATCTCCATGGACTCCGGATAGCCATTGTTTTCGATCGGTGGTGCCTTGATCTTTCGTTGATCAACCATCTGCTTATACGAATCGATGGCCTCGCGCATCGTGCGCAAATGGCGCTGCAACTCCAGCTCCTTCTGGCGACGGAGGCCGTTCTTGGCCATGGGGATGGCGGCGGAGGCGAGGATCAGCAGCACCGTTGCAGTGACGGCCATCTCAAGGAGCGTGAATCCGCGCTGGTGGGGCTTCATGGTTCCGCTATTCCACCGTGACCAGGGAGTTCACCACGCGAGCCGTCACCGGGTTGGCTCCGATCAGGTAGCGTCCGGACTGGATGAGTACGGGCGCGTTGCCGATGGCAGTTCCCTCGAGTTCCAGGGTCGCGAGGGTCCCACTGTCCGAGGCGCTCCCGGTGCGCTTGAAGGCGATCTTCAGGACGCCGTCCTTGGTGGGATTCTGATCAAGAGAACCGGCTTCGGTGGTCAGGAAATCGCCCGCCAGCATCGAGACGAGCCTCAACTTTGGATCGATGCGCAGTTCCATCGTGCCACTCGTCAGGCCCTTCCCGTTGCTCACCAGTAGGCTAAGTTGCACTCGCTCTCCCTTGACGAGCGGCGTGAAAATCGGGGCCAGGAAGATGACCAGACTGCCCTCCTCGGGCTCGGGGGCTACGGCAGCTTCAGGCTTGGGCTGAGTGGCTTCCACCGCCGGAGTGGGCACCGGCGGGGTCGGGGCGGGGACTGGGGCCGTGGTCGGAGTGGGGACGGGCTGGGTCGCCGTGGGCTTGACCTCGGGTTTCACCTCCGGTGCCTTCTTGACCTCGGGCTTCGCCGCGGGTTCCTTCTTGGTCTCAGAGTTCACCTCCGGCGCCTTCTTGGCCTCGGGTTTGGGGGTGAAGGGACCGGCCTGAGAGGTGGCGAGATCGGGATCGAAGGCTTCCCAGTCCTCAGCCTGGATGTCGGGCTTGCGCACTACCACGGCGCGGATGGTGAGGAGCACATCGGTCTTCGCCTTTTGGCTGCGATTGCTCCCGAGCAGTTTGCCGATCAGGGGAATGTCCGAGATGCCCCAGATCCCCTGGAGACTCTTGATTTCTTCTTCCTTGAGGAGTCCCGCGAATACGGCCGTTTCACCGTCCCGAAGCCGCGCCCAGGTCTTGATGATGCGCTGGCCGAGGTCGGGCCGACCCGCGGTGGAGCCGCTCTTGAGCGTCTTGACTTCCGACTCGATCTTGATGGTGATGTCATCGTTGAAGTGGACGCGGGGCTCCAGAGAGATTTTTACGCCCACATCCTCGTAGCTGTACTGAGTCTGGGCGGCACCGGCCATGTAGCCGCTGGCGATGCTAGAAGTGGCGCCTGTCGCGCCGGTAAGGCCGGAAAGTCCCATGGAGGACTGGGTGGTGGAGATTTTTTCGCCAATGTTGATCTCGCCCTTCTCGCCCGACACGACGCGCAAATTGGGGCTGGCGACAAGCTTGGCGTCACCACTGCTCTTCATGGCATCCAGGGCCAGGTTCGGGAACAGGAAACGCACATCGGACTTGCTGATACGAAGACCACCCTTGTTCTGGTTGGGGCCGCCAGTATTGTCGATGGTTCCACCGATCCGGTAGACGCCCGTGGTGTCGCCGACACCCAGAACGGGCAGCAGACCGACCTGCTCCAGGTTGTTTTCCGTGACCTCCAGCAGTTCGAGGTAGACCATCACCTCCGCCTTGGCCTTGTCGAGTTGGCTCACGATGCGCCGCGCGATGGTCAATTCCTGCGGCTTGGCCTTGATGGTGACGGCGTTCAGGCGCTTGTCGGTGAAAACCTTCAGCTGGGGCATGAGCTGCTGGAAGATCGAACGCACATCATTGGGATCGGCGTTGGAGAGGTAGAAGGTCTTGATGAGCTGGTTCTCGAACTGCTCCTTGAACTGGGGCGTATTTTTGAAAATCATGAGGGTGTTGGTGTCCAGCACCTTGTAGAGCAGGTCGTTTTGGAGCATCAGCGTGTCCAGGATCCGCTGGAAGGTGAGTCCCCGAAGATCGGCGGAGATTTGCACATCCTGGAACGAGGTGTGAAAAATGATGTTCACACCGGAGTTCCGGGTGATGGAGGCGAAAATCTCCTTGAGGCTGGTTTTCTTGCTGAAATTCAGATCCATGCCTTCGAGGGAACGGGGATTCAGCAGCACCGCAGGGCGGAGGTCGGCCTTTGCCCTCTGGGTCTCGATACTTTCCTCGGCGTCCTGTTGGAGTTTTTTCCGTTGGGCCGCAATTTCCAAGTTCGCGATCCAGTCGCTGGCTACGGCGTTGGCGGGGTCGAGGACCACCGCCTTCCGGACCTCGAGGTACACCTGCTCGTCGAGACCTCGCCGTTGGGCCTCGCGGGCTTGGGCCAGATGGATTTCCGCAGCCTTGGTGGCCGATCGGCGATAGCCGATCTTGGCGCTGACGTTGGAGGGGGAATTCTGGAGGATGTCACGGTAGGCCTTTACAGCCTCGTCGTAGCGTCCTTCGTCGAAGGCTGTGCGGGCGCGATGAAGGCTGCACCCGAGGGTAAGCAGAAGGAGTACCACCAGGGAGGTGGTGCGTCCTAGAACGCGAAGCATGGGGGTGTTTTTCGACATTTCATCCATCCGGTCAGAATTCATTGGTTGCGCCCGCGCCGCGGGGCCCGCCGGCCGCGTCTGCCGCATTGATGCGGTGGCGCAACTCCGGGTATTTGAGGTTCTGGAACTCCACGTGGGACTCGGTCACGGTGATGAGTCTCCACTTTGCGCCCGTGGTATCGCCCAGTTTGATGGATACGGGCTCTTCGCCCTTCATGAAGGCCCCGATGCGCCCCACAGACTTGCGTTCGAGGAAGCCTAGGTAGCGGAATCCCTGAGGGCGGGTTGCGAATTCGGCATCCTTCTCCTGCTGGGCGGCGAGCGCCCTCAACTGTTCCTCCGTCGGCGGGGTCGGCGGAGGAGGGGGCGGAGGCGGAGGCAGGGGCGGTGGCGGTGGGCCATCAAAGAGAAAGAGATCCCGGAACATCCGGTCCTCACTCGGCAGTTCCCCTGCCTGTCCGAGCTTTGCGAGATCGGGCAGCTTCTCGAGGGATTGAAGAGAACTATCATTTCCCGCATGGGCGATGGCAGTGAGGGCCACGGTGGGTCGCCGCTTGGGCGCCTCGGGCCAGAGCATGAAGACCATGAAGGCCAGGGCGAGTCCGAAGGCGGCCAAGCCCCCCTGCGTTCGCCGATTGGTCTTCAGTTCCTCCAGCCATTCACGGCCCTCGAAGGGGTTCCTGTGCTTCGAGCCGCTCATGATTCCTCCCCGGCGACATCAGCCTTGACTTGGCCGGTTCGGCGGAAGGCCCGCACGCTGATCGTCAACCGCGCGCCCTCGGGGGTTTCCTCGAGCTTGCCGCTGGCCAGACCAAAAGGCAGATGACTACCCTCGAAGGCGTGCATGAAGGCCTTGAGACTCTGGTAGACG
>CAIPUA010000317.1 GCA_903868115.1 uncultured Holophagaceae bacterium
CATTCGTGACTGGAGCGGGCTTCTTCGGAGGCTTGGAATTCTGACCCTGGCTTGGGCTTTGCTTCTCCTCCACACGCATCCCCTTGAGTTCACGGTCGACGAACCGGAGATGGCCCAGTTCATCCGGGATCCAGAAGAAGGAGTCCAGTTCATTCCGTGAGGGGAGCAGTTCCTTGGCGCCATGGGGCGCCTCCAGGCGGCGCTTGCTCCCAGTAAGAGGATCCACCTCGAACCAGGTCACATAGGCGAACTCGTTGTAGATCGCATCGCGCTCCCGCTGCAGGAACCGGTAGGACTCGATCATTTGCTCGGGGTTCGGCGCGGGTTGGGCCAGGACCTTGTACTGGGCGTCGGCTTTTTCAAGCACTTTCCCAAGGGCCTTCACGCTGTCCTCGGGCCGCGCCGCGACCAGCAGGGTCCGGTCCTTCGTGGGTTGGAAATTGATCACCACTTCATGGTTCCGGTCCTGGATGATCTCATCGTCGCGGATCGCATCGAAAAGGCGGATCAGGCGCTTCAAGCGCCCATCCTCCAGATCGAAGACCCAGAACAGGCCGAAGTTCCACCCGCAGACCACGAGGTGGTCCTCGACTACCGTGGCCGATTCCAGGTAAGCGAAATCCCTGGCGAGGTGGCGATTGAACTGCCACTTGGGAATTCCCGGATCAATCTCGGATACCCGGGACAGCTCGCCACGATCGTTCCTGCGAAGCACGGAGAAGGGGCTCAAGGCCTTGGGATCGCGGCAATCCTCGGGTGGATCCGCGTTGAAGGCCAGCACCTTGCCGTTGCCCAGGGGAAACAGGCTGGGCGGCGTGACCGGGGCCTTTCCCGAGAAGGGCAAGCGCCCGGTGGGAATCCACCCTTGGGCCGGGTCCTTCTCCCACAGAACCGCCATCCGCGGAGTCCCCCCTTCCAGCAGGGTGAAGAACTCACGCTCGTGGGCCACGAGGACTTTCCCGCCCCGGCGCGGGGCGAGGGGGGTATTCGGATTGCGGGTCTGAGCAGGGGGTTCGGGCAGATCTGGGGTCTCCACCGGAAGGCGCACCTTCCCTGTTGCCCTTACCAGCAGGGTTTCCTTCTTGAATCCGGAAAGCAGGAAGCCTTCCTTCGTCCACTGTCCAGCATGAAAACGATAGAAATCGTTGGGGGTGACTTGGGCAGGCGAATAAATAAACCAAACCAGGAGCAGAGGAACTACTTTGATCTTGTTCATGTCCCCTCCTCGTGGATGACAGGATCAACATACACCTGAAAAAATAATTATCAATACATTTAAATAATATTCTTTAGAATAATTTTATACCAAACAACGACGCCATAAAGTCCCCAAACCCCACAGCGCGGCTGGTGCGGGCCAGGGCAGGGGCTGAGGCGGAATCGGGTGGTCCCGTGGTTTGCACCTCGCCGCCGGAGGAACTCCCACCGGCGGAACCCCCCGGCGCAGGCCAGGGCGCTGCCCCAGCCCAGATTGGAGAGAGCACGGGCCAGCTTGGATCGTTCCCCGCTCCACGTTGCTTCCGCGCCTCAGGCCGCGTCTGAAGTTGGTCCCGCAACACGAGGCACAACCGCTACGCCCGGCTCAGGGCACGGTGGGCCATGGAGGGCCCGCGTGAGGGGTGATGGCCGGAGGCCCGAGTCAACCCTCAATCTTCCCTCTTCCACGCAATTCTCGAGTGTGTCGGGCAGCAGAAGGTAGCAACGGGGCTCTATTCCCGAAAGCTGACCGCCAAACCCTGAACAATTCCCTTCCTGGTGGTCTGTTGACCCCAGATGGCTACCCTAGATGGTTTCCCTTCCCGGCGGATGGCGCCTTTGAATTCCCTTGCGCGGGCTGCGAGTCTCAGATACCCTTGGCATCTTTCACCGATCCAGGAGGGCCCGTGGTCGCGAGAGGGCATGTTCCCTGTGGAGTCCCGGTGTCCCGCTGCAAGCGCCTTCCCGGCGAGCG
>CAIPUA010000318.1 GCA_903868115.1 uncultured Holophagaceae bacterium
GATTTGCGGGCCTTCCACGACGAGATCCTTGGTGCTGGCCCCTTGCCCTTGGATGTGCTGGAACGGCGCATCAAGGCTTGGGTCGCGATCCAGAATAACCAATGACCTTGTCTTTGGCCCAAAAACCAGCGCTCCACACGAAACAGCGAGGAGCTATTTCCCTCTTCTCTGTGCTCTCCGTATTCCTCTGCGCTCTCTGTGGTTCATCAGTTCATCCCTCTCGCGTGTCCCCCTGTCCCCAATGAGCGCACCCATGATCCGCCTCATCATCGCCGAGAAGCCCAGCATGGGCCGCGCCATCGCGGCCGCGCTGGGGCTCCAGGGGAGCGGGCGCAGTTTCATCCAGGGCGGCAACACTATCGTCACCTGGTGCGTGGGCCATCTCGTGGAAGCGCTGGGGCCCGAGGGCTACGATCCGAACCTGAAACAATGGCGCCTGGACACGGTGCCCATCTTTCCACCGGAATTCCGCTACGCACCCAGTGCCCAGACAAAAGACCAGTACGATGTGGTGGCGAACCTGATGACCCGCGAGGATGTACTCGAGGTCGTGAACGCCACGGATGCCGGGCGCGAGGGCGAACTCATCTTCGATCTGGTCTACCGGCTCGCCGGTTGCACCAAACCGGTGCTGCGGTTCTGGACTTCGAGCCTCACGGACGATGCCATCCGCGAAGCCTATGGCCGGATGAAGCCTGGGGAAGCCTACCTGGGCCTGAGGGACGCGGCCAGATCCCGCCAGGAATCCGACTGGCTCGTGGGGATCAACTGCACCCGGGCGCAGACGATCG
Organism: uncultured Holophagaceae bacterium; assembly: GCA_903868115.1. Lineage (GTDB taxonomy): Bacteria > Acidobacteriota > Holophagae > Holophagales > Holophagaceae > JAYREN01. The sequence continues at coordinate 792 of CAIPUA010000318.1, forward strand.
TGATGCAGCGCTCCGGAGGCGAGGGCGTCTACTCCATCGGACGCGTGCAGACGCCCACGCTCGCCATCCTGGTGAACCGGGAACTGGAGATCACCAACTTCGTGCCCAGGGATTTCTGGACGCTGTGGGCCCTTTTTGGTGCGCCCGAGGGCAGCTACAAGGGCAAGTGGTTCACCCGGCTGGAGGGCAAGGAACAGGACCGTTTCGACACTCAGGAAGACGCCCGGGCCATGGCGGCAAAGCTGGCGGGCCTCCCGGGCCAGATTGCCTCCGTCACGGGCAAGACGGAGAAGAAGCGCCCCGAACTCCTTTACGACCTCACGGCCCTGCAGAAGGAGGCCAACAAGCGCTTCGGGTTCACCGCTGAACACACCCTGGAGGTGGCCCAGACGCTGTATGAGTCCAAGCTCATCAGCTACCCCCGCACCAATTCACGCCACTTGACGGAGGCCGATGCCGTCAAGGCCCCGGGCTGGATCAAGGCCTTGGCCCAGGGACAGCTCGTGGACCTGCGGCCCTTCGTGGAAGACCTCCGCGCCCGCTGGCCCGTGAAGCTCGACAAGCGCTTCGTGGACGACAAGGAAGTGGAGGACCATTCGGCCCTGGTACCCACCGAGAATCCCGCGAAGAACCTGAGCGGCGATGGGCTCAAGCTCTACGAACTCATCGCCCGGCGTTTCCTCGCGGCCTTCTTCCCCGAGCGCGTCGAGGCCAAGACCACTCTCATCACCAAGATTGCCAAGGAGACCTTCAAGACCACGGGCACCGTGGTGAAGGAACTGGGCTGGTCCGCCGTGGACCCGCCCCACGGCAGGCCCAAAAAGGAAACGAAGAAGGCCAAGGACGCCGATTCCGAGGCGGAGGAACCCGAAACGGAAGAGCCCGATGAGGACGCGGGCACGCTGCCCCTGGTCGTCAAGGGGCAGGAGGTGGACACCCGGGAACTGGTCCCCAAGGCCGGCAAGACCTCCCCTCCCAAGCGCATGACCGAAGGCGATCTGCTGGCGGCCATGCAGGGCGCAGGCCGGGAGCTGGACGACGGAGAGCTGAAGGGCGCCATGAAGGACTGCGGCCTGGGCACCCCGGCCACCCGGGCCTCCATCATCGAAACGCTGCTCAAGCGCCTGTACGCGGCCCGAAAACGCAACATCCTGCAGCCCACGGACAAGGGCATCGAGCTGATTCGGGGCCTGCGCGCCGAGAGCCTGAAATCGCCGCAGCTCACGGGCGAATGGGAGGCCCGCCTGGAGCGTATGCGCCGTTGCGAAACCCCCCGCGAGGCCTTCATGGGGGATGTGAAAACCTTCGTTTCCGATCTCGTGGGTCAGATCAAGGCCGCGGCACCCGCGACCTCGAAGCGCGTCTTTGTCCCCGTCATCGGCCCCTGCCCCGCCTGTGGCGCGGAACTCCGGCTGCGGGACTGGGAAGGCAAGCACTACGCCAAGTGCAGCGGCGCCGAGTGTCGCGTGTCCTTCGACTGCGATGACAAGGGCCAGCCGGCGATCCTCTGCCGCTTCTGCCAAGGCCCCGCGCGCACCACCAAATCCGGCGCCCAGGTCTGCATGGCCTGCAACCGGTGGCAGGAGGAAAAGAAGCTTGAAGGCTCACCGGAGCCCCCGCCCTGCGCCACCTGCGGCCAGCCCATGCGCGTCATCCCCAGCACGCGGAAGGGCCAGTTCTTTTTGCGCTGTGGGGGATGCGATATTACGCAGCCCGTGGAGACATCCCAGGCGTGATCCTAGTGGCCATTCTCCGCCAGTCTCAATTTCGGGTCGAAGCCTGAGACACGGATATTCCACGGGCTGGTTTTTTTGTATCAACCCGCCAGCGGCTGGTAGCATCTAAGCCCCGTGTCCCGTTCCAAGGATCTGCCATGGCCAAGATCGACAAGTTCCTCACCACGATGGTGGGCCGGGGCGCGCCGCTGCTGCGTCTCGACCCGGGGGATACGCCCGTTCTGGAATTGCCCGGCGGACATCGCACCCCCCTGAGTGGCCAGGAACTCTTGGGCACCGTGTTGGACGGACTCGCGAAGGAGATCCTTCCAGCAGAACAAGAAGTTGCCTATCTGCGCGGAGACAAGGTCCAGTTCGACTACCTCCTGGATGGGGAGCGCTTCCAGGTTCTGCTGGCCCGCTCTACGCTGGGCACGAGAATCGTCGTGGGGCGTAGCGTGGGCGGCGGCAGCAAGGGATCGGGAGCTGGGGGCACCCTCAAGGGCGCGAGCCTGGATCTCCTGCTCCAGCGGATGCTGGGCAGTAGTGGCTCCGACCTCTATCTCAACACCGACGAATTTCCCCTGTTGCGCAGGGACGGCAAACTCGAGATCCAGGATGACATCACGCCCATGGGCTCACGGGATCTTGAGGACCTCATCAAGCCCTGGGTACCCACCAAGAACATGGAAGCCTATGTCGCGGGCCAGGACACTGAATTCTCGCACCTGGAAAGCGCCCTGCACTGTCGCCTGCGGGTCAGCCTCTTCCACGATTCCACGGGCCCCTCCATCGCCCTGCGGGTGGTACCAAAGGAGACCCCGGGGGCTGATACCTTGGGCCTGGGCGAAACCGTGCGCCGTCTCGCCAGCCTCAACAAGGGCCTCGTGCTCCTCACAGGTCCCATGGGGTCCGGCAAGAGCACGACCCTGGCATGCCTGTTGGAGATCGCCAACCACACGCGCAAGGATTTCATCATCGGAGTCCACGACGCTGTGGAATTCGCGCTGGGCAAGGGCGGCTGCCTGAGCCGCCAGCGCGAAGTGGGACGAGATTTCCAGCGCCAGCGCCAGGCCATCCGCTCCGCCCTCCGGCAGGCACCCGATATCCTGGTCATCGACGAAATCCGCGATGCCGTGGCCATCGAACTGGCCCTTCAGGCCGCCCAGGCGGGACAGGTGGTCTTCGCCATCCTGCAGACATCTTCACTCCTGGACACTCTGACTTTCCTGGTGGACTCCTTCCCGATGGAGCGCCAGACCTGGGTCCGCACGCGCCTTGCGGGCTGCCTCAAGGCCGTCATCGGCCACACGCTGTTGAGAAAGCCCGGCGGAGGGCGCGTGGCCGCCCTGGAAACCCTCTTCACGACCCCCGCAATCGCCAACCTGATCCGCGAGGACAAGCTGGCCCAGGTGCCTGCGGCCATGAAGGGCGGCCGCTACGGCCAGGAGACTCACAACGAGGCCCTGGTGAGCCTCATCCATCGCGGCATCATCGAGCCCATGGAAGCCTACTTGAAGTGCCAGGAGCGGGACAC
>CAIPUA010000319.1 GCA_903868115.1 uncultured Holophagaceae bacterium
ACCCACCGCTGCGCATTCCGCAGTTCCCCGGCCAAGTCCCGTTGCACGAGCAGGCGTGCGCCTTCATGTTCGACCACCAGGCTGGCGCCTCCATGGCCGGGCAGGTAGGCGGGGCCATCGGGTAGGGGACGCACTCGCATCCGGGCCTGGAGGCCTTGCTGGTAGGGGAGCAGCAACAGGCGGGGCAGGGGATCGCCCGTCACTGTCTCCAGTCCTGCGGCCAGATGTTCGTGGGCGTCCAGTCCCAGGTTGGAGTGGATTTCCACGAGCGGGGCGATGGCGCCGAGGGTCTTCAGGACGCGAGCCTTCGCTTCCAGAGGCACGGCCAGGCGCTCGCCCAGAATGGCATCCAGGCGCCGATGTTCCTCCGTGAAGATGAAGACCCGGCGGCGATTGGGGCCATCGGGCAGAACGGTGGCGCCGTGAGCACTCGGTCGGGGGGTGAGGCTGAGAATGAGCCTCGAGCCCTCCACATCCAGATGCAGTTCGGGCCGCCCTGCGAGCAGTTCCATGGCCTGAGTGCCGATGCCTTCCTGCCAGATGACCCACGGGTGCCCGATCAGCGCCTGAAGGGCCTGGACATCCTCCAGTTCGTAGCGGAGCCCCTGCCAGTCCTGGCTTACCTGAACGGCGGCGATCACCCGGCGATCCTGCTCGCTCAGGTATTCGTAGTGGGCCGTTTCCTCGCGGAGGCGACGGAGACTCACGGGTCGTCCCTTGCTCCAGGCCCCCTTCGCCCCCTGACGCTGTTCCAGGGGATGAATCTCGTAGTGCGTGTCTCGGTGAGTATGGGCCTGCACGGACCAGGCGAGGCGCACGGGGCGGGAGATGGCGGAGGGTTCCGGGGGCTTCCCGAAATCCTGGAGTGCCTCCAGGGCGCGCTCCCAGGGCTCTACCCGGGGCAGGAGATCCAGGAGGATATGGGGCGTGCGTGTGCCCCCGCCGGCACGGACTTCAATCTCCTGCGCCGCGGCCCGGAACCATCCCAGACAGAGCGGCTCGGACTCCTTGAGAAAACGCTTCAGCAGGGGAATGGGCACCTCTTCCCCTGCCAAGTGCGTGCAGAAAAGGGTGGTGAGCAGCCCCATCTGGCGCGGCTCGCGCCAGCCGAAGCCCTTCACGAAGGGTGGGAGCTGGGCCCCGCTGAGAGCCGTGTGGAGGCGCCGCAGGGGCTCGCCCTGTTCTGCCACGGGGTCGTAATCGGCGCGCCGTTCCAACACCTCGATGCGGTCCAGTGCAAAGCGCAGGGATGCCGGATCTCCCTGGGCGAAGAGGGACAGGATATGGAAGAAATCCATGGGCGCGGGCAGGGGCAGGATGCGCTTGCGCGTGAGTTTCTTGAAACGGGCCAAAGCCTCCTGAAAACGCGTCGCCGCCTCGGCGGGCCTCCCCTGCATGAAGTGGAGGATGCCCTCCAGCCCGGCAAAGAGCGGGTGCTCGCGGGGGCGCGCCTCCTGCACCTTCAGCCAAGCCTGGGCCTCTTCGACACGGCCCTCCATGAGCAGGTGCAAGCAGATGGCCATGAAGAGGAGGTAGGAGCGGGGTCCCTGAGCCTGCTCGTCCATCCAGGCGCGGAAGGCCGGGTTGGGACGGAAGAGCAGCACCTGCTCCTTGACCAGGCTCCAGGCCGCGGATTTTCGAAGCTCGCCGCCGATCCCTTCGAACCAGGTCGCGTCGAAGGGCTCTCCGCAAAGAAGGCAGAGGGGATCCCGCGATTCGAGATCTCGGCCGTACAGTTCCTGGATGCGTTGGTGGAGGGGCCACAACTGCTCGTTGCGGCCCTCGAGCAGCGCGAGTCGCAGGTCTCCGAGCATGCGCGTGAAGCCGCCTTCCGCGCTGTAGGACAACTGGGAGGCCGCCATCAATTTGCGGAGCAGGCCCTCGCGAAAGGCCTGCCGCGCGGCGAGTTCGCGGGCGGCGGGGGCGCAGATCCAGAGGCCCAAACGCACTTCTTCGACCCATCCCGCCTCGCGAAGCTCCAGGAGCGGAGCATTCATCCCATTGGGTTTCTTGCTCCAGAGTTCGGCCTCGTGCCAGAGGCTCGTGCGTGCCAGGACCTCGGCCAGTTGGGCCCGCGCCATGGGCCGTGCACAGGCACCAAGACCCATGACCAGAACCTGCTGCACCCGCGGCAGGGAAGCGAGTCGTTCGTGCGGAGACACCATGCCTTCAGTCTAGGTGGCCCGCGCCCCGTGCGCCTATCCCAGGAGCTTCGCCAACCAGTCGGGGTGGAAGGTCCATTTCAGGAAGCCCGCCAGACCCAGAAGGAAGCCGAAGGCGCTGAAGGCGCCGGCCAGGCCCAGCATCCACTTGCGCTGGGTGAGGATGGTGATGCCGAAGAGGGCGATGGCGACGGTGAAGCCCGCCTCGGCCATATCGAACTGGTCATCGTGAATGTTGAGGGTGTCGTATTCCTTCTCCAGTCGCTCGGCCTCGGCCTTGATGGCGCCCTTTTCCTGCTCGTAGCGAACGGCCTTGGCCTTGAAGTCGAGCAGTTTCGCATCCATTACCCCACGGGCCTCCTTCGCGGAAGCGGGTGTGAGATCGCGCTGCAGGGTCACCAGCTCCGCGGCATTTTCCGCCATGGACTGCTTGGTGCTCTTGGCCTGGTAGTAGGACCACTGGTCCACGGCCTTCGTCTGGGCCTGGGCCATGGCCTGCGTCACATTGCCATCCTTCACATTGCAGAGGGCCATGAAGGTGGCGGTGAAGGCCACCATGATCGCCGCGAGGGTGCTGAGGGTCGAAGCATGACCTTGCTCCGCCACTTCCTGCGTGATTTCGACCACATCGCTCATAGGGTCTCCCGGGATCGCCCCAAGCTAGCACAAACGGCCGGATGCACGGGACCTGTGGGAAGTCACTCCGGTTGAAGGGACGCAAGAGGGATCCGAAGGGTGCGGATATCGAAGCGATTCCCTTGAGGGAACTCGCCGAAGGGCTACGCGGGCTGGCCGATTCATAGGGGGGGCACGGCCTCCATCTCCTTCAGGATGGCCTCGAATTCAGCTTGTCCCTGCAGGGGCTTCAGCTCCTGCAGGGCGCGGATGCGATCCGGCTTGCGGTAGCCGCGCGCGCGGGCCGACCTCAGGTGCGCAAAGGCCTCGCCGGGCCTGCCCAGCTGCACGAGGGAAATCGCCGCATAGATGCAGGGCCATCCCTCGCGTTCATCGAGGGCGGCCAGACTCGTGCTGATGGCCAGGAGCTGATCCCAGGCCTTCTTCTGGAAGGCTTCCCCAAGGGCGACCTGGTAGTTCAGGACGGGGACGCCCAGGAGGCAGCGGATCATGCGCTGCTCCACGGGATCTGCGGCCTTGAGGCGATTTAGGTGGCGAATGAGCTCCTGCCGGTATTTTGCATCCTTGGGCATATGGGAGAGTTCCCTGGCGGTCTGCTCATACTGCGCCTCAAGCTTGAGTTCTCCCACGACAGCGGGTTCCTTTTCCAAAATGGCCACGCGCGCCGCGGCCCGCCGGCCTTCAGGTGATTGGGGAAAGTGAGTCGCCAGCTCCTTCCAGCGCCGCAGCCCAAGCAGGGTGCCCTCCGCCTTCACCGCCTGTAGTTCCATGTTCCGGCGAATTTCCGATTCAGGAGATTCGTCCAAGGGCACCAGGCCTTTTTGCATGGCCCCCAACTGAAGGAAGCTCAGGGCGGCCATGGCCGTCCCTTCATGGGGGGCCCGATGTCCACCCTCGAAGCGATCCGCCAAGGCCTTCCAGCCGCGGGACTGCAGTTCCCTTCGACCCTCTAGCATCTCCCAGTGGTTGAAGTCCTCCAGGCCACAGCTCAAGTGGAAGTGCAGGTGCCCCAGTCCCGTGAGAAGTCCATCCCCCCCCACACCGAAAGCCCCCATGGCAATCAGGCCCGCGAAGTTCTTGGGATGTTTGAGGGCGAGGCGCAGGGCCATGCGGGAGCCGCCTGAAAAGCCATAGCCGTAGCTCCGCCTGGGATCGACCTTGAAGCGGGACTGGACGTCCTTCCACATGGCCTCTGAAGCCTCCAGGGCGGGGCGCAGGGGGCCATTCTTGGAGTTGTTGGAGCCCACGACGATCCAGCCGAAGCGCTCGGCGGCCTTCTGGAAGGTCCGCACCGGCTCCTCCCCGAAGGCCACGGGCGAGAACCCGAAAAGCACCGGCCAGACCCGATCCTCCTGGTAGCCGCTGGGCAGGTACAGGGCATAGCTGAAGCGCGTGTCGGCCGTGCACTCAACCCGAGGGATGACTTCGCCCTTCGGCAGGGGGGCCTGGGCGACAAGGGGGCAGAGGCTGAAGGCGAGGATCAATGCGCGCATGAAAACCTTTTGGGGCCGTGAGTCCTATGGCTGCTGATTCTCCCTTGGATAGACTGGCCCGCGGGTAGTGGTACCACGTTCGGCCGCACCCACCGAGCTATTTCCGCCCGTAGGTTGCATCGTGGTCAGTATGCAGGGACAAAAGGACCAAAGTCGTGTTCTGCACGATGCACTTGATGCGAGCAGCGCCAGTCACTTCCATGCTTTCCAACTGTAAACCTGACGCTGGGTCAAATTGGTTTTGGATCCTGTGAAGATGAATTCCGTGATGCGCCCGAAGCTCTTGTTCACCAAGCTGGCCAGCCACTTTGATCAGCTTTGCCAGAGACTTCCGGATAGGGGATTCTGCCGAGATCGCTGAAAGGATGAACTGCCGCGTGTAAGAGAGACGCATTCAGCTCTTCCCCAACTTCTTGAGGAATGCCTTCCCTTCCGCTGAACCCATTTCAACAGTGTTGCCTTCGTTGAAATCCCTGAGAGCAGCAACCGTGACAGCCATTGCTTCCGGGCTCCAGGCCCAAAGCTGGCTTTTGGGAATGGTCACAATCGGCACAAGACGGTAACTTCCATCCGTGTCTGGAACGAGTTCGAGAGTTTGGTTTGGTTCAATGCCTGGCAGCGCGGGGAATGTTACTCGGCGCCTCAGGTCAGGCGTGATCAGAATTGGCCCCGGTGGCAGAGGTCTGGCTGGCAGTCCCATGGGTTGCTCCCTGCACATAATTATGGGCCAATTCCCATTTTGGGCAATACCCCAATTTCCCCGACTCGGCGTCGCAGCCGATATTTTCGGGGATCTTTTAGGCTTTGCTATGATCGTGGTCATCACCCGGGAGTTGAAGCCATGAACCGTGCCATGGACCTGTTCCTGGGCTCGCTGCGGTGGATCCTCGCCGGGAGTTCCGCCCTCTTCGTTTGCGCCTGCTACGGCAACGGCGTCAACCCCTCGCCCAGCCAGCGCTTGGTCAACAAGCGGGTGACGGCCGAGGATTCCCAACTGCGCCCGATCCCGGGGCTGCGCGTGGACATCAAGTCCAGTTCGGGAACGGTAGCGTCGGCGGTGACGGACAACACCGGCATGGCGCTGTGCCCGGTTCTCAACAACCTCGGAGAAAAGCTCGCGGTGCTGGTGCACGATGCCGACGGACCGGCGAACCTCGGCGATTTTCAGGACAAAACCGCGGCCTTCCTGACCGATGCCGACGAGGGTCTGAAGGTCACCATGGCTCTGAAGGCCGCGGCCGGGTCGGCACCGGCGGCCGCAGGCACCAAGCCCGAGCATGCCCCAGCGCGGAATTAGGCCCCGGATCGCGCGGCTCTATCGGCGCCTGGAAGCCCGGCGCCACGAGCTGCGCTACCTCTTCTTCGAAGTCACCCGCCGCTGCAACCTCCGTTGCCGCCATTGCGGATCGGATTGCACGAGCGAAGCCGTGCGGCGGGAAATGGCCCTTGAAGACTGGGTTGCCGCTGCGGACTACATCCACAACCACTTCGGATCGCATATCTTCCTGGTCCTCACGGGGGGTGAGCCGCTCCTGTTCCCCGGCTGGTCAGACCTGACGAAGCACCTGGGCAAGCTCGGATTCAGCTGGGGCCTAGTCTCCAATGGGACCACCTTGAGCGGCCCTGTGCTCGACACCCTCCTGGGCCATGGCCTGAAGGCCCTCACCCTGAGCGTGGATGCGGCGGACGAGGACCACGATGCCTTCCGCGGTGTACCCGGCACCTTCCGGCGCCTCCGCGCCGCCCTGGAACTCGCGGGCAGCAAGGCTGTCCCCGGTCTGGATGCCGTCACCTGCGTCCATCCTGGCAACCTCCGGCGCCTGGACGACATCGCCCACCTGCTGCTGGAAACCGGGATCCCGGCCTGGCGCCTGTTCCGCATCTTCCCGCTGGGGCGCGCCGCTGCGGAGCCAGCGCTCCACCTCGACCAGGATGCAACCCGGGAACTGCTCCACTGGATCCGCGACGCGCGACCTCGCTACGCGCCCCGCGGCCTCAAGGTCAGCTACAGCTGCGAAGGCTGCCTGGACTGGGACCTGGACCGCTCGGTCCGCGACTTCCCCTTCGTCTGCCGCGCGGGCCTGAACATCGCCGCCATCCTGGCGGACGGGACCTTCACCGGCTGCTCCAACAATCCCTCCCGCTTTCACCAGGGCAACTGGTTCACCCACGACCTGAAGACCCAGTGGGAGCAAGACTACCGTGTGTTTCGGGACCGGGGCTGGGCCGCCCAAGGCACTTGCGGAAATTGCCACTGGTGGGCCGACTGCCAGGGCGGCAGCATCCACCTCTGGCCCGATGGCGCCACCGAACCGGCATTCTGCTACAAGGGGCTGTAGCGATCCGGAAACCAAGCACGAACTGAGCCCGGATCATGCGTTTGCATTCGGGGGAAAAGAGGAACCACTGAGGACGCACAGAGGGGGAAGTCCGCTCTTGTCGGTGTCTTTTCTCTGTACTACTCAACATAGCGTCCTAATTCATGCCGCATAATCTTCGAAGGATGACGTTGGGCTTGTGCCAATCAGCGAAGCATTCCTCAACGGTTTCGATCAGCATTGCCAGGGTTGGGAAGT
>CAIPUA010000320.1 GCA_903868115.1 uncultured Holophagaceae bacterium
CTCGCGTTTTATAGAGGGAATCCCAGATCAGACTTCGGCCACCAGTTCGATCTCGACTTTGGCGCCCCTGGGAAGGGCAGCGACCTGGACGGTGCTGCGGGCGGGCTTGGCATCACCGAGGTGCTTCTCATAAACGGCGTTGAAGGCGGCGAAATCGGCGAGGTCCGTGAGGAACACCGTGGTTTTCGCAACCCGATCCCAGGCCGTGCCCGCTTCCTTGAGAAGGGCGTCGAGGTTCGCGAGCACGCGCTGGGTCTGGGTTTCGATGGGGCCAGTCACCATCTCCATGGTCTCGGGAACGAGCGGAATCTGCCCTGCGGTGAAAAGCAGGTTGCCAACGACTTTGGCCTGACTGTAGGGGCCGATGGCGGCGGGGGCGTGGGGGGTCGCAATGGTCTTCATGAGGGGTCTCCAGAAAGGGTGCCCGAAGAGTGGGACAGGATTTTTGCTTCTCTCAGTGCGCTCTGTTTACCTCTGTGTTCTCTGTGGTTCATCCGTTATTTCAAGGGGCCGGGGCGCAAGGCCTCGGGTGAACCCTACTTGTTCCATCTTCGCTTCTTCCCCCGCCAACCCTTGTGGACACTGGGCGGTGGGGCGGGCATGGGACTCTCGAAAGGAGAAGCGGGATGGACTTCACCCTCGGGATCTTCGAGGGTGTCAATGCCTTCCTCGATCTGGGTCTGTACGACCTGGGCCGTGCGATGCATGAGGGCGGCCAGACAGAGGCTGGCTTCGATGCGGGCATGGGGCAGCGGGCCCAACTGCACGAAGACGCTGGGATCGGGGGGGAGATTGCGGGGAATGATGAATTCGGGAAGCGCGGTAGGAAGCACATCAAAGGCATCTGGATCGATGCGGAGCCAGGGATCCGCGAAGGCGTGCCTCCGAGCCAGGAGTTCGAGCAGAGGGACCACCTTCTTGGGTCGACCCCGTTTGCGGGGCGCGGGACCGGTCGTCTCATTGGAGGCGTCCAGGAGGGTCTGAAGAGCTTCCAGAATTTCATCCTTGGTCTTGCCCCGCAGATCGAAGAGCAGCCAGGGATCACGATCCAGTGCCTCGGCCATGATGTAGCAGGCCGCTGCGACATGCTTGCAGGGATTGGCCCAATCGGGGCAATCGCAATGGGTCTGAAGTTCTTTGGGAACCCGGGGATAGAGACTGGCGCCGGCCTCACGAAAAGTCTCATCGAGACCCTGAGGCATCTCGCCCGCGAGGAGGCTGGCCACGAAACGGCTTTCCTGGGCGATGCGCTCCAGGGCCTTTTCCCACTGAAGGGCGCTGAGGGCAGGCAGTCCCAGGGTCACGTTGTAGGTCTTGCGGCCATGCACCTTGGCCTGAATTTCGCCTGGACTCACCGTGAAGTGGCTGACGGCGCCTTCTTCCGCATATTTTTTGCCGCGGGGCAGGCGGTTCTCGTAATCATCCCCCAACTTTTCGAGGCCGCTGATCCAGAGGCGGCCCCACCACGTGGTTCCGAAGCGATCGCTGGAGTGGATCATCCGATCACCCCTTTCTTCGGGGGTCTTCCGCGCCGTCTGGGAATCGGCCCCGCCTCAGATGTGATCCTGACTGCGGCCGGGGCGATGGGATCTTCCTCAAGGCCCTCGGACACCGGCGTCTCCTCGGGAAGTTGGAGGTGTGCGGCAAGGGGGGTTGGCGCTCCGTTGCCCTCCTCCTCCGTCATCAGTTCCACATCCGCATCCAGGGCGACCAGGCGGCGCAGCGCGTCGTCGTCCAGTTGTGTGAGCCAACCTTCGCCGCTGCCCACCACGCGGTCCGCGAGATCGCGCTTGCTTTCGAGCATGGCATCGATTTTTTCTTCCAGGGTGCCCATGGTAATGAGTTTGTGGACCTGGACATTGCGGGTCTGGCCGATGCGGTAGGTTCGGTCCGTGGCCTGGTCTTCCACCGCTGGATTCCACCAGCGGTCGAAATGGAAGACATGGGTGGCCGCCGTGAGATTGAGGCCCACGCCCCCCGCCTTGAGGCTGAGGATCAAGACGCGGGCGCCATCTGCATCCTCCTGGAAGGAACGCACCATTTCGTCGCGCTGGTCGCGAGTCGAGCCGCCGTGGAGAAAGGGTGGTTCGAAGCCCAGGACATCGTTCAGGTGGACCTGGAGGCGATCCCCCATCTCCTTGAACTGCGTAAAAATGAGGGCCTTGTCCCCACTCTCCAAAACCTCTTCCAGCATATCCGTCAGGCGTTCGAGCTTGCCGCTGCGGGCCTTGTAGGGCCCCTGCTCCTTCAAGAAGTGGCTGGGGTGATTGCAGATCTGTTTGAGGTGCGTGAGCAGCGCCAGGATGCGGCCCCGGCGCTCGATGCCGGTCGCGGCGGCCAGATCCTTTTCCATCTGGTCCACCCGGGCCTGATAGAGTCCGGCCTGCTCTTTCGTGAGCTGGGTGTAGACCTTCATCTCGTTTTTCTCGGGCAGATCCTGAATGATGTTCCGGTCGGTCTTCAGGCGGCGGAGGATGAAGGGGCCCACCCGCTGGCGCAGTTCCAGGGCGGCATCGGGGTCACGGTACTTCTCGATCGGGGTGGCGAAACGCTCCTTGAAGCTGCTCTCGCTGCCCAGGTAGCCCGTGAGAGCAAAAGCGAGAATGGACCAGAGTTCCACCAGTCGGTTTTCGATGGGCGTGCCCGTGAGGGCCAGCTTAAAGGGCGCCTTGATCTTGCGCGTGGCCTTGGCTTGGGCGGAGGCGGCGTTCTTGATGCCCTGAGCCTCATCCACCACCACCCCGCCCCATCCGCGGTTTCCGAAGACCTCCTCCTCGCGGCGGATCACGCCGTAAGTGGTGAGCACGATGGTGTGGGGCCGGAAGGTCCTGGGGAGCTCTTCCCGGTTATTTCCGTGGTGGACAAAGAAGGGCAGGCTGGGTGCGAACTTGACGATCTCGCGCTCCCAGTTGCCCAGCAGGGAGGTGGGGCAGATGAGGAGCAAGGGTGGGCCGAAGGTGGGGCTCTGCTCTTGGCGGTGCAGCATCAGGGCTAGCACCTGAATGGTTTTGCCCAGCCCCATGTCGTCGGCGAGGATGCCGCCCAGGCCCAGGCGGGTTAGCCCCTCCAGCCAGGCCAGACCCCGCAACTGGTAGGGGCGGAGCTGCCCTCTGAAGGTCTTGGGCTGGGAAATGGGCTTATCGGGAAGATTTTTCAGTTCGGCGAGAGCCGCCCCGAAATCGCCGGCGACTTCCACCTCGATGGCCTCGGTGACGCCCGGGATGCGCGCGGTGCCGGTGAGGGCGGCGGCCAGAGCTTCGCCTCGGGTCATGCTCTCGAAACCCGCACCGCGGCTGGCCTGGATGACGGCGGTGATCTGTTTCAGGGTCTCGGGGTCCAGGGCCACCCACTTGCCCTTCCAGGCCACCAGCGGATGCTTGAGGCTGGCCATCTGAGCAAAGTCCTCGATCTCCAGTTTGTCGTCCCCGAGCATGAGGGACCACTCGGCGGAAACGGAACCCTCTAAGCCTTCCTGCCGCAGCGCGAGACTCGGCGCCTCCTCCATCCGGCGAGCGCCCAGGCGCACTTTGGCGCGCAGGCGCCGAGCCCCGCCGAATTCAGCCATGCCCTCGGGCAAATGGACCAGGAAGCCAGCCTCCTTGAGTTGGGCGGCGCCTCGGGTCAGGAAGGTCCAAGCCTCCGTGGGAAGGAGGACCATATCCTCGGGTTTCTGCCCGGCGAGGGCGCCCTGAAGGGGTGGGAAGAAAGGCACGGCCCGGGCGAGGCCGCGCAGCAGCACCTTACGGGCCTCCAGTACCACGGCCTCGGTGGAAGGCTCCCAGAGCCGGGCCACAGGTATGAATTCGTCATCCTGGTTCTCCAGGCCTGCCTTCAGGAGCCAGCCCTCTTCACTGAGTCGGTCGGCCTCCTGGATGGCATCCAGGTCACCAGGCACGGGCGGGGCTTCCAGGCGGAGACTGGGGCGGGTCCACTGGGCCCGGGCACCCTCACTCCACTGTTCCAGCTGCTCGCCGAGGGTGCGCTCCGTGACGCCAATGGTCGGGAATTCGTTCATGGGATGGGACAGCGCCACCATCAGGCGCTCGTCCCAGGGCAGGCGATCGCGCTTGTGGCCGCGGAGACGATGGATCATCCCCAGCCTTGGATCCTCCCCTGGCCGCAGACTGCCTGCCACGAAACGCACCAGGAAATCGGCGCCGTCCTCCAGGAAGGCCCGTAACAGGCCCTGCGCGGAGGGCGGCATCGCCAGGTCGTCGTCGACCTCCTCCACATCGAGGGTGCCAAGGGCCAAACCCTTGGTGAAGACCCAGATATCGTCCTCGGGGAAGGCCAGTATGGAGGGCGGCATGGCCGCTACCAGTCGGTCGAGGGCCTCGCGATCCGCCGGACTGGTGAGGCTGATGCCCCAGACCGCCCGCCAGGGATTGGCATCCGTATTGAGTTGGGGGAGCAACGCACCGCGGATAATCAGGGATTGGAGCAGGCGCAGCGCGCTCGCCCAGAAGGCAAGACTGCCCCCGAGGCGTTCCGGATCCGCTGGCAGGCTGGCCAGCCATGGTAGGGCACGCTGCCAGCGAAGGGGAACGGCGTGCCCTTCCAGCAGGGTGCCATCGGGCTGAAAGATCCTCGCCCGGGCGGGGGTAAGGCGATCCCGTCCGTGCAGATTGCCCGGCAGACCTCGAAGAACCCGCTGCCAAGTGGAAGGCTCCGGGGCTCCGGGAAGCGCGATGACGAAACCGCGGTCGAGCGGGCGATACTGAAGGACGGGACGGATCATGCCGCTATGTTTCCCTGGAGAATCGAGAATGCGAATTGGCTTTGCAAGTGATCATGCGGGGTACGACCTCAAGGAACATCTGAAGGAGTGGGCACTGGCCCAGGGACACGAGGCGGTGGATTTTGGCACCGTGGGTCCAGCCTCTGTGGACTACCCGGATTTCGCGCACCGGGCGGCGGCAGGGAAAGACACGTGGGACAAGTTGGTGCTGGTATGCGGTTCCGGCATCGGAATGAGCATGACGGCCAACCGCCATGCCGACATCCGCTGCGCCCTGGTGACCTCCCTGGAGCACGCCGAACTGGCTCGTCAGCACAATGACGCAAACGCCATCGCTTTCGGCCAGCGGCTGACGGATCCGCTGCAGGCTGAATCTTACCTCAAAATCTTTCTGGAAACCCCTTTTGAGGGGGGACGGCACCAGCGGCGAGTGGAAAAGATCGAGTTGGTCTGAATATCCGGGGTCGGGGACCCCGGATATTCGATAGTTTTCCCAGGGTGACAACTGAATTGAGAGGTTTTCATGCGCCAAGTTCACGAAATTCGTCCGCTGGTTCTAGAGACCGGGGTTCAGGTTCATGCCGATGGGTCCTGCCTGGTCCGGCTTGGGAACACCCATGTGATCTGCTCGGCGAGCCTGGAGAAAAAGGTGCCGGGCTGGCTCAAGGGCGGCGGCAAAGGCTGGATCACGGCGGAATATGGCATGCTCCCCCGCAGCACGAATACCCGCACGGACCGGGAGGCGGCAAAGGGCAAGCAGCAGGGCCGCACGGTGGAAATCCAGCGGCTCATCGGCAGGTCGCTGCGCCAGGCGGTGGATCTGGTCGCACTGGGCGAGCGCATGCTCACCCTGGATTGCGATGTCCTCAACGCCGACGGCGGCACCCGCTGTGCGGCCATCACGGGGGCCTGGGTGGCCCTTGCCCTGGCGCTGGGCAAGGCCGGACTCGATGCGGCTCTGATCCGGCAGGTGGCGGCGGTCAGCGCAGGCCTTCTCGAACCTGAGGTGGAGGAAACCTGGGCGGGTCGCAAGGGCCTCATCCTCGATCTCGAATACGAGGAGGATCATCGCGCGGCGGTGGATACCAATCTGGTGGCGGCTCGCACCCGGGCGGGTGAAACGCTCGAGATCGTGGAATTTCAGAGCACCGGCGAGGGGCGCAGCTTCCAGCGGGCCGAGGCCGTGGCGCTCATGGATCTTGGCCTGCTGGGCTGCGAGGCCCTCATGAAGGCCCAACTCGGCGCCCTGGGATGAGCACTCGATTCAGGTTCCTGGCCCTGTTTCTGGCCACCACACTCGCGGCTCAGGCACCGGCGCCCCGAGCTTTCGCCAAGCTGGAGGTGCGCACCCTTCCTCCCGACTTCATCTTCCATTTCACACCGCGCGTGGAGGTGCCGGGGCGGCCCAGTCTCGGGCTGGTCCTGAGCGGTGGGGGTGCCCGGGGTGTGGCCCACATCGGCGTTCTGCAGGCCCTGGAAGAGGGCGGCTACCCCATCGACTCCATCGTTGGCACCAGCGCCGGGGCCTTGACGGGAACCCTTTACGCCTGCGGCTTCTCCGGCAAGGAGATTGAAGCACTTTTCCAGCGCCTGGATTTCAGTCGCGCCTTCTTGGATCCGCTGATGCGGACCCCCGGGAAAACGCTGGAGGAACAGGAAGCGGAGAACGGCACCCTGGTGGGCGTGCAGGTGCAGCGGGGTCTTCCCAGTTTCGCGCTGGGCCTCAAGTCCGGCCGCGAGATGCAGCGCACCCTCGAGGGGTTGCTGGCCCGGGGCGCTTACTTCGCCGGAGGGAATTTCGATCGTCTCAAGGTGCCGCTGCGGGTGCTGACCACCAACCTGGAAACAGGGAAGGGTAGGCTCTTCGACCGCGGCGATCTGGTGGAAATCCTGCGTGGCGCCATGGCCCTGCCGGGGGCCTTCAAGCCGGTGGTCATCGAAGACCAGCAGTATGTCGATGGCGCGCTGGTGGAGAACATCCCGGTCTTCCAGTCCCGGGAGGCCTTCCACCCGCAGGTGTTGCTGGCCGTGGATGTCAGCAATGCCCTGGAGAAGCGCTATGCCAGCAATTTCATCAGTGTCGCTTCGCGCAGCCTGGACCTGGTCATCGAGCAGCGCCAGCGCGAGAGCGTGGCCGCCGCCAGCCTCGTCCTCCGCCCGGAACTGAAGGAGGTGGGCTTCACCGACTACCAGGGTCAGCTTCCGGAACTGGTGCAGGCCGGAGTCGAGGTTTTCCGGGCCAAAGAGCCGGAACTCCGCCGCCTGCTTCTGGAAAAGGTCGCCCAGGACGAGGAACTACCCGCACGCAGGCTGGAAATTCGCAACCCCGTTCCCGTGGATCCAGGGCTCACTCGCCTCATCCACACTCTCTTGCCCGAAGGCCAAGTTTTTCGTCGCAGGAATGTGCTGGCCGTGATGCAGCAGGCCATCGTCCATGGCTGGCTGCGGGATCTGAAGGCCGAGCTCGTGACGGGTGAAGGTGAGGAAGCCCTGCTCCGGCTCGAATTCGTGCCGTTTCAGCCTGTCCGGGAGGTGGAAGTGGAGGCCCCCCCGGCACTGCGGGAGCGCATCCTGCGTGAGCTGCGTGCGGAGTTTCCGGTGGCGGAACGGTACAACCCTCAGCGCTTTGGTGTCTTCCTGGGCCGCTGGGTGCACACCCTCATCATGAGCGGCATGCCCTTGGTGGACGTGCGGGGTTCGGGGTTCGAGGAAGCCACGGGGCGGCTCCGGGTCGTTGCCCGGGAACCGCTTCTAGGTTCTCTGTTGATCCGAGGTGCCTCCCCGGCGGAGTTTCATTACCTGCAGGGCCTGATGGAGCCGCTCCTGGGCCAACCCTTGCGCAGCGTCCATCTCCGGCAGAACTTGGATCTGGCTGAGGAGCGGTTGCGCCTGGCCGAGTTGCGCTATCGGCTGCAACCTCAGAACCAGGAGGGCGGCGCCGAACTGGTCCTCAACCCGGTGCATGACAAACCCCAATCCCTGGATCTGGGGCTGGGCTGGGAGACTACTCTCGGCGGCCAAGTGGGGCTGCGGTATCGCACGCTGAATCTGGGCGTTCCTGGATGGGAGTTGGTGGTGGAGGGTGCCCGGAACCGCCTCCAGCAGGGAGCTTCCCTGGCCCTGGCGGGACCCTTTCAAAGTCTGCCGGGCGCGGGCCTGGAACTGAAGACAACAATCTTTGAACAGCGCCTGGGCGTGCCCCTGTTCTTCCCCGCCCCGGAGGCTCTCGAGGACAGCCAGGATCTGCGCATTCGCAGCACGGACGGCAGTTTCGGCGGCTTCGCGCGCTTCGGCAATCTGGGGCAGGGCAGGTTGAGTCTCACGGGCTCCTATCGGCAGGCCGAGTTTCTCCTGCGCGGCCAAAGTGGCGAGCATCGGGAGCGCAGCCTGGAACTCGCCACGGAATGGGACAATTTCGATCGCCATACCTTTCCCCGGGACGGCCTGCTGTTGCGGGGCTTCTACCGTTTGGGTGAAACGCTGCCCGGTCTGGACCCCCAGGGGACCTTCCGGATGGCCTATGTGCGGGCCCGAGGGCTGGCTTCCCTGGGTTCGGTTCGTTCAGAACAGCAGGTGGGGCTGGACCTGGACCTGGAGTGGGGCTATGGCGAGCGGCTGCCCCTGGACCGCTGGTGGACCCTGGGCGGGTCCTCCTTTCTGGTGGGGTCCAAGTCCCTGGGCTTCCTGTCACCCAACTTTCTGGCGGGTCGGCTGGGGCTGCCCTTCCGCATGAACGGGCCCTACGGCCTTGCGGTGCAGATCATTCCCCGTTTCGACTACGCCGTGATCGGAATGGAATCGAGTGATCTCTTTCGGGGCTTTCGGGGTCAGGGCATGGGCTTGGTGCTGCGGACCATGGCGGCCAAATTCTACGTGGAGCTGGCCTACGGGTTCCTGAGACTTTACGATCCAGCCAAGGGCTGGGCGCCCACCACCGGCAGCTTCAACGCCCTGATCGGCACCCAGCCCTTCGATCTGTGGAAGCGGCGATAGCCGAAGGCGCGGATCCGTAAGTGAGTCGCAGCGTGACACCGAGGCTGAAGGAAGCGCTGGGGGATGAGCCAGTATTCGCACGAGGAACAGTACGAGGAAATTCATTAAATTTTCACACAC
>CAIPUA010000321.1 GCA_903868115.1 uncultured Holophagaceae bacterium
GCTTCTTGGTGGTCTTGGGCACGGCCTTGGTCTTCTCCGCCGGTGCCTCTTCGGGGACGGCCACGGAGCCATGCTTCTTCTCGACCTTGGCGGGTTTGGCCTGCTCTGCCTTTGCCGCCTCGTGTTTGGCGGGCGCCTGCTTGTGGGGGTCCTCCAGGTGGGCGGGGGAGGCCATCAGGGCGGCGGCGAAAAGGAACTCGAGCATGGGAACCTCCGGGCACCCTACCGTTATCGGAAGGCGGGCTGGAATTCTTCAGTTCTCGCGTCGAGGCGGCAAACTTAGGTCCTGAAGCGTTTCACCAGGGCCGACAGTTTCTCCGCGACCGAGGAGAGTTCGGTCGCCGTGCGGGCGACTTCGTCCACGGTGGTGGATACCTGACTCACCGCCGCGGCGTTCTGGGCGGTCTGGTGCGAAGTCGTATCAACCTGGGCGGCCACCTCAACGCTTGTGCGGGCCTGCTCCTCCGCAGCTGCATTGACCTCCCGCATCATGGAGGAGAAAGAGGCGATGTTGCTCTGGATGGAGCCCAGCAACTCCACCACTCGCCGGACAGTCAACTGCCCTTGGCCCACGGCCTCCTGGGCCTCCTGGACCAGCACCGAAATTTCCTTGGCGGAAGCGCCCGAGCGCTCGGCAAGCTTGCGAATTTCCTCCGCCACCACAGCGAACCCTTTGCCTGCGGCACCGGCCTTGGCGGCTTCAATGGCGGCATTCAGCGATAGCAGGTTGGTCTGCCGGGCGATGTCCTGGATGACCTGCACGGCCTTGATGATCTGGGTGGTTGTGTGGGTGATCGCATCCATGGAGTGGGCCGTCTCCTGTCCGGCGGAACTCCCCATCTCGGCAGCCTGCACTGCGGATCCAGCCATATTTTCGGCACGCTTGACATTCTGGGAGACTTCCTCGATGGAGGCAGAGAACTCGGTGATGGCGGCCGCGATGCGCTCAGCGCCTTCTTTCTGTCCATCGGTGTTGTGAGCCAACGACTGGGCCGTGGCAGCAAGCTCCTGGGCCGAAGCGGAAAGCTGAGTCGCCCCGCTCGCCACCTGAGTGGTTTCGCTGTTGATCTCCCGAATGATTCCCCTCAGTTGGTTTTCCATGTCCCGGATGGAGGCCAGAAGGCTGGACGAAAAGGCCTCGTTCATGTGGACGGCCACCGTGAAATCGCCCTCAGCGACCTGACTCACCACCTTCGCTGCATAGGCGGGCTCGCCGCCAATCTGCTTCAGGAGGTTTCGGTAGAGCTGGTAGCCGCTACCGATACCGCAGCCCAGGGCCAATAACCCCACCAGGCTGCTTACCAGGAATGCCTGCCTGCGCACTCCATCGAAGAGATCATCGGCCGCTTTGGCCTCTTGAGTCAGGCTGGCGGAAACCTTTTCCAGAGGAGCCTGGATGGCCTGCACGAGGCGGTCTGATTCCGCGTCCTGGACCTCGATGTCAGCACCGAGTTCGTTCTTTTTTGACTTAAGCAGGGGCAAGACCCGGGTCTCATAATGGGACACCATGGCGTCGAACGATTTTTTCGCTTCGGCGCAGAGGGCTTTCTCTTCCGGTGTATCCGCTGCCTGAGTCACTTTGGCAAGCTCGACTTCAGCTTCCTGCTTGAGGGCTTGCCACTTTTTCCCGGATTCCGCAAAGTCACGATTGATGACCGTGTCCGCAATGACCTGGTACAGCCTCGTGCCTTGGGTGGAGGCTTTCGAAGCCAACTGGGAATCCGCGGCTCTGGCCGCCCCCTCATCCTGAATACCGCCTAGGTGATTCATATAAAAAACAGCGAGGATGCCGTTCAGGATGAGTGCGGCAAGCGTAACCCCGATGGAAAGCATCAGTTGTCGTTTGACTGTCATCGCCATAATTTCTCCATTTTGTGAAATTTAAGGACTTCACTTAAATGGAATTATCGGCAGGCCAGGAGCGCTCTTGAAAACTAACCTGGAAAGGAGGGAAACCCAACTATTCGTAGCGCAACGCCTCGATGGGGTCCTGCTTGGCCGCCTTCAATGCGGGCCACATGCCGAAGAGCAGGCCGATGGAAGTGCTCACCCCGAAACCCAGCAGGATGGACCAGAGCGGCGTCGCGGCCGGGAAGTCGAGAGCGGCCCGGACGAGGAGGGCGATGCCCAGGCCAAAGGCGATACCGATGGCCCCACCGACGCCCGTCAGCGAAACCGCTTCCACCAGGAACTGCGCGGCGATGTCCTTGCGGGTGGCGCCCATGGCCTTGCGCACGCCAATCTCCCGGGTCCGTTCGGTCACCGTCACCAGCATGATATTCATCACGCCCACGCCCCCCACGAGCAGCGCGATGCCTGCGATAAGGATCATGGCCCCGGCGATGCCGCCTGTGATCTGCCGGAACTGCTGCAACTGGGCCTCGCTGGTAAAAATGGCGAAGTCGTTGGGCTGGTTCGGCCTCAGTCCGCGCCGGGCCCGGAGGATGGCCACTTCCTGATCTGTCAAGGCGTCCATTCCAGCGGGGTCCTTGGGGATGGTTGCGATGTGGATGGTGTCCCCACCGCCGTTCTTCACCTGGGGGAACATCTCATCGAAGGTGCTGATGGGAATCAGTACGATGTTATTGGCCCCGCCATCCCCGAACTCGGGCTTCTTGTCGAGTACTCCGATGACCTGAAAAGGCACGCCGTTGACCATCAGTTCCTGACCCATGGGGTCCTTGCGGGGCCACAGCGCCTTCACCACGTCCGGTCCGATCACACAGGTTCGGGAGGCATGGATGATGTCTGCGTCCACGAAGAAGCGCCCATCGTCCACCGAGCTGTTGTTGGCCGGGGCATAGTCCGGATTCGTGCCGCAGAAGGTGGGCCCGTTGGCCTCTTCGCCGCGCCGATTCTTGATCGTCAGGCCGGTGCCGAACATATACCGTTCCTGGGAAACCGCAGCAACCAAAGTGGAAAGGCGCTTGAGGGCTTCCGCGTCCTCCCGCGTCAAGTCCCTCCGCCGCCGCTGTTCCTCCGGAATGCGCCCGCCACCGAAGCGCGGCTCGAACTTCTGGAACTGCACCAGGGTCGTCCCGAACGCCGTGAAGGCTTCTGTGACGGCGTTGTTGAAACCCACCACGAAACTGACCATGGCGATGACCGTGGCCACCCCGGCCGAGATGCCCAGGAGCGTCAGGAAGCTCCGCAGTTTCTGAGCGAACATGGCGCGCACGGCAAAGAGGAAGTTCTCCTTGCTGATGGCGCGGAGGATCTTGGGTTTGCGGAGGGCGGCTGCGGCCATGGTTCACTCCGCCCGGATGGCGTCGATGACGACGAGGTTGGAGGCGCGGCGCGCCGGCAGGAAACCCGCCGCCAGGCCCACGAGGCTCGAGAGGCTGATGCCTGCCAAGACGATGCCGAAGGTGACTTCGGCGGGGAACCCCGCGAGGCTCTTGACCAGCAAGGCCGCCAAACCGCCCAGCAGCACCCCGATGGCGCCGCCGGTCATGGACAGGAGGGCGGCCTCCAGCAGGAACTGCCGACGGATGTCCTTCTTCCGCGCGCCGATGGCCAGCCGGATGCCGATCTCAGGGGTTCGTTCCGTGACACTCACCAGCATGATGTTCATGATCACGATGCCACCCACGCCGAGGCTCACCGAGGCCACCAGGATCATGAGGATGAAGGCGGCCCCGCTGATCTGGCGCCAGATCTGCTGGGCTGCTTCCTGGGTGATGACGCCGAAGGGATCCTTCGAACGGAAGCTCGTATGCCGCATGGCGCGGAAGAGGGCACGGCTCTCGTCCATGGAGGCCTCCATGCCCGGGATGCCGCCCTCGGCCTTGATGTAGATCTCCATGGACTGATTGGCGAACATCAGGTTGGTGCGGTAGACCTGCACGGGGATGTAGACGCGGTTGTCCTGGGTAAAACCGATGCTGCGCCCCTGCTTGGGCATGAGGCCGATGACCCGGAAAGGCAAACCCCTCACCAGGATGGTCTTTCCGATGGGATCCAGGCCCGGATAGAGCTCATCCCGGATATTGGCACCGATGACCGCCACATGCTGGAAGGCGTCGTTCTCCATGGGCGTGAAGAAGCTCCCGGCTTCGAACTCCAGACTGAAGAGCTGCGCGAAATTGGGCGTCACGCCGGTGATGGTCACATCCTCCAGGCGCCGGTTCCCGGCGTTCACGGCCCCGCCCCGGCCCGCCCCGGCCCCGGTCATCGCAGCCCGCTGCAGGGATGCTGCAGCCCGCTCGTACTCCTGCCAGGTGATGGAGGGGCGCTTCAGGGCGTCCAGGAACTCCTTGCGGCTCTGGATGATGCCAAAGCGGGTCAGGATGTAGACATCCGGCGCCAGCACGATCACCTTGTCGCGGACATAGGTATTCAGTCCGCTGATGATGCTCACCACGCCCACGATGGTCGTCACGCCAATGATGACGCCCAGCAGCGTGAGGAAGCTCCTCAGTTTGTGGGCCCGCAGGGCGCGGAGCGCCACTCGGAACAGCTCGCGGTAGTCCATGGCCGGCTCAGCTTGTCTTTTTCTCGTAGGCGGAGTCACCGCCCTTGCGCTTCTTGTCCACGCGCAGACGTTCGCCGCCCTTGAGGTCGCGCAGGGTGCGGAAGGGGCCGGTCACGATATTTTCGCCGCCCTTCAGGCCCTCCGTGACTTCCACATTCAGTTCACCCATCAGCCCGGTCTTCACGGGCAGGAACTTGGCCTTGCCGCCTTCCATGACGAAGACGCCTTCCTCTTCCTTCGGAACGCCCGGCTTGGCCTTTTCGCCATCCTTCAGCTTGATGCCCTTCATGACCAGGGCCTGCAGGGGAATGGCCAGCGCGTTTTCGCGACTGCCGGTGAAAATCTCCGCCTGGGCGCTGAGGCCCGGCTTGATCGTGGGGGGCGGGGTCTTCATCTGAACCTTGACCTTGAACTTGGTGGCCTCGTTCTGGCTGAGCTTGAGGAGGGGGCTGCCGCCGACCTCCGTCACCACCGCATCGAAACTCTGGTTCGGGTAGGCATCGATCCGCACCGTGGCGTTCTGGCCCAGTTTCACATTGGGAATCGAGGCCTCGTCGACCTCCAATTCGGCCTCCACCTTGCTCATGTCCGAGATGGTCAGGAGGATGGTGCCCGGCTGATTCTGGACGCCGATGATGGCCGTCTCGCCCTGCTCGATGCGCCGGGCGGTCACCACGCCATCCATGGGTGAGGTGATGGTGGAATACCTAAGGCTCACGGAGGCTCCCCGGAGATCGGCCTTGGCCTGCTCCACCCGCCGCCGCAAAGACAGCACGGTATTAGTGGCCGTGGTCAGGGCGGTCCGCACCTGTTCGAACTCCGCCTGGGCGATGATGCCGGCCTTGCGGTTGGCCTCGGCGCGCGTGAAATCGGCCTTCGCCTGCGCCAGTCTTGCTTCAGCGCTCTGGAATTCCGTGCCGGCGGCTTCGGCATTGGCCGACAGGCTCTCGGTGTTGGCCCGGGACCGGCTGGGGTCGATCTCCATGAGGAACTGACCCTTCTTGACGAGGTCACCCTCCTTGACGGCGAGCCGGGTCACCTGGCCCATGAGGTTGGCGGAGATATCCACCTTGGCCACGGCCTGCACCTTGCCGTTGGCGCTCACCTTGGCGGTGATGGTCTCGCGGGCCACGGCGGCCACCTGCACGGGCTGCCCCTGGTCCCCTCGCATCGCGGCTCCACCGATGATCACGGCGAGCAACACGCCTCCGCCCAGCAGCCAGATATTTTTCCGCTTCATGTCAAAGCCTCCGGCCACAGGGATGGCCCACAGGGAGGAAACGCGAGAAAGCAGGGACGGTTTAGCGCATCCTTGCAGAGGCCATGGGGCGACCGGGGCAGAGGCTCCCGCCCACGTCGGCCGTGAACGGAGGCTCTATGAGGTATCTCGCTCTGCTGGCCGGTCTCCTGATGCTCGGCCCTTCGATGGGTTGCAAGGCCATGCTCTACCCCATGGCTCGCGCCTTCGGGGGACCCTCGGAAGCGGAACTGAAACACTGCCGGGCGGCTTTCAACCGCATGAAAGTGGGCTTTCGCACGGTCCCAGTGGTGGTCTTTCCCGCCGTGGTGCCCATGAGTCCGGGCGGCACCCCCCTCGCCGGCTCCGACACCCTGCTACTGGGGGGGCTCCGGAAAGGGGGCGTTGCCCAGGCCCTTGGGGCGAAGGTCACGCCCGAGGTCGCCAGCAGTCCCCTGGGCCACAACCAGATGCGCTACGCCTGGGATCGCGCTAGGGCCTATGGGGCCTGGGTGAAGCGGGCCCACCCTGAAGGGGAGTACCTGGTCTTCACCGAAATCCTGCAATCCAAGGACGGTGCCATTCACGGAATGATGGTCTACGTGACCGAGGGTTCGGGCCAGATCGCCTATCTGAGCCTGTGGAACAGTCACCACTTTGCCCAGGGGAAGGCCCCCAGGGATGTGGCCGCGGTCTGCGACCTCATCGTGACCCGTCTCCTCGCCGCCCTCAACCAGGAGGCCACCGTCCTGTTCCCGCCTTATGGCGTGGGATAGATCGGCCGGCTCGGGACTTTGAAGGGTGTATCGGAAGGGCACGATGGGCTAATCTGGGGTGAAGCATCGTAAATCGATGCACCACGGAGCAACCGCATGTACCTTTCGATCCGAACCCTCGGCTTGAGTTCCATCGCCCTATTGATCGCCGTCGCGGCGCGTGCCGACGAAGGCATGTGGACCTTCGACAACCTGCCCTTGAAGCGGATGCAGGAGAAGTATAGCTTTGCACCCGACAAGGCCTGGCTGGATCATGTGCGGCTCTCCGCGCTGCGCATGTCCGGCGGCAGCGCGTCCTTCGTCAGCGCCGATGGCCTGGTGCTCACCAACCATCACATGGGTCACGGAGCCATCCAGCAGGTTTCCGACAAGACCCACGACTACGTAAAGAACGGCTTCGTCGCCAAGACCCGGGCCCAGGAGATCAAGGTTCCCGGCCTGACCATGTTCACGCTCATGGAGATGGAGAATGTGACGGCCTCGGTGGACCAAGCCCTGAAGCCGGAGATGACCGAGCAGCAGGCGGCCGCGGCCCGCAAGGAGGCTTTGGAGCAGTTCGTCAAGGAGCAGACAGAGCGAACCAAACTGGTCTGCGAACCCGTCTCGCTCTACCAGGGCGGTCAGCTGTGGATCTACCGCTACAAGAAGCATGAAGACATCCGCCTGGTCATGGCCCCCGAATACGATGTGGCCGCCTTCGGCAAGGACTGGGACAACTTCACTTGGCCCCGCCACGATCTGGACTTCGCCCTCTTTCGCATCTACGAGAACGGCAAACCCTACAAGACCGCACACCATCTCACCTGGGCTAAGAAGGGTGCTGAATACGGTGATATGACCTTCACCGTGGGCCACCCCGGCCGCACGAGCCGCCTGAAGACCCTGGCCCAGATGGAATCCGAGCGGGATGTCTTCAACCCTGTGCAGCTGCAGGTCCTAGACCGGGCCCGCAAGGCGCTTCACGCCTATGCCGCCCTGGGCAAGGACAATCCCCTGCAGGTCTCCGCCCAGATCATGGGCACCGAGAATGCCTTCAAGGTGACGACGGGCGACCTGGCCGGACTCAAGGACAAGGACGCCATGGCCCGGGTCGCGGCCGCAGAGAAGGAACTGCGCGGGCAGGTGGCCGCGGACCCCAAGCTGTCGGCCCTGGCGGGTGAGAGCTGGACCAGGATCGAGCAGGCGCTCCAGACCACCATGTCCATGGCCAAGGAAATGGCCTCCATTGGCCAGATCAACCGGCTCATGGGAACCATCAAACGGGCGGGCCAGGACACACTGCCAGCCCCGGCCCAAGCCTCGGGCCTGGCGGCAATTCGGGGCGTCCGGGAAGAACTGGGTGCCGAACACACCCTGGTGAAGAGCCTCTTTCAGGGCCGCGGAGAGGCAGAGGTAATGGCCGCCCTGAAAAATGGATTGCCTGAGGATTTCCAGAAGCAGACCAAGGAACTGACCCAGCGCAATCAGGCCGCCCAGGCAATCATCTCCGAGCACCAAGTTCGCATCGCCAAGGCCCGGTTCGCGGCCTACGGCACTTCCACCTATCCCGATGCCACCGGCACCCTGCGCCTTTCCTACGGCGCCATCGAGACCTACCCATTGGTCGGCACCCTGGCCCAACCCTTCACCACCTTCGCGGGACTCTATGACCGGGCCGCCGCCTGGGGTCCCAAGGCTGAAGGCGCCTCCTGGGCGCTGCCTGACCGTTGGCTGAAGCGCCGCGACAAGCTGAACCTCTTCACGCCCTACAACTACATCACCACCAACGACATTACTGGCGGCAACTCCGGCAGCCCCATCGTGAACCGTGAAGGCGAAGTCATCGGCCTGGCCTTCGACGGCAACATCGAGAGCCTGCCCGGCCGTTATTACTTCGATGGCCGCGCCAACCGCACGCTCTCCGTGGATACCCGCGCCATTATGGAAGCGCTCACCAAGATCTACGAAGCCCCGCACCTGGTGCGCGAACTCACCGGCAAATAGCCCACGGCCTGCCCCTTCCCCGGAGCAAAGATGCGAATCCCGATTCTTGTCGCCCTTCTTGCTGCAATCATTTCGCCTAGCACCCTCCATGCCGACGAAGGCATGTGGACCTTCGACAACCTGCCCTTGAAGCGGATGCAGGAGAAATACAGCTTTGCACCCGACAAGGCCTGGCTGGATCATGTGCGGCTGTCGGCGCTTCACTTCGGGGGTGCCAGCGGCTCCTTCGTGAGTGCGGACGGTTTGATACTCACCAACCACCATGTGGGCCGGGGCGCCGTGGGCCGCATCAGCACCAAGGAGCGGGATCTCCTGAAGGACGGGTATATCGCCCGCACCCGCGACGCGGAGCTGAAGGTCACCATGACCTTGCGGGTGCTCCAGCTCATGGAGAATGTCACGGAGAAGGTGAATGCCGCGGCCAAGCCGGGCGCTCCCGAAGCGGAGTCCGTCCAGGCCCGGAAAAAGGCCCTGGAGGAGGCCGTGAAGGAAGTGGAACAGCGCAGCAAGCTGTCCTGTTCACCGGTAACGCTGTACCAGGGCGGTGAGTACTGGGTGTACGGCTACGAAGCCTTCGACGATATTCGTCTGGTGGCCGCGCCCGAGCTCCAGATGGCGATGTTCGGCGGGGATTTTGACAACTTCACCTACCCTCGCCATTCCCTCGACTTCATGCTCTTCCGTGCCTACAAGGACGGGAAGCCCTACCAGCCGAAGCACTACTTGAAGTGGGCGCAGACGGGCCCCAGGATTGGCGACCTCACCTTCGTGGTCGGTCACCCCGGTTCCACCAACCGCCTGTGGACCTTGGCCCAGATGAATTTCGCCAAGGAAGTCACCAGCCCGCTCGGCATCCGGGGCTCGGAACGCCAGCGCGAGGTGCTGCTCCGCTACGGCAAGCAGGATCCCGAGAAGGCTCGCCAGGTCCAGACCAGCCTTCTGGGTATCGAGAACGGATTGAAGGCTTCCAAGGGCTATTTTGCCGGCCTGCTCGATGACGAAGCCATGAAGCGCGTCCAGGCGGCGGAAGCCGAGTTGCGTGGGCGCGTCGCCAAGGATCCCAAGCTCCAGGCCCAGGCCGGTGAGAGCTGGACCCGGATCGAGGCGGCCCTGAAAATCAACCGCAGCTTGGCCCCCGCCCTGACCGTGTTGAACGGCGCTCCCGGCAGCGTGCTGGCCCAGCTCCGCACGCTGGTCCGGGGCACGGAAGGCACTGCGCCACGCCGCGGCGGCGCCCGCGGAGCGGTGGCGGAGGAGCTTGAAGCCATGCAGTTGGCCGCGTGGCTGGTGGAAGCCAAGGCCATTCTGGGCGTCCAGCATCCGATCGTAATGCAGGCCCTGGCCGGGAAGACTCCCGAAGAGGCGGCCAAGGTCCTCACCGCCAGCCCACTGCGCGACGAGGCCGCCCGCAAGAACCTCGCGGCGGCCGGCAAGGAGGCCATCCAGGCCAGCGGCGACCCCGCCCTCGCCCTAGCCCGCCTGCTGGGAGCCACGGTCAGGGACCTCCAGAAGCAGCAGGACGAACAGGTGACAGCGGTCATCCAGGAGCATGCCGCCCGTATCGCCAAGGCGCGCTTCGCCGTCTACGGCAAGGATACCTATCCCGATGCCACGGGCAGTCTCCGGCTCACCTATGGTCCCGTCTCCACCTACGAAGCCAACGGCACGCGGGTGCAGCCCTTCACGACAATGGGTGGCCTCTTCGACCGTCACTTCGGCTGGGGCGGCAACGCTGCCGCCATCGAGAATGGCGCCTGGGCACTGCCCCAGCGCTGGCTGGACAGCGAGAAGCGCCTGGATGCTTCGACGCCCTACAACTTCTGCCACGCCGTGGACATCATCGGCGGCAACTCCGGCAGTCC
>CAIPUA010000322.1 GCA_903868115.1 uncultured Holophagaceae bacterium
AGCGCGAGAAGTTCGTCACGGGAACCAGTTGTGCTGCCATTCTCCCTGCCGCGTAGTCCCAAATACTCGTTTCATATCGACGCGTATGCAGATTCCGAACGCTCAATCCCGCCTCCAGGGTTTGCCAGGAGGAAAGATCGTGGGTGATCACCTCCTTCAGACCCGTCTGGGTGGAATGGGTATCGAGCAGCACCTTTTCATCGGTGTTGTGCTGGATCTGGTCATCCTGCGTCCAGAAGACCTGAGCCTGGGAGGTTGTTGCGGGCGTCAGCTTCCACGTCCAACGCAGCGTGGAAAGATCCTGCCTACCGAAGCCACGGGTCAGGTAGCTCTCGCTCTGGTAGCCTGGTGGCACGGAATCTCGGGACGCTGTGGAGTAGCCCAGAATCGTGGTGAAGCTCAGGCGGTGGTTTTCGTTCAGGTCATAGTCGAGCTTCAAGTCCACGTCGCCGTAGCCAAGGGAAACCCCACTGGCCTTCAAGTTCGAGGTGAGGTAGTGCAGATAGCTCTGCCTGGCGGAAAGCAGATACGAACCTCGCCCCTGACTTCCCAGTGGGCCTTCGGTGGTGGCTGAAACGCTCAACATGTCCGCATCCAGGCGCGTGGCCCGTTTTTCTCGGTTCCCTTCTTTCGTTTGCACATCAAGCACGGCTCCGGTTCGGCCACCATGCCTGGCCGAATAGGCACCGCCCATCAGCGCCATGGTGTCGACGATGCTCCCGTTGATGATCGACACGGAACCCAGATCCCCCTGGTCCGTGAAGCCATGCACCGGGTTGTCCACCAGGACGCCGTCGATGACGACGCCGAGGTGGTTGGGGCCTGCGCCCCGCACCGCGAACTCTCCGTAGAAGTCATCGCTCCCAGTGACCCCTGGCAGGTTCTTGACCGCCCGGAACGGGTCGTTGCCGAGTACCGTGGACAGATTCTGCAGATCCTCGTTGTCCTTCGCGGTGATCAATTGTTGAAAGGACAGCGGCTCCGCCAGCGAATCGAAAACCACTTCGACCACCGCCTGGGCTTCGGCATCCAGGTTGAAGTTGCGGGTGAGGGTCTGGCCAAGGGTGACCTGCAGCCTGGGGGCCTTGGCGGACTGCAACCCGCTCGCGCTGACACTGAGTTCGTAGGTGCCCTCGGGCAGGAGGCTGAACTGGTAGGCACCGGTCGAGTCCGCGACTGTAGGCCGCTCGAATCCCGTCTCGAGATTGCGCAGGACGACCTTGGCTTCCTTGACGGCGCCGCCCTTCTTGGCGCGAACCACGCCCTGGACCGAGCCGGTGGTTTGGGTAGCCTGGCCGTGGGCGGCCAAGGTACAGACCAGGGCACTGAGCAAGAGATTGCATGACGTCCGTGGACTCATTTCGCCTCCCGCACGAGACGCACGTAGTTGTAGATCCGAATGGCATCGCCCTGGGGACCACGCCCCTTGGGGAAGTCCGCGGGATTGCCCGCCTTGGGATCGCTGCGCTGGGCGCCTGCGCCGTGGACATCCAGCCAGGCCCCGATGGAGGGATTGGATGGATCCGTCATGTAGCCCATGGCGCGCCCGAAGGCGATGTAGACGGCCGAGCCGCCGGTGGCGCCGCCGGGTCCGCCGCCCTGCGACTCGTGGGTGGTGCTGGTCCAGTAGAAGGGATAATCCGCCTTGCCCGCCTCGTTGGTGATGCCGGTGCTGTTGAAGAGGGGGCTGATGGCCGCCGACGCGGTGGTGTCCGGAGAGCGGGTGTAGTCCACGAGGCTCTGCAGTTCCTTGGCGTTGGGCAGCCGCCAGTCGGAGTGGCCCAGGTGGTTCGCGGCGTTCCGCGACTGGACCCAGGCGAGGGCCTCCTGCCAGTTCATCCCCGTGGCGCTGTCCCCCTTCGTCCACATGAGACCGCTGGCGCGGTCGGTGATGGTGGAATCTCCGTTCTCA
>CAIPUA010000323.1 GCA_903868115.1 uncultured Holophagaceae bacterium
CATACGCCCCAGGAGCACCTATGCAGGTCAATCTCACCCATCATTCCGCCACCCGGAAGTCCCTCGAACTCGTGGTGCCCACGGCGGAGGTCAATGCCGAGTTTGGGAAGGCCCTCGCCAAGTTGGCTCCCAAGGTGCGCATTCCCGGCTTCCGGCCTGGCAAGGCTCCCAAGGATGTGATGCTGGGCCGCTACCAGCGCGAGATCTATAGCGAGGTGATCGAGAACCTAGTCAAGCGGCATTTTTGGGGTGCCGCCGCCGAGGCTGGCACCCAGCCCATCTCCCAGCCCGCCGTGGAGAAGGCCGACCTGAAGGAAGGCACAGACGGTCTCCTCCGGATCCACTACGATGTGGCTCCCACCGTGGCCCTGCCCGAATACAAGGGCGTTCGGCTCACCAAAAAGAAGCGGATCATCGACGAGGCCGCCATCGATGAACACTTGGAGGGGTTGCGCCAGGAGGCCGCCAAGTTCACGCCCGTGGAAGAGGCCGCCGCCGAAGGCCATTCCGCTACCTTCGATGTGCGCGTCAAGCCCCAGGGAATGAAGGCCCAGGAGTTCAAGAATCAGGTGCTGCAGATCGTTGCGGACCGTCCCTTCGACCGTGAGTTGATCGGGCTCAAACCGGATGACACCAAGTCCTTCACGATCACGGTGCCCGCCGAGGATCCCAACAAGGCCATGGCCGGCAAGAGCGTCACCTACGATTTGACGATCAAGGATTTGCGCAAGCGCGAGATTCCTGAAATCGGCGACGAATTCGCCAAGGACTTGGGCGACTTCGCAGATCTGAAGGCCCTGCGGGCATTCGTGCAGAAGGATCTGGAAGAGGCCGCCGAACGGGACGCCCAGGCTCGCCTGCAGACCACGCTGCTGGACACCCTACTCGACGCCGCCGCGTTTGAAGTCCCGGCCTCCATGGTCGCGCTGCAGCTCGATGACTACTGCAACGAATTCGCTCACCACGTCTCCCGCCAGGGCGTGGATCCCAAGAAGGTGAACTGGGGTACCTACCGTCAGAGCCGCATGCGCGAGGCCGAGCGCGCCGTGCGCAGCGGTTACCTGCTGCAGGCCATCGGCAACTCCGAAGATATTCAGGTCGCGGACGAGGAGATCGACGCCGAGATCCGCAGCCTGATGGCTGAGCATCATGTCCAACAGGCCTTCGAACCCTTCAAGGCCGACCTGGAGCGCCGTGGCGCCACGACGGAACTCAAGGGTCGCGTGCGGACCGAGAAGATCTTCGATAAGCTCCTGACCACCGCCACGGTGACCGAGGAGCGCCTTGACAAGCCGGCCTTCGAGGCGCTCACCGAGTTGGAACGCAAGCGCGAGGCGGGCCTTCCTGTCGCACGCTTTGATGCCGGTGGCATGGAGGGTGGCGATCTGGAGGATCAGGAAGGTGGCGATCCCGATGCCGTGAAGGCCGCGACAGCCGAGGTCGTCGAAGCCGTCGAGGTCGTCGAGGATCAGCCGAAGAAGGCCGTCAAGAAGAGTGCCGCGGAGAAAACCGAAGAAAAGGCCGAGGAAGCCGAGAGCAAGCCCAAGAAGGCTGCCAAAAAGACCGCGGAGATTGCCGAAGAGAAGCCCAAGAAGGCCGCCAAGAAGTAGGTGCCTCGAAACACACCCTCAACAAGGCGCCTTGGGGCGCCTTGTTGGTTTTCGGGCACACTGATGGCATGGAAAACCGCAGGATAGAACGCGCCCGTATCGGCATTCTCACGGTCTCGGATCGGGCCTTTTCCGGTACCTACGAAGATCTGAGTGGGCCCGCGATTCGCGACACGCTGAAGGCATTCCTGCGCGGCGAATGGGACGACTGCTACCGCCTGGTGCCCGACGAGAGGCCGCTTATCGAGGCCGCACTGGAGGAACTCTGCGACAAGGAGGCATGCTGCCTGGTCCTCACGACAGGCGGCACGGGCCCCGCCCCTCGGGATGTGACCCCGGAAGCCACCGAGGCCGTGTGCGAAAAACTGATGCCGGGCTTTGGTGAACAGATGCGGAGCGTGTCCCTGCGCTATGTAGCCACCGCGATCCTGTCCCGGCAGACGGCCGGCATTCGCGGGAAGAGCCTCATCATCAACCTCCCTGGCAAGCCCAAGTCCATCCGGGAGTGCCTGGAGGCGGTCTTTCCCGCAGTCCCGTACTGTGTGGATCTCATCGGAGGTCCCCGCCTGGAGACTGATGAAACCGTGATCCGGGCCTTCAGGCCCCGTTCCTAGGAGATCGTGATGTCCGAGCAAGCCTCCCAGACCTACGCCAGCCACCGTCGCTTCGACCCCTGGTACCACATCGTGGCCTTCGCCCTGCTGCTGCTGGCCTTCATCGGCGCCTGCATTCATGTGGTTCGTCAGCCGGGCGCCGGCGTGTGGGAACTCTTCCTCACCCTCGGCATTCTCGTGCTCTTCTTTCGCGTTCGGATTTATGCCCTGCGCGTTCAGGACCGCATCATCCGTCTGGAGGAGACGCTGCGCATGAAGGCCATCCTGCCCGAGGCCTGGCATGTCCGCATCCGGGAATTGACCCCCGGCCAGTTCGTGGGGTTGCGTTTCGCCTCCGACGAAGAACTGCCGGCCCTCCTCGAAGCCGCTCTCGACGAAAAACTCAGCGGAGAAGCCATCAAGAAGCGCATTCGCATATGGCGGGCGGATACCTTCCGGGTTTGATGCTTTCTGCCTGGATAGCGTCTTAACGAAGCGGTGTGCGCCCAGAGGTATGGTGGCGGCCCGCCGTGAACCGGAGATAGAACCGCCGCGCGAGGGTCGAGGCACCTGGGAGGCTCATCAGGGGCGCGACGAGGCACCAGCGGGGCAGGCGGCGCAGAATCTGCGGCAGGATCTCGGCACCCGCGAATACTCGGCGGTTGCCTGTATCCACCGCGTGCATCTCGAGATCCAGGGGACGCCCTGCCAGTTCGGGCGCCATGTGCAGGAGTTCGGCGTTCTGGAGGGGAAAGACGACCACGAGGCCCCACCCATCCCAGCGCTGCACCCGGTCCACCATCCGCCGGCAAAGCGGACACTCGCCGTCGTAGGCCAGCAGGAGCGGGGCAGGCCGGGTCATGTCAAACGGGCTGTGGAGCCAAGAGACCCAAGAGTTCTTTTGCCCAGGTCGCGAGTGGTTTGACGCCCTTCGGGGGCGCCAGAACCCTCTGGTAGCGTCGCAGTTCACCATCGTGGTTGACCACGAAATCGCTCTCTTCCAGGTAGGTCGCGATCGGTAGTCGCGCCGTGGCGATCTGGCTCAACTCGGAAGGAATGGGTTCCAGGACGCAACTGAAGGCCGCGGCTTCGACGATGCGGCGCAGTTGCTCGCCCTCGCGATGGCTGCTGAATTCACAATCGTGAAGCACCACCACGGCCGCGACCTCGCCACGCTGGACGAGGTCCAGCAGTTCGTCCAGGTGCCCAAAACGGTAGCCCCGCTCGGCGAAGCCCCGACGATTGAAAATGCCATCTCCACTCCCCTGAAGATCGGGAAAGTGCAGCGGATAGCGCCTGTCCCCGCTGCCAAAGCGCAGTGCCTCGCGGCTCGCCAGATCGCCCAGGCGCTGCGCTGAATCGCACCCGAAGGTGCCCTGGCCCACGACAGCCACGGTGCCGGTGCTGCGAAGAACCTCCGCAAGGGCGTCGAGGGTGGCGGGTGCGCCGTTTAGCTCGGGCTGACGAAGCCGTGTGGCGGGGTCCAGGTTATAGCGCGCAAAGGCCTGCCGCTCCTCGTCGAAGATGAAGTGTGTGGCCCGCTTCATCTCCAAATGCCGGGGACGGAAACGCCAGACCTTGTTCTCGTCCACGTCCGCCCACAGAGGACTCGCCATAGCCGAATGGCGGCTGATGGTCGGCATGGGCTTGAGGTACCAGGACCGCTTGGTGAAACGGAAATCCCGGCTGGTGAGCGCCCCCACCGGGCAGAGATCCACGATGTTCCCCGCCAGCGGGTTCGCATCCATGGAGCGCCCTTGGTAGGTCGAAACTTCGAGTTGGGCGCCCCGGTTGGCCACCGTGAGTTCAAAGGTCTTGGAGATTTCCTGCGTGAAGCGCACACAGCGCGTGCAGTGGATGCAGCGGTTCTTGTCGATGACGATCTTGGCGCCCAGATCCTCGTACCGATACCGCCGCTTGGGTTCCTCCATGCGGGATTCCGAGCTCCCGTACTGGTAGCTGTAGTCCTGGAGCTTGCATTCACCGGCCTGGTCGCAGATGGGGCAGTCCAGGGGATGGTTGATGAGCAGGAACTCCATCACCGCGGCCCGGGCATCGGAGACGGCAACCGAATGCGTGGAGACCTCCATGCCATCGGCGGCCAATACCGTGCAGGAGGTCGCCAGCTTCGGCTGCCCCTTGATCTCCACCAGGCACATGCGACAGGTGGCCACGGGCGTCAGCGCTGGGTGGAAGCAGTAGTGCGGAATTTCAAAACCCGCCTGCTTGCATGCCTCCAGCAGCAGCGTACCGGATTTCACGGTCACGGAAATGTCGTTGATCTTCAGCGTCGGCATGAACCACCCTGCCCTTCAGATGCGAGGCAGCCGGTCCAGGATAGGGCGCGGATGCGGCCCGCCCGGTCTCCCGGACAGGCTCCCAGGATGGCCAAATACGTCGCTCGCCGCAAGGGTCAGGGACGGCCTGGGCTCCCGACTAGGCAATGGCGGCAGAAGGTCAGGAAGTCTGTCAGGGCCGGCATATCGACATTCACGCGCGAGGGCACCACATGCTGGACAACGATCCGTTTCCGCAGTTCCCCGCAGGCCTCCAGAGAGAACACGAACCAGGCCATCCGGTCTTCCTCACTGGAAAGATTGACGGAAACGATCCGGGTTTCGAAGAAGAGCTGGGGGCGGGTCTCCGTGTCTTCGATCACATGCCAATCGGTGAAGTGCCCGCGTTTGACGAAGGCCTCCTTCAGTT
This sequence comes from uncultured Holophagaceae bacterium, assembly GCA_903868115.1. Classification (GTDB taxonomy): domain Bacteria; phylum Acidobacteriota; class Holophagae; order Holophagales; family Holophagaceae; genus JAYREN01. The sequence goes on from CAIPUA010000323.1 coordinate 4,910, forward strand.
CCTCGAGGGTGTGCTGAATGGTGAACTGGACTTCAACCTGGACATCCATGGTCCCTCCCACTCTATTTATTGACCGCCGCGGAGGCGGAGTTGCTTCAAAGATGCATGCCCAGAACCAGTTCAATGACCGTGCCGGACTTGGTCTGCCCCTGGACATTCTGGGCCTGGAGACCGGCCAAGTTCAGTTCCAGGCTCAAATTCTCAGTAAACCTGAAACCCGCCCCAAATACGGGTTTGGTGGAAGTGGCCCGACCCCCCTTGAGCACGGTCCGGAGATCGGTCCCATCGGCAGCGGCACCTGGATAAATCGTGTCTCTCTGGGCACGTAGATTGTAATGCCTGAGCCCGGCCTGGAAGTGGAGTCCATTCAGCGGGCCGATCGTGAACCGGTACCGATAGGCGATGCCTCCGAAATAGCCATCCGTCTTATCGTCGAGGGTCACACCCGAAACGGTTTGCGTGGTGGTGGGGAAAACCCGGTAGCCCCCCTCGAAGATCAGCAGATGATGCCGAGCGACGGGATAGGCTCCCACGATGCCCAGGCCATAGGTCTTGTTCTGGCCGAGTCCCGCCGTGTCAGCGCCGCTCATCATCCCCGCGGACAGGTTGAAGCTAGAATCCCAGAGATCCTGCCCCTGGAGGCAAATCCCGTTCCCAAGGATAAACGCGAGACTCAGCATGGCAGCGCGCATCTTCTTTCCCCCTGTGGGGCCGAGGAGAACCAGGGCCCACCCAATGTTCGAGAGAATAGCAGGGAACCCGACCTTCCTGCCGAGGCCCCCGCCGTGGGAAAATGCCCTTTTGCGAGGCACTCATGGCCACAGCCCTGTTTTCGGTCTTCGACAAGACGGGCCTCGTTCCGCTCGCCCAAGGGCTGAAGGGTCTCGGGTGGGTTCTGCTGGCCACGGGCGGCACTTTCCAGGCCCTCCAGGCAGCCGGCTTGGAGGTCCAGGAAGTGGCCGACTACACCGGTGCGCCGGAATGTTTCGGGGGCCGGGTGAAGACCCTGCATCCCAAGATCCACGGCGGCCTGCTCTTTAGGCGCGACGAGGAGACCCATGTACGGGACGCCCAGCGCCTGGGCATCCCGCCCATCGATCTGGTGGTGGTGAACCTCTACCCCTTTGAAGCAACCATCGCCAGGGTGGGGGTGACCTTCAAAGACTGCATCGAACAGATCGATATTGGCGGCCCGTCCATGCTGCGCAGCGCCGCCAAGAACCATGCTTCGGTGACCGTCCTGACGGAGCCTGCCCAGTACGGGCCCTTCCTCGAAAAACAGAAGGAGGGCGCCTGGACCGAGGCCGATCGCCGGACCTGTGCCCTGAAGGTCTTTCAGACCACCGCCGCCTACGATGCCGCCGTCGCCACCTGGTTCGCCCGACAGACCGAGACGGCGCCCAGCACCGACCTCCCCGAGCATCTGGCCGTGGGCCTGAGCCTACAGCAGAGCCTCCGCTACGGCGAAAATCCTCACCAGGGCGCAGGCTTCTATGTTCAGCCCGGCGCTGGCACCGAAGGTCTGGCCGCCTGCCGCCAACTCCAGGGCAAGGAGCTCTCCTTCAACAACCTGCTGGACGCCGATGCCACGGCCCGCCTGGTCTGGGTCTTTCAGGAACCCAGCTGCATCATCGTCAAGCACAACAACCCCTGCGGCGCCGCCTGTGCTGACACCCCCCTGGACGCCTTCCGCAAGGCCCTGGCTAGCGATCCCGTGAGCGCGTTCGGCGGCATCGTGGCCTTCAACCGCCCCGTGGACGAGGCCACCGCCCAGGCTCTGGCGCCCACCTTCTGGGAAGTCATCCTGGCGCCTGCCTTCAGCCCAGGCGCCCTGGCCGTGCTCGCGCCCAAGAAAGCCCTGCGCCTGCTGGAAACCCCCACCATCTGGCCCAGCGGTGCCTCGGGCCTGGATGTGCGCGCCATCGGCGGCGGCTACCTGGTCCAGCGCCCCGATACCGCCTTCACCCCCTTCGAGAACTGGAAAGTGCAGGTGGAGGGCCGCGGCCCGAGGCCTTTGAGGCGCGATCTGGTACTGGCCCAGCAGGTCGCCAAGGTCGTGAAGTCCAACAGCATCGTGCTGGTCAAGGACGGTGGCACCGTGGGCGTGGGCGCTGGCCAGATGAGCCGGGTGGACAGCGTGGAGATTGCCTGCCGCAAGGCCGGTGCGAAGGCCCAGGGTGCCGTGCTGGGCAGCGATGCCTTCTTCCCCTTCGCCGATGGCCTCGAACTCGCGGCCTCCCATGGGGTCATGGCCTTCATCGAACCCGGCGGCAGCATGCGGGACGAGGACGTGATCGAGGCCGCGAAGAGGCTCGGCGTGTGGCTCTTCTTCACCGGCATGCGACACTTCCGACATTGAGCCGCGAAGGCTGGGGAATAAAAAAACAGAAGAAGGAAACCGCGAATGGACACGAATGAACGCGAATGAAAGTCTGCTAATGAAGGACGAGGCCTGCCGAGCGGGCCTCGTCATCCAGAACCAGATCATCTTGGAACTGAAGGCGATCAGGTTTTGGGGGACAATGAGAGAGTTCAGGCCCTGCACTACCTGAAGGCCGCGGGCTTTGGCCTCGCGTTGATTCCG
>CAIPUA010000324.1 GCA_903868115.1 uncultured Holophagaceae bacterium
GCCCTCGTTGGCAAGGTGGCGCACGATGGCTCCAGGCTGCCCCTGAGCGAATCCCCAGGAAAGACAAAACGTAAATAGCGCCAGGATGGTTTTAGCTTTCCAGCCCATGGAGTGCCTCCCTCTGCTGCGCTTCGCGGATAGGAAGGAGCTTACGAGCCTGGATCCGGATCGAATGAAAGCTTCCACCAACGGGTGGATCGCGTCCACGAAGCGTCATCTAGACTCCAGGAACCTACAAGAAGGTCAGACGCGGCCCGGGGCACGCAGCAACCCTTGCCGATGGATCATTGCTCCTACCTCAGCAAATCCAATCCTAGGTACCCATGGATGCCAGTCGACCTCATTGGCCGCAGCCGCTCCACCCCGGAAAGGTCCACCCACCAGAGATCCTGGTTGCCGTTCTCCCGACGGAATGCCTGGAAGACCGAAGTGCTGTCGCGGATCCACTGGTTCAAGGCCGACATCATCGACCGACTCAGGTCTGAAATCCTGGCGCCGGGCCGGAAGGCTCCGTAGCACTAGATCAGCTTTCGCAGGGTGAGCGTCCGCTTCAGGGTCTCCCCCCCGCGCTGGACGACCACTTCCACGTTTTGGCCCACCTCCGAGAACCGCTCCACCACCTGCTGGTAGGCCATGTCGCGCGCGGCCTTGCCGTCAAGCGATGTGATGCGGTCGCCTACCTGCAAGCCCTGTTCATGGGCCGGTGTGCCGGGAATCACATGTACCACGAGGTAGGTGCCCTCCTTCGCGTGGCGCAGGCTGAGCCCCGCCATGTTGAAGGGGAAGGGCTTCGCCACGTGGCTGTTGGGCACGAGGAGGAGGCGCTTGCCTGGGTAGTCCAGCACGATGCGGAACCGCCGCCAGACCTGGGAGCCAATATTCACCGGAACCCCCGGCCGACCCGTGAGCCCCTTCCCCTCCGGGTGGTAGGTCGCAGGCAGATCCTGGAAAGTCATGTCCCCGAAACGCAGCTGCCGCACCCGCCCATGCTGGGCCATGACCTTGCCCTGCACCCCCATTCCGCCCAGGCCCGCCAAGGTCTTCACCGGCATGCCGATGCCGGCGACGGACATCTCATCCACGGCCAGAGTTCCACTGTGGCCGAGGTCCATCAGCATGTCCGCCGCCACCAGGCCCTTCCCGTTGGTGTCGATGCTCCCCTTCAACACCGGCATCCCATTCCTCAGTTCCAGCGGGATCGGCAGCACACCATCCCCGAGCGTGCTCTCGGCGGGTTCATAGAAAGTCAGCGTCGCCGCTTCGTAATCGATGTCCGCCACGTAGCGGTCGAAGAGGCTCTTTCCGATCACCCCATCCACGTCCCAGGAAGAGCCCTCGCACCCCTCATCCATCACCATCACATGCTGCCCCTTCAGGGTCAGAGCTCCCACTTGGAGCTCGGTGTCCTGCACCATGGTGGCCTCGCGCATGGGTCCCTCCCCCGCGCCCCTGACCCCGGTCTTCCTGCCGCCCTTGAGGCCAAGTTCCCTCATGGATTCGCGATGGTTGAGCATCGTGATGGGGGCGCTCATACCCGTGTCCACAGCCATGAGAACCTCTTTGGAGCCGTTGATGCGCACGGGGATGGTCATGAGACCCTGGCGGATCTCGAAGGGCACCCGCGCCACCACCTTGCCCGCCACCAGAGCCTTCTGGCCCGGGATCACTTTCGACGCCACCGCCTTCGGCACGACGATCCTCAGGGGCTCCACCCGGGCCCCTGCGGGCTCAGGGACGCCACAGCCACCGGAGGACACACCCACCGGCGGCTCCCCAGGGCCCACGTCGATGTCATCGATGCGGTGGGGCGCCTCGGTCTCCACGTGAATGAAGGCCTTCACCCAGCGGGTTTCCCCCTCGTTGGTGAGCAGGGCCCGAATCGCGGTGGCGGAGATCGCGTCGAAGCTGTGCACGTGCAGGCGCCCGTAGAGGCTGAGGATGTCGCCTTCCACCTTCACGCAGTGGTCTTCCGGATTGTCCTTGCGCGCCTGACCGATCAAATGCTCGCGCACGAACGTGCGGATGCGGTTCGGGTCTCCGGCATTGAGCTTGTCGATCCAGGCCTGCAACTGTCGGCCTGCGGGAGTCGCAGGAACCTTCACCTTCGCTTCAACAACGGGGGCCGCCCCGGGATTACAGCAACCGGCAACCTGGGCACGAGCGCTGCAGAGGCCGAGCAGGATGAGCAGGGTGAGGGTCGCGAGTCGCGCCATGGGATTCCTCCGGTGGATAGCAAGGAGCTTACGGGCCAGGATCCGGATCTTATGAGGGGCTTCCACCAACGGGTGGATGGCATCCACGAACCGTCATTTGGGTTCCAGGAAATTCCTGGAGGGTCAAACGCCGCCCGGGGCACGCAGCAACCCCTGCCGATGGATCCCTGCTCCTACACCAGCAAATCCAATCCTAGGGGCCCATGGATGCCAGCCGACCGTTCGTGGATGAAATCATCCGCTTCGTGGGAGGGCCTCACTTGGTTTGGGAAACCTTCGTAGCCTCGTGAAAAGCGCGGGGACTCATTCTTGAGCCCGCATTCCCGATGGAGAGTGTCCCGTGATCCCCAGCACCCCACTTCCCATGCGCTCCCGATTCGGCGCCTTGTCCCTCGCCTTCGTGGGCACCCTGGGGGGGTGCGAGGAGGGCCAGCCCATCCCCTTCGATCCGTCGCAGTGGGACCTGGGCCGGGCCCGGGTGGTGGAACATCTGGGGCGTCAGGCCCTGGTGGGCAGCGCGACCCTTAAGGACGCGACTTTCCTGGACGGCGTCATCGAACTGGACATGGCGGTGACCGGGGATCGGTCCTATCCCGGTGTGCTCTTTCGGCAGGTCTCGCCAGGGAACACCGAACGCTTCTACCTCCGCCCCCACCGCGCCACGCTGGCCCGGTACTCCGATGTGGTGCAGTACCTCCCCATGTTCAACGGCGTGGACTCTTGGCAGCTCTATGCGGGGGAAGGGTTCACATCCTTTTCGCCGGTGCCTGCGGGGCAGTGGTTCCACGTGAAGCTCGAAGTGAAGGGCACCCAGGCGCGAATCTTCGTGGCTGACATGAAGACCCCGGCCCTGGTGATTCCCCACCTGCAGCGGGATCCGGTCACCGGCGGCATCGGCCTCATGGCACCCATGGATGGCTCGGCTTTCTTCTCCAACCTCAGCTACCGAAAGGACGACACGCTGCGCTTCGAACCGCCGCTGCCCGTTTGGAGAGCCCTCGGCTTCATCACGGACTGGGAACTATCCAGTGTTGTGAAGGCCGCCCTCGTGGAGGACGACCTGCCGCCCCAGGCCCAGAAGCTGCCGGGCCTCACGTGGCAGAAGGTCAAAGCCGACGCCGAAGGTCGTCTGGACGTCTCCC
>CAIPUA010000325.1 GCA_903868115.1 uncultured Holophagaceae bacterium
CTGGAGGGTCGCATCCTGGGGATTTCACCCGTGGCCCTGACGATGTTCGCCTGCGCACGGGAAGAGGAATTGCGGGGCCAGCGGATTCTCGATTTCGTGGTGCCCGAGGATCGGGAGCGTGCGGCGTCCAACCTAGCCCTCATGTTCCAGGGCATCATGACCGGGGTGGGTGGATACCGCGGGCTGCGCCCCAATGGCAGCACCTTCGACATGGAGACGAACGCCGATTTCGTACGGGGTGCGGATGGGCAACCCACCCACATGGTCTTCGTCGTGCGCGACATCACCAACCGCAAGCGGGCGGAGGAGAATCTGCGGGAGAGCGTGAAGCGGTACGACAATCTGGTGTCCCAGATCCCCGTTGGCGTCTACCTCATCCGCAGTAAACCGGACGAGACCTTCGCACTCGAATATGCCAGCAACAAGGTAGCGGAAATGTTCGGTGTGGAGCTTGAAAGCCTTCGGGCGGATGTCCAGCTCGCGTTCCGAGTGGTCCACCCCGATGACTCAGAGGCCTTCAATAAATTGAATCAGGATGGACTCAGGCAAACGGTACCGTTTTTATGGGAAGGTCGGGTGCTGGTCGAGGGAGCCGTCAAGTGGTTGCACATCGAATCCATTCCCGAACCCTTGGAAAATGGAGATGTGCTTTGGCACGGCGTTGTCTCCGACATCACCGCCCGCAAGCGGGCGGAGGAAAAACTGCGGCTGGAATCGGCCTTCCTCACCGATATCATCGACCGCAATCCGCTGTCCATCCAGGTGCTCGACCGGGGCGGCTTCACGGTGTCCGTCAACCCGGCCCACACCCGTCTCTTCCAGGCCGTGCCCCCGGCCGACTACTGCCTCTTCCGTGATCCACTGCTGCTCAAACAGGAACTCGGTGGGCTGTTGCAGCAGATGGAGGCGGGGCAAGTGGTTCACTTCCCGGAGTTCTATTACAATCCCCATGACCTTTTTCCTGAGTTTCCCAACCGCCCGATCTGGATCTGGATGGTGGGCCTCCCCATCCTGGGCCTGGATGGTCGGCCCGAGCGGTATGTGCTCATGCACTCGGATGTCACCGAGCGCAGACAGGCCGAGGAAATGAATGCCAAGCTCCAGGCCCAGCTCCAGCAATCCCAGAAAATGGAAAGCCTGGGCACCCTGGCCGGGGGCGTGGCCCACGACATGAACAATGTGCTGATGGCGATCCTCGGCATGGCTGAACTGGGTGCAGAAGGTCAGGCGGATGAGAAGAGTCGCAACTATTTTGCGGTCATCGTCCAGGCCGCCGAGCGGGGCGGCAAGATGGTCAAGAGCCTGCTGAGCTTCGCCCGCCAGAGTCCAGTGGAGGACCGCGAGCTGGACCTGAACGCGATCCTCCGCGAGGAGGTGCACCTGCTGGAATGCACCACCCTGGCCAAGGTCCATCTCAAACTGGATCTCGAAAACGATCTGCGGCCCATCCGTGGAGATGGCGGCGCCCTGACCCACGCCTTCCTGAACCTCTGTGTCAACGCCGTGGACGCCATGCCCGAGAACGGCACCCTGACCCTGCGCACCCGCAATGTCGATAACGAGTGGGTCGAGGTAATGGTGGAGGACACCGGCACCGGCATGTCGAAGGAGGTGCTCGCCAAGGCCCTGGATCCCTTCTTCACGACGAAGGAAGTGGGCAAGGGCACAGGCCTGGGCCTGTCCATGGTCTACAGCACCGTGAAGGCCCACCGGGGGCAACTGGAAATCCAGAGCGAACCCGGCCAGGGCACCCGCGTGCGAATGCGCTTCCCGGTCGGTGAAGCCACAAGGCAGGCCCAGGAAGCTGTGCCTGCAGACCAATCAGAACCCTCCGCCGGCGGCTTATCGGTGCTGCTGGTGGACGACGATCCCCTGATCCAGAGTTCCATTCGAGCAATTCTGGAAGCCCTGGGCCACGGTGTGACGCCCGTCCTTAGCGGCGAGGCGGCCTTGGCGGAACTCGCCGCCGGGTTGCACCCCGATGTCGTGATCCTGGACATGAACATGCC
>CAIPUA010000326.1 GCA_903868115.1 uncultured Holophagaceae bacterium
ACCCATCCCATCCATGGCAAGTCGAAATTGAGGTCGACCGTAACTTGAGCCTCGGGCAGATAAGTGGCCCCCTCGCTGCTTATCAAGCCGAAAAATCCAAAACCACCTTTGAAATTCTGATACTTCCCCGCAGAAAATACTGTGCCGTTGCCTTCCGGGCGGTCATAGGCGGTTATGGCACCAATGAATTTTCCGTTCTTGAGTGGATCCCAGGATCCGTCCAACAAAAATCCACGCCAGGGGCCATATCCATTCGTGAGGTTGAGTTGATAGGTACCAACGGCGATATGGTTCTCCGAAAAGGGAATTTCCTGCGCCCGCAGGGTAGTGCCGAAAACCATCACACAGGCCCAGGCCCAAATGCCTACCCTATTCACGACGCCACCTTCAAGATCCTTAGAAATTGAATGGGAACAAGGCTCAACGTTGCACCTCTATCAACTTTGTGACGGCGTGGATGCGACCGTGGACCACGCCTTTCCCTGTGAGAATAACGCACTGCCCACTCACTGCTTGAAGAAAGTCGGGACGTCCGATGATTACGCCATCTCCCAGCCAAACTAGTGATCCACCCATCAGACATCCCTGTATGGAGGAACCCGCACCAACCACCAACCTTCCCTTGCAGGTCAGGGAACCGATCACCGCTGAATTCTCAACGACTAGGTCCCCGTGCGCTTTCAGGTTTCCCGCGATGAGAGCACCTTTCCGGATGTAAAGATTGCCTCGAACGACCAGTGAAAAGTCAACATCGGCTTCATTATCGAGGATGAGGTCACCGTTGACGAATACTGTTTCATCGAGAGTTCCGAACCGTGGCACATCCCATGAACGGCCGGCCTCAGAAATCTTTCTACGGCGGAACCAACGACGTACATGAGAAGGAACATCGATGGGGATTGGAAGCGACTGACCAGACCATTCAATGGTGGGGGCATAGAGAAGTTGCGTCTGGCAACCACGCTCTAGGTGAATATGTTCACAAGATGTCACCCTGGCGTTCACGACGGTGTCCTGTCCCAGACTTACGCTCTGCTCGGCGTGGACCCAGCGCTCCACGGCACAACCACTGCCGAGATCGGCGAACCCATCGCTGAGCAGCGCCCGCGCTTGATTGTTCGAACCCAAAATTAGGTTTTCACGTGTCCAAACCTCTTTCTTCAGCCAGACATCGGGTCCTGTCGTCAGGTTTTGAGCTAGAACAGGAGTGTCGACTATCTGCCCGGCGGAAATCCCAACGTGTGGAGAATTGACATGCGCACTGATGCCCCACCATGACCCAGCCAGCCTACGGAAATTTTGTGCGAACACTGTGTCATTGCGAGACCAGGTGTTATCGATGGCGATAGGCTGGGCGTCTTTGGGGCGAAGCCACTCGAAAATGGCAGGCATGAGAAGTATCAGCCCCATTCCACAGGCGAGGCCCCCTAGCATGATTACGGACATGAAGGGTGTCATCGCCGATACCTCGGTGTCTTATCCCAAACAATGTGGCTTTTCCCCCGGATGCGGTTCCAGATGAGTCTGAGGAGAGCCTCTGAAACCAGGAAAAGACTTGCAACGTAGGTTCCTCCAATGAAGGGAAGCAGACGCTGCCGTTTCCCCAACCCATCGAGTGCCAGAGCCACGGAAATTTCGTAGAAGGTCCCAAAATTGCCGATGGAGAAAAAAACAATCACCCCCAGCATCACGCCGATGGCAGGCGGGAACAGGTCCGGTCGAACCATTAGGAGGAAGGCCGAGGCAAACCACGCTATGAATGTAAGCGGGGGAACGAAGTAGACGACAAGGAGCAGGACGCCGTCGATTTTTTCCCATCGCCCAAGATCGGGGTTCCGCAGGAGTATCCAGAGATGCCGCATGCACGCCTGCATATGCCCCATTGCCCATCGGCGAAGCTGCTTTCTCCTGTCAATCCAGGTCTCGACGACTTCCTCATAACACTCGGCGCGATTGATGTAGGCCACCTTCCAACCTAAGGCCAAGAGGCGGTAGGTCAGATCTGTGTCCTCGGCCAGCATCCCGTCATCCCAACCGCCGGCCGTTTCCAAAGCCGATCGACGGATCCCCCCCACCGTCCCACCGAACTGCGGTACAAGGCCCAACCGCCATCGGGCTTGCTGATTGGTTTGGTATCCGCCGCTGCGTTCGATTTCCAGGAGTCGGGTCAACAGATTTCGGGATCCGTTGTGGGGTACAACCCGTCCCATGACTAAGCCAATCTCCGGGTCCATGAAGGGCGCCACAAGGCTGTCAAGAAGACCGACCCCCGGGAGGTAGTCGGCATCAAACAGGATCACTACCTCACCTGTAACCAGAGGCATGGCATCCTTCATTGCTGCAGGCTTACCCCCCTTGCCTTCCTTGCGATGAAAAGGCTGACACCAAGCGTGGTACTTGGCGAAGGAATCAATGATCTTGGCAGTGCGATCGGTGGAGCGGTCATTCACCGGGATCACTTGCAGCTTGGTTTTGTCGAAGCTTGAACGTTCCAGCGACTGAAGCACGCCGAGGCAGACTCGCTCTTCGTTGTGCATGGGCACCAGCACCGTAACGGTGGGGGTCGCCATACAGGCCCAGTCCTGATATGCCTCTCGGCTTGGAAGAAAAACCCGTGCCAGGGTCAATGTGTAATGGCGGACCACGTAGATGACCAGTACCACCACTGTGAAAATCAAATACCCTTTAACCAAAAGTACGATCAGTTCGAGGGTCATGCGAGTTCATCCCAGAGAGGCCCAACCTTCTCCATCACAAAGGCGAAGGCGGTGATGAGGACAAGGCAGTCTGGTAGTGTCCCTCCGAATACGATGCCGATGGGCAGCCAGACAACACCTGCCCACCTTGCGAGCGCCAAGAAAAAGGCCAACCGAACGATATTCCAAGCCAAGAAAAAGACCAAGGCGGCACAGCCCCAAAAAGCCACTCGCGAGATGGGAAGGGGCAGGATGCCCACAAGTAAGGCCCACAAGCATGGGTAAATGAGCACCGTACCGATTGTCACCTTCCCCCAAAGTACTGAGAAGGCTAAAGGTGTAAGGATGGGCTCGGGGCGCCAGTGGAGAATGAGAATGGCAAGGAGCAGCACAAGCAGGATGGCCGCGATCCATGCGGCGAGAGGCAGGGGGATCCACGAGGCGCGCCAAATGAGAATTTGGCCCAGGACAATCACTAACCCGTAGGTCCAGAAACCTCGTGGTGAAACGACTGGGTTGAAGGTTCCAATATTCCAGTTTGGAATCCAGATATGGCTTAGCATTTCACCTTTTCCGGCTTCAAAAGGAATGCCGGTCCACTGCAACAGAGAATTCACCATGAATCGATACCCATGCACCAAGGGAACGCTGTACCACACCAAGGCGACGGTGCCGATCAGTGCAACTGTGAGCCAGAATGTCAATCTCCAAGGCTGAACCTGAACGTGGCGAATACTTCGGTGCATCAGGATTCGGCCTCGCGGTAGCGCCTTGTCAGTCGGCATATTTAAGTGCTCCTTTCGCGTCACATAGCCAGCAATGCAACCAGGACCTGCCCATGTGGATATAGAACATCCTGATTGTGGACCAGTTCTGCCTCGGTTTCCGAGCAAAAAAACGGATCGTGTATAGTGACTGGGGTACTGGCTGAGGGCACAGAACTCTGACTTGAGAATGTGAAAAGATGATCTCTCCTCACACCAGATCAATGCTTTCGAGGTGTTCCACCTAAGCAAAGGGCCATCCAATCGGGTGGCCCTTTTCTTAGAACTGGAAACCTGCGGAGACGAGCAGGCTTTTGAGCTGGGTTTCCCGTTCGAGAGCCGTTCGGGAACTCCCGAGAATCCGCTTTGTGTCGGCGGCGTATTCGATCTTGATGGGCAGGCCGATCTTGAAGATCAGGCCGAGCCCCAGGGCTGTGCGCAGGGCCGGGAAACGGGAGGGCTGACCGTTATCCCGAAGGCTCTGATAGATCTGCCCCGAATCCACGAACACCTCGCCCCAGAACACCGGACCGTAGATCGGGAACCGGTATTCCAGGTTCGCCAGCACGAGCCCCTGCCCTCCCAACGGAATCGTCTGGAACCGGGGGTTCCCGCTGGCATCGGTGAGCATGGGATAAGTTGGCGGTCCTCCCCGCAGCGGGACGGACCCGATGGCGCCCAGCATGTCGGGTTCCACGCCTCGGTGGGTACCCGGTCCGCCCGCGAAAAAGCGCTCCGAGAGCGGGAGATCCTCGGCCGTGCTGGCGGTGGGCCGAGCCATGCCCACACGCAAGCCGAGGCTGACGACACCGTGGGAGGCCTTGTAGCCCAGGGCCCAGTTCCACTGCTGCCGCAAATCCAGTTTCACGAAACTGCTGTTCGGGCTCGTGCCGAGGGCCTGGCTCGCGAACTCGAAGCGGGCCACGCTGAAGCTTCCAGAGGTGGGGTCCAGACGGTTGTCCCGTTGGTCCCGGACGAGTTGTACGTAAGGAGCCGAAATGATGGCTCGCCCCGGAATGCGCGCCACCAGTTCGAGTTCGCTGTCGAGGATGCCCGACCCGGGAAGGGCCCGGACCTCGCTGCGTTCGAAGCGGAAGCCGGTCTGGAGCGTGGAACCCAACCCCAGCTCCCATTCGAGCCCGGCCTGGGCACGGCGCCGCCGCAGGAGGTAGGCCGAGCGCTGTTCCTCGATATAGGCGCCCTCGGTAACAAGCTGGGTCCGGGTGGGCAGCCACGCGCCCAGCATTTCCGGTGCGAACCAGGGGTCGGTGTAGCCGATCCGGTACATGTCCACGGACCGGGTGAATTCGCCGGTGGGAAACCACTTCCGCAGGGTGGGATTCCGAATCGTGGCATCGCCAGCCCGGATTCCGAAATCGAGGGTCCGGCCCATGCCGCCCACATTCAGGCGCTGGGCGCCCAGATCCAGATGGTAGCCCTGGCTCTTGTCGTAGCCGAAGCCCGAACTGAAGATCCATGGGGAACGCTCATGCACCCTCAAGAACAGATCACCATCCTGCCAAGGGTTCGCGGGGTCGCCTTCGCCAGTTTCTCGCAAGGGCTGCAGATCCACCCGATCAAAGCCTCCGAGATTGCCGACCTGCGCCTGAGCTCTGGATAATCGATCGGGATCCATGGGCGCACCCGGCTCCAACGGAATCTCCCGAAGCACCGCGCGGGCGCGGGTGGCATCGCTGCCCTGGACCACCATCCGCCGCAGCCGGGTCAGCGGTTGGCTCAGTACTGTCATGGCAGCCACGGTGCCCTCGGCCCCCGGTTCCAGACGCAGGCTTGGCGTGGACGGCTTCAGGACGCCCAAGGCTGCAATCCGCTGGCGGAGGGCGCTCAGCACCTGCGAGAGATCGCTCTTCAGCAGGGGCAGGGGCCGATCAAAACTGAAGCGGAAGGTCCGCACCTCCGGCTTGCCCTTGGATTCCAGTTCCTGGAGCGTGCCCCGGATGCCGACCATGCCGGGACGCTCACTGCCGAAGCGACGGATCCTCTCTGAATCCAGGGCGATCAGCTTCGGCCGATCCGCGAACACAAAGGCCATGGACTCGGCCAGATACCACGCCTGGAAGATCGGATCCGCGGGCACCTCCAGCATCAGGGCCTCGAGAAAGCGTCGACTGCCCTCACGGACTTGGAAGACCAGCGTTCCTCTGCCGTCCTTCCGCTCCAGGGGGAGCTTGCGCAGGCTGATATCGGCAAAGCCACGGCTCCGGTAGAGGTTCTTGATGCGCTCTTCGACCGCACTGATTCGTTCAGCCGTCCACCGGGCTGGGAACAGTCCCAGCCAGGAGGAAGGCAGCTCGGCGGCCTTTTCCAGCTCGGCAGAGGGTATCTCCTGGTTCCGTTCGAAGCGCACGCCCACCGCCGCCAGGCGTTCCCCCGGCGCCAGCACATAGGTGACTCGGATCTCCTGCGGGGAGTCGGGACTGCCTGCGATCACCTCCGTGCGGTGGCTCACTTCGGCATTCAGGTAGCCCTTCGAGCGCAGGTGCCGGACGATGCTGCGGGCCCCCGCCTCCAGCAGCTCCGGGCTGTACCGCTCCGAACGGACCAGAGGCACCAGATCCTTGAGGCTTTTGAACCCGAGGCCCGCACCCTGGGAAGACAGACGCACCACGGGGCCCGGAGCGGTCTTGAGCACCAGGCTCCCGTCCTCCCCGAAGGCAAGATCCGCCTGCCCCTGGAACCGCTTGTCTTTCATGAAGCGCTGCCGGACCCTAGCAAGGGCCTCGCGACGAAATTCCTGGGTCCAAAGCGTGCGCCCGAGTTCGGCCTTGAGGAGCTTGAGCAAACGCTCAGCTCCGTATTTTCCCGCCTCGCCCTCGAACCGCAGGCTCCGGATGAGAGCTGGCCCGCCTGGCTGGATCTCGAACCGAAGCAGGGCCGGAGCCTCCCGGTGCGCACGCACCTCCGCCCTCGGGTAACCCGCTTCCCGCAGGCGGAACTCAGCCACCTGCCGAAACTGCTCCAGGCGGAGATCCCCGATCCGCATGCCTTTACGCAACCCAATAAAGAGATCCTTCTGTACGGGAAGCGGGAGGGATCCGACCAGCGTCCACCCCTTCAGACCTGGCATGGGGACCAAGTCGATCCGAGCCACCACGCCATCGGGCTCATGTTCAAAAGTGCCCCGCACCTCCAGAAAGCGGTCTGTCATCCGCACAGCCGTCAAGCCCAAGGCCAGTTGTCCCTCGTCTGCGGGCGTGCCCGACCGGAGCCCCAGCGCGGCTGCGGCGAAACGACGGTCGTCCTCGCTGCCACCCCGGAACTCCACCCGAGCAAGGTTCCTTACAGCCCCTTCCTGCGCCCAGGCCCCAGGCCCACCCGAGCCAACCAGGACAAGGGCTTGGCCCACCACCGCGAGGAAGGCGGGGCGGGCGTGCCGCAGGAACGGAATCAGAACCCGGCCAGTGCCTCTTCCTCGGTGTCCAGGACTTCGAAGACCGAGTGCAGGCTCGTCATCTTGATGAGGCCGAAGATGCGGGTGTTCATGCCGCAGATTTTCATTTCGCCCTTGCGGTTCCTGATGGAGGTATAGCACCCCACCAACTCGCCCACACCCGAGGAATCCAGATAGCTCACCTTGTCGAAATTGATGATGAGTTTGCGGGAGCCTTGTTCCAGGGTCGTTCGGACGGCTTCGCCGAGTTCCTGGTCGCCGTCGCCGAGGGTGATTTTTCCTTCAGGATAAAGGATCGTGATGTCCTGGTGAGTTCGCGTGGTGATCTTCATGGGCTTACCTCAACGTGAACGGGCAGTTTAGCAACGCTTTCCACCTCCGGAATACCGATCGGGCAACATTTCAGTCACGGGACTCCGGAAATGCCTCGGCATGGAGTGTGCATCGCTGAAGAGACCGCACCCGTTTGCGGCCATTTCTGCAGGGCTTGCCATGTTTGATCTCGTCTCCGTCAACCCCATGATTCAGAGCATGGACCGCAGCATGGGGCTCGCCACTCAACGGATGAGCCTTATCGCGGCCAATCTCGCCAACATCGATACGCCGGGCTACCGGACCCAGGATTTCAGTTTCACGGCCGCCATGAAGAACGAGATTGCCAAATTGGATGGGAACATAATGCCCATTGCCCAGACCAATCCCAAACATTTTTCCCTCCAAACCAGCCCGAGCCTGCCCCCCTCGGCCGATCCCATCCGGCCCAACTGGGAGCGCAACGATGGCAACGATGTGAGCCTGGATCGCGAAAACGTGGCCCTGGCTCGCACTCAGTCCGCCTACACCCTCAGCGCCAGCTTCGCCCAGCAGGAACTCCGCAAGATCTACCAACTGATTCGTGATGGAGTGGCCCACTGATGAGCTTCAACCAAATCAACGACATCGCCGCCTCGGGCATGGCCGCCCAGCGCCTGCGGGTGCAACTCATCGCGGCCAACATCGCCAATGTCGAAACCACCCGGACTGCGGATGGAGGCCCCTTCAAGAAGAAGGATGCCGTCTTCCGGATGCTGGACATGGGCAAGAACGCGACCGGGCAGCCCCTCACGGGCGTTCAGGTCGCGGAGATCGCCCCGGCGAAGGATCCTTTCATCTCCAAGTACGACCCTACCCATCCCGACGCCAATGCCGAGGGTGTGGTCCTTTATCCCAATGTGAACCCGGTCGAAGAAATGGTGAACCTGACCGAGGCCAGTCGGGCCTTCGAAGCCAATATCGCCGTCGTGCGAGCCGTGCGAGCCATGTCCCTTTCGGCCCAGGATCTGCTTCGGGTCCAGTAGGCGAGTGACGGAAATCTGACTGGCGCGCCCCTTCCCAAGAGTTCATCCTGATACTGCGAAGGCACCATGGACCCCCTGCTCAACCTCAGCCAGTTCCCCGCGCTTCAGCCGCTTGGCGAAGCCGGAAAGGCTGTGAACAAGGGGCCTGAACTCACGGCCGAAGGTGCCAATTTCAGCGATCTCCTCAAGCAGGCCATGCAGGAAGTGGACACCGCCCAGCACACCGCCCAGCAAGAGGCACGGAACTTGATGACGGGCGAAGCGACTGACATGCACACGGCGATTCTGGCGGTCCAGAAAGCCGATGTCAGTTTCCAGATGATGATGGCCGTGCGATCCAAGTTGATCGATGCCTACCGGGAAGTCATGCGCATGCAGATGTAGCGCGACCCAGCCCTGAGGTCCTGGCCATCGAAAGGACCCCATGGCCAGCGAGAACGACCTGACATCCCAGTTTCAAAAAGCCTTCCAGGGCATGACCTCCACGCAGAAGGCGATGGTGGCGGCAATGACGGTGACAGTGCTCCTGGCGCTGGCTGGGCTGGGCCTCTGGTTCAGCCAGGAAAGCATGGGCACGCTTTTCAGCAATCTGCCCGCCACGGATGCCAACCGCATCGTGGAGGAATTGAAGAAGCAGAACGTCAAGTACGACCTGAGCCAGGATCAGCGCACGATCCAGGTGCCCGAGAGCCGGGTCGGTGAGTTGCGCCTGAAGTTTGCCGGGGACGGCCTGCCCAAGGGCGAGGGCATCGGCATGTTCGACAAGCTGGAATCCCCAGCCCTCACCACCACCGACTTCACCCAGAAGGTGATGTACCGGCGGGCCATGGAGGCCGAACTGGCCCGCACCCTCCGCGAGGGTCTCAGCGCCGTGATCTCCGGTGCGACGGTTCACATCACCACCGCCAACGACAGCCCCTTCGTCACCGAGAAGGAGGACGCCAAGGCCTCCGTTCTGTTGCGTCTCAAGGGTTCCCGGATGCTGCCGGAGGAGAACACCCAGGCCATCGTCAATCTCATGGCGGCCTCAGTGGAGGGCCTCAAACCCGAGAATGTCGTCGTCATCGATCAGAGCAGCCGCATCCTCAGCCGCACCGGCAGGGACCCCATGGTGGGCGCGACCGACGCCCAGAAGAAGGCCCAACGGGAGGTGGAGGACCACCTTGTCCGGAAGGTCAACGAACTCCTCGAGCCTGTGGTGGGCATGGGGAAGGTGCGGGCCACCGCGAATGTGGAACTTGATTTTGACAAGGTCAAAATCAACGAGGAGAAGTTCGACCCACAAGTCCAGATCGAGCGCTCCGTCCAGACAAAGGAAGAAAAGATCACCAAGCGGGATGGCGGTTCCGGCGTTCCCGGCACGCCCTCCAATGTGGCGCCCGCCACCGGTGGAGGTCTGGCGCCCGGAGTCATTGAAGACAGCCAGAAGAAGGACGTCACCACCAACTACGAGATCAGCAAGAGCATCCAGAGCACCGAGAAGGCCCCCGGGACCATCAAGCGCCTTTCCCTAGCCGTCATCATTGATCACGCCACCCTGTGGGAGAAGGACGCCAAGGGCGAGCCCGTGGAGAAGATCCAGCCGCGCAGCGCCGAGGAACTCAAGAAGATCCGGGAGCAGGTCGCCGCCGCCGTGGGCATCAAACCGGACCGGGATGTCATCACGGTGGAAAACATCGGCTTCGCCTCCATGGCCAACCCCAAGGAGGAGGCCGCCGCCAAGAAGCAGTGGTGGGTCGATCAGGGGCTGAGGCTTGTGCCTTACCTCGTGCCGACCATCATTGGATTAGCCGTGTTCTTCCTGCTGGTGCTGCCCATGCTCAAGAAGCTTTCCTCCGCCATCAACCGCCCCGCGCCGCTCCGGGTTCACGGCGAGGGCGATGAAGGTGGGGCGCATGCGCCCGCCCGCAAAGCCACTCCCGTGAAGAGCATGGCGGAGATGGAGGCCGAGATCGAAGCGGACCTCAACGCCGAGGGTGCCGCCGGGGCCCCCGAGGCCCAGCGCCGCCAGTTGATCAAGAAGCGCATCCAGGAGAGCGCCACGGCTGATCCGGAGACCATCGCGTCCCTGGTCCGGTCCTGGATGCTCGACGAGGAGAAATAGCCCATGGCCAAGCTGAACGGAACTCAGAAGGCCGCAGTGCTCATGGTTGCTCTCGGCGACGATGTGGCGGCAGGCATCTTCAAATACCTGGAAGAAGACGAAATTCAGCAGGTTTCCAAGGAGATCGCCCTCACTCACCATGTGCAGCCGGAGACCATGGACGAGGTGCTGGAAGAGTTCCACACCATGTCCCTGGCCAAGTCCTACATCGCCCAAGGCGGCATCGAATACGCCAAGAAACTGCTCATCAAATCCGTGGGACCCGAGGCCGCGCGCAAGATCATCGATCGGCTCACCAAGGCCCTGGAATCCTCCGCGGGCTTCTCCAGTCTCGAACGGGCCAATCCCCAGCAGCTCTCCAAGTTCATCCAGAACGAGCACCCCCAGACCATCGCCCTGATCCTGGCCCATTTGAACGCCACCCAGGCCGGTGAGCTCATCGCCAGCCTGCCCGAGGCGCTCCGCGCCGATGTGGCCATGCGCATGGCCAATCTCCAGGAGATCAGCCCCGAGGTGGTGCGGCGCATCAGCCTCATCCTGGAACAGAAACTGGAATCTCTGGGTTCCTACGCCACGGAAGCCTACGGCGGTGTGCGCGCGGTGGCCGAACTCTTCAACCGCATGGACCGCACCACGGGGCGCGTGGTGCTGGAGAAGATCGAGAACGAGAATCCCCAACTCGCCGCCAGCATCCGCGATCTCATGTTCGTCTTCGACGACATCCTGCTCATCGACGACATGGGCATTTCCGAAATCCTCAAGCGCGCCGACAAGAAAACCCTCACGCTGGCCCTCAAGGGCACCAGTGAAGAACTGCGCAATCAGTTCTTCCGCAACATGTCCAGCCGAGCCGTGGAGATGATGAAGGAAGAAATGGAGTTCATGGGCCCCACCAAGATCAAGGATGTGGAGAAGTCCCAGCACGAAATCGTCGAGATCGTGCGTCAACTCGAAGAGGAAGGTGTCATCAGCATCGGGGGCGGCGGGGGCGAGGACTATGTCTCCTGATTCGGACCGCATCATTCCCGCGAATCTCGCGGAGTTCCGGCAGATCGAGGCCTTCCCCTACTTCGCGGCCACCTTCACCATCCCCTTGCCTACTGAGGAGGACGATGGAGACGAGAAATCCCTGGCCGCGGACCTGAGCAGCCCCGAGGAAGATGTGCAGCGCCTGGCTTCCGTGGACCACATCATCCACAGA